>JBFILZ010000010.1:0-47162 GCA_041611945.1 Bacillus sp. (in: firmicutes)
CAGCGGGACAGGTGAGACAACGAAGGCGCAAGTGCCGAGATGGCTCACCGCCCGCCCCGCGGAAAGCGAGTGTTCTGGAACGAAGATCCCCTTATTTTCAGGGTAGCCTTTCAAATAGAAATAGGTAATCGTTATTCTAACGATTACCTATTTCTATTCATCCTTCTTAACAGTCTTGTAAATTCATTTGAAGAACGCGTCTGTTAAATCTTTCATTAAGTATTATTAAGATATACTTGGACACACTCTCTTTTTTTAAAACCAAAAATAAGTTTGCTTTTTTGGAGAACTTTGGTGGATGTTTTAGAAAGTCCTAGCACCTATACTCTGATTAGTCACTAAAAAAATTTAGTCTAGCTTATTTAGAGAACATAATAGAAACTTTTTTACAAAAAATTATTTTTTATAATTCCATACATCAGAACCATACTTTTCTTTTGCTATTTTTTCGACGGTTGACTGTTCCTCTTCTGTTAAAACATAAGGTTGTAACTCAATCTTAAGTCCTTTTTCGAAACCACGCCTAAAAGCTTCCTTTGCTTCATAAATCGTTACGGGTGATTCTTTTAATGCATTAATGGCAACCGCCTTTTTCTTAAAATTGCTTTTCATTTTTTCCTTAACCCGATCACTAGTGTATTTAAATAAGCTAAATAATAGATCTTCGTCAATATCCAATAGAATTGAACCATGCTGTAATATAACGCCTTTTTGCCTAGTCTGTGCACTCCCAGCAACCTTACGACCTTCTACGACTAGCTCGTACCATGAAGGTGCATCAAAGCAAACTGCAGAACGAGGATTCTTGAGACTATCACGTTCTTCTTCTGTTTTAGGAACGGAAAAATAAGCATCTAGACCTAACAATTTGAATCCCTCAAGTATTCCCTCGGAAATGACGCGATAGGCTTCTGTTACAGTTTTTGGCATATTTGGATAATCCTCTGATACAATAACACTGTAGGTAAGTTCCCTATCATGTAAGACACCTCTTCCTCCAGTAGGTCTCCTAACAAATCCTAATCCATTAGCATTGACAACATCTAAATTTATTTCTTTATCAACTTTTTGAAAGTAACCTATCGACAATGTAGCAGGATTCCATCCATAGAATCGTATTGTAGGTGGAATAAGTCCTCTACTGTGCCAATCTAGCAAAACTTCGTCTAATGCCATGTTGTAAGCTGGAGAACAATCTCCAGAATCAATAAATCTCCATTTTTCTTGTATCATTCTAATCAACCTCTTCATCTCATCTTCAGATACTACTCTACCAAAAATTTATATGAAGTCCAAAGAAAAAGCAAAAGAAAACTTTGAAACTTTCCTCTTCCCCTACTATAATAAAGAGATAGAAGAGAAAAAGGGGCGATTTTCATGTTAGAAGCATTATTAATACTACTGGGAGCCATTATTGCGTATTCAGTCATCACTTTCTTATATCAAAGAAAAATATTAAAAACATTATCAGAAGTTGAATTCCGTGAGGGTTATAGAAAAGCCCAATTAATTGATGTCCGTGAACCAAATGAATTTGAAGGTGGACATATTTTAGGTGCTAGGAATATTCCATTATCACAATTAAGAATGCGTCATAAAGAAGTGCGTCAAGATAAACCCGTTTATCTATATTGTCAAAATGGTCTTCGAAGCGGACGAGCAGCTGCTCAATTAAGAAGAAAAGGCATTAAAGAACTTTACCATTTAAAAGGCGGATACAAGCTTTGGGGCGGAAAGATAAAAAAAGGAAAATAAAAAAAACCTTTCTAGGTTTTTTTTTTATGAAAAGGCTCTGTAAAAGCTGATTGTTGATTTTTCAAACGAAGTTGATTGAAGTGGAAAGTGCGAGACTCCTTGAAAATGCTATTCTCATTCCCTCGTGCAGTTAGAAATCATGGAAGCAAATTCAATGTCCTTCGGAAGCAGCGGGACAGTTGAGACACCGAAGGGCGCCAATGCCGTGTTGGCTCAGCGCCCGCCCCGCTGAAAGCGGGCATCATGCAGCTAAAATCAACACCAAAGTTTAAAGAGCCTATGAAAAAAGAGGATTTAAGGTTTTTTAGTAGAATTGTTAGATAAATAAATCATAAATATTTCCAAAAGACTTAGGCGGTGAATTATGTGTTGACTGTAGAAGAGCAGCTCTGTATAAACTTGGAAGAGAACTACGAAGAATTTCTAGGTAGCTGGACACAAAATATTCTTCTTTCAGATGATGACCCATATAAGAATGAAGCCATCAATAATGGCAAAAAAATGCTTCAACTCGTGATTTATCTAATTCGAAATAATTCAGATACCTCACAACTCATGGAGCTAGCCTGTAAAGTTGCTGAAGAAAGAATTATAGCCAACGTTAATATTGGAGATTTTATTTATAATGTCAATTTTGGCCGGAGTGAAATCTTTAAGCACCTCAACGAATCACATTTTTTAACAAACGAAATTCATCCTATAATTAATAAAATTAATTATGGCTTTGATCAATTTATTTATTATGCAGTAAAAAGATATACAGAAATTCGATCCGAAGATATTGAGGCAAAAAAAACATTCATAGAGCAAACACATGATGAACGATTAACATTACTTGGTCAACTTGCGTCAAGTTTTGTTCATGAATTTAGGAATCCTCTTACATCCATTACTGGATTTATTAAATTGCTCCAAAGAGAGAATCCTACTTTAAATTATTTAGATGTTATTTCACATGAATTAGATCAACTTAATCATCAAATATCACAATTTCTCTTAGTCTCCAAAAAGGAGGTTATCGGAAAAGTAAAGGAATCATTTTCTTTTGTTGAGCTCAAAACAGAAATAGTCAAGTTTCTTTATCCTGTCTTTGCTGACGCAAATGTTTTGGTAGAAATAGATATTGATCCCACTATTCAAGGTTTTGGTTACCGTGATGAATTTAGACAAGTTCTCATAAATATATTAATGAATTCTATTGATGCCTTAAAAGTTGTTAACAAGGATAGAATAATTATTATTAATGGTTGTACATATAAAGATGAAATACTCTTAACTGTACGAAATAATGGACCGGAAATTCCACAAGATTTAATAAAAACTATATTTGATCCTTTCGTCACAAACAAACAACTTGGAACAGGGATAGGTTTATTCGTATGCAAACAAATAATTGAGAAGCACGAAGGGACTATTTCCTGCACCTCTAACGAAGAATTCACTTCCTTCACGATTCATTTACCCGTTATAAATAATAGTAATCAAGAGATAAATGAAACCACATCTCAAAGTTGAAATAATGTGACACCAGAAAGTTAGATTTTGATATTGAACAGCTACTAGGCAGGTATGGGTACGGTATTGAACCGGATTCATACCTGCCTAGTATGTTTTATACGTATATGATTCTAATAAATGATCTTATTTACCATCCTCTTTGTTAATAAACAAATAAATACAATTTGTTTTTTCGTTAAAGTACTCAAAAAAATGTTCTCCAAGGGTGAAATACCTTAATAAGTTTCTTCACACTTCTTCCTTAGTAATCTTTTCGTTCCGCAGATCTCAGATACTTCTCCCTCCCCGAAACTTCTTAGCCAAAGTATTATATCCTAACTGTCCTTCTTGATATTTTTTTGCTTTTTTAGCTTAAATTGTTCACAAAAAATCACCATAAAAAAACACCCCAAAAGTCAGATTTCACTCTAAACTTTGGGGTGTAATACTAATGTGACCATATCTGATTCAATAAGCGATTATTGGCTGTGTTGTACATTTAGATCTACAATACACCCCACACTGATTAACAAATCTAGCTTTTAGATTCTTATTGCTTTTCAAATCGCAGAATTGGTTTTCTTGCTGCTGTAGTTTCATCAAGACGCCCAACCACTGTAAAATGTGGAGCTTCTTGTACAATTTCAGGATTTTCTTCTGCTTCTTTGGCAATTTGAATCATCTTGTTAATAAATTCATCTAACGTTTCTTTTGATTCAGTTTCAGTTGGCTCAATCATGATGGCCTCTTCCACGTTTAACGGGAAGTAGATTGTTGGTGGGTGATAACCAAAATCGAGAAGTCGCTTCGCAATGTCAAGTGTACGAACGCCTAGTTTCTTCTGTCTCTTACCAGATAATACAAATTCATGCTTACAATGTTGTTTGTAAGGAAGATCATAATAGGGTTCTAGACGACGCATCATATAATTTGCGTTTAATACTGCATATTCAGTTACAGCCTTTAATCCATCTGGACCCATTGATCGAATATACGTGTATGCACGTACATTAATCCCAAAATTTCCGTAATACGGTTTTACACGACCAATGGATTGAGGGCGATTGTAATCAAAGCGATACCCTTCATTTGTCTGAACAAGAACCGGTTTTGGTAAATATGGAATAAGATCTTTTTTCACTCCAACAGGACCCGACCCTGGACCTCCACCACCATGAGGACCAGTAAAGGTTTTGTGAAGATTTAAGTGGACAACATCAAACCCCATATCACCTGGTCTTGCTTTACTTAATACAGCATTTAGATTCGCTCCATCGTAATAAAGTTTACCACCAGCATTATGGATAATTTCAGCCATTTCTAGTATATGCTCTTCAAATAAACCTAGAGTATTTGGGTTTGTAAGCATAAGTGCAGCTACATCTGAATTAACCACACGTTTTAGATCTTCTAAATCAACAAGACCATTTTCGTTTGATTTAACTGTAATTGTCTCAAGTCCAGCAACAGTTGCTGAAGCAGGATTTGTTCCATGAGCTGAGTCTGGAACAATAACCTTTGTTCTGTTAAAGTCTCCGTTTGCTTCATGAAAGGCACGAATCATCATTAATCCAGTCCATTCTCCATGTGCGCCAGCAGCAGGTTGGAGTGTTACTTCATCCATACCTGTGATTTCTTTTAAATGTTCTTGCAAATCAAATAATAATTCCATAGCTCCTTGTGCTGTCTCTTCTTCTTGCAATGGATGCACATGAGAGAATCCAGCAAATCTTGCTACGTTTTCATTAATCTTTGGGTTGTATTTCATTGTGCATGAACCCAACGGGTAAAAACCGGAATCTACACCATGATTTCTATTAGACAAAGCTGTATAATGACGCATTATATCAAGTTCTGAAACTTCGGGTAACTCTGCTTCTTCTATACGAATATAGTCAGTTGGGATAACATCTTCAATATTAATTTCTTCAATATCTAAAGCAGGTAAGCTATAACCTATTCGACCAGGCTTGCTTATTTCAAAAATAAGTGATTGGTTTTCGTTATGCATGACAATCCCCCAATTCCTTAACAAATCGATCGATTTCTTCCTTTGTACGTAATTCAGTTACTGCAACAAGCATATGATTTGCTAATTGCTCATTATCTCTACTTAAATCATATCCACCAATAAAGCCCTTTTCAGCAAGCTGTAAGTTTACACTTTTTACTGCTTGTGGCAACTTTACAACAAATTCATTAAAGAAAGGCCCTGTATAAGGAATTTCATATCCTGCTTGTTCAAAAACTCGCTTTGCATATTGTGCTTTTTGGATATTTTGAATAGCAATTTCCTTCATGCCTTTTTTCCCTAGAGCTGTCATTGCAACAGATGCTGCTAATGCATTTAAGGCTTGATTTGAACATATATTTGAGGTCGCCTTATCACGTCTAATATGCTGCTCACGTGCTTGTAGAGTTAATACAAATCCTCTTCTACCTTGATCATCAGTGGTTTGACCAACTAAACGACCTGGTACTTTACGCATTAACTTTGAAGTTACAGCAAAATACCCACAATGAGGACCACCAAATTGTGTGGCAATTCCAAATGGTTGCGCATCCCCAACAACAATATCTGCCCCTAATTTCCCAGGTGGTGTCAACACTCCTAAAGACAAAGGATTGCTTGAAACGATAAACATCCCCTTATATTGATGGGAAATTTCTTCAATTTCTTTTAATGGTTCAATTTGCCCAAAGAAATTAGGATACTGAACGACAACAGCAGCAACGTCTTCATCCATTTCTTCTTTTAATGCGTCAAGGTCCGTAACACCATTAATCGTCTGAATTTCAATAACTTCTAATCGTTGACCAGTTGCATACGTTTGTAGAACGGCCCTTGATTCAGGATGTACAGCCCCTGAAACTAAAATCTTTTTATTTTTCGTTTGTCCCGCACTAAGTGTGGCTGCCTCCGCTAGGGCAGTTCCTCCATCGTACATAGAGGAGTTTGCAACATCCATGCCTGTTAATTCACAAATCATCGTTTGGAATTCAAAAATCGCTTGAAGCTCTCCCTGGGAAATTTCCGGTTGATATGGCGTATAAGCTGTATAAAACTCAGAACGTGATATGACATGATCCACGATCACTGGAATGTAATGATCATAAACACCTGCACCTATAAATGAGGCATTTTCTTTAATATTCTTACTTTTACCCGCTAATTCTGAAAGTTCCTTCATTAAGGCTGTTTCTGATTTTGCTTGTTTAATTTTATATTCACCCTTGAAACGCACACTTTCTGGAATGTCATTGAATAATTCATCAATAGAGTCAACACCAATTGTTTGTAGCATTTCTTGCTTGTCTTGCTCAGTCATCGGTAAGTAACGATGCTTCATATTGGCAACCCCTTCCTTTTACTTTTTTGGACGCTTATAAAATGGCGTTGGTACTACTTTTGCTTTTAATCGTTTTGCTCGAATTTGAACCTCAACCTCTTGACCTAATTCTGTATATGAGAGCTCAAGTAAAGCAACTCCTATATTCTTCTTTAATGTAGGTGACTGTGTACCTGTTGTAACAAAACCGATTTGTTGGTCGCCTGAAAAGACTTCATATCCGTGGCGAGGAATCCCTTTATCCATCATCTCAAGACCTACAAGCTTCCTCGGAAGACCATTTTCTTTTTGTTTTAGTAGCGCATTCTTCCCAATAAAGTCAGATTCCTTTTGAAGCTTAACCGCAAATCCTATACCTGCTTCTAGCGGCGAAATATCCTTAGAAAGTTCTTGTCCATATAGTGCCAAGTTCGCCTCAAAACGAAGAGTATCACGTGCACCTAGTCCACAGGGAAGAACACCTTGTTCTTTACCATGTTCTAGAATAAGTTTCCAAAGTGTGCTCGCATCATCTTTATGACAGTATATTTCAAATCCATCTTCTCCTGTATATCCAGTCCGGGAAACAAGAGCCTCAATACCACCAATCTCCACATCTTCTTTAAAGTTAAAAAATCCAATTTCATTTAATGGAGTAGTTGTTAGCTTTTGCAACACCTTTTCCGCCAGAGGACCTTGTAGAGCGAGCTGTGCCGTATCATCTGAAACATTAGTAAGCTCTACTGCACCGAACACATGTGATGTAAGCCATGTGAAATCCTTTTCAATATTAGAGGCATTAACAACTAATAAATAATCATGATCAGCTCTCTTATAAACAAGAAGATCATCTACAGTACCACCATCTTCATAGCACATTGCCGTGTATTGAGCTTTACCATCGACTAGCTTAGAAACATCATTGGTCATCATTCTCTGTAAATAATCCAGACTACCTGAACCCTTTACTTCAATTTCTCCCATATGCGATACATCAAAAAGTCCAGCTTGGTGTCTTACTGCTTCGTGCTCCTCTTTAATACTTGAGAACTGAACCGGTAAGTCCCATCCGCCAAAGTCAATAGTTTTAGCTCCATAATCAAGGTAATCATTAAATAATGGTGTTCGCTTAAGCTGAGTCATGGTTTGCCTCCCTTATTTTTCTTATGTAAGAAATGATTTGTTTCTAGCCAAAAATTAAAAATTACCTGGTGAATACAAGAGATACTTTCAGAGACAAAACAAAAAGGACAGAGATACCCCTCTAAACTAGGGATAATCTCTGTCCTTTGCACCTGAAAGTTTTGCATGATTTGCATTTCCTCGTTGGTGGTTCATAAATAAGCTTTAAGGCTAATTCTATAGAACGCTCTCCAGAGTAGCGTCAAACAAGAGTCTTTTTGCCTGAGAGATTCACGATAAACGTTTGCTCCTTCGGCGCTACCTCACTTTTAGTAGTCTCTCCTCTTGATCTCATTCGCTATATATAATTTTGTTGGTTTATGGCTATACTACTCAAATACTGAATATTAACTTTCTTAAAAACTAACATAATCCTACCATTAAAATATGTAGTAGGGCAATACACTTCTAGAGTTTCACTAACTATTTTCTTTTTGAAGGGTTCGTTAAAGCTCCATGTTGATTTCTAAACGCAAGTGATAAACGCAAAGGGTGTGAGACTCCTGCGAGATTAGCGTTCTGTATAGTCCAAATTTGATGTGGAGGAAGGTTTTTTAAGCTAGGTTAAAAGAACTATTCCTCCAGTCTCAACTAAATCAACAACCATGTATAACAGGTTTTTTGAAAAATAAGTTCAAAGATTCCGAGAAAAATAGCTATCTTACATTTGTTGTTTTGCTAAAAAGTGAAGTTCCACATGAACCTTATATTCATTGAACTGTTACTTCGAGCACTTCCATCTTATTTGCATTTTTTTGTCCTTTATTACAAAACTTATACACAGAATGAAAGGAATGGGTTAGATGCAGCGGGTCGACGTCTTGTTTGATGAGGCATGGGAAATTGAATTTTACAAACGGTTTGAAGACGATGGTCCTTGGGCACATTGGGACCTTTATAAACTAGCCTACGAAGTGGAGAGACATCTTGCCATTCCTGAATTTGAGGGTCTTCAAGCTCCCAAGCATTTGCCACATCTAAAGCCTTTACCACATCAATTAGAAGTTGCTAGAAATGTAGTAGAAAAAATGAACGGAAAAGCTATATTAGCTGATGAGGTTGGCCTAGGGAAAACAATTGAAGCAGGTCTGATTTTAAAAGAATACATGATACGTGGATTGGTAAAAAAGGTCTTGATTTTGGTCCCCGCCTCCCTAGTATCACAGTGGGTTAGTGAGCTCAATCAAAAATTTTTCATTCCAGCAATCGGACAAAAGAAAAGCTATGTCTGGGAACAGTGTGACGTAGTGGTATCCTCTATGGATACGGCTAAGCGAGCCCCACATCGAGAAATAATATTCCAACAAAATTATGACATTATTATTATCGACGAAGCCCATAAGTTGAAGAACAGTAAAACAAAAAACTATGAATTTGTTCAACTCTTAAAGAAGAAGTTTTGCTTGTTACTTACGGCCACGCCTATCCAAAATAGAGTTGATGAAATTTTTAATTTAGTTTCTTTGCTTAAGCCAGGTCACCTTGGTAGCCTTTCTACCTTTGAAGCATCTTTTAATGGAAAGGAAAGGTCGTTAATTAATGACGATCGATTAAAAGAACTAGTAAATAAGGTCATGATTCGTAATAGGCGCGGTGATACTGGAATTGATTGGCCCAAAAGACATGTTAAAGCTGTTCCAATTGAATTCTCTAAAGAGGAAAGAGATTTATATGATTCGATTCAACAATATAAAGACAAAGGGAATATTGGAAGTAAATTCTCCTTAATCACACTTCAAAGAGAAGCATGTAGTAGTCGTGAGGCCGTTTACTACACACTAAAAAACATGCTAAATAGAAATGAAAATAATACATCAATTGAAACTTTAGTTCAAGAGCTAGTCAAGAAAATTGAAGTCGTGAAAACAAATGCCAAAGCGGAAAAAGTAGTTGAACTTGTCAAAGAAATAAATGGGAAAGTTATAGTGTTTACTGAATATCGAGCAACTCAGCTATATCTTCAATGGTTTCTACAGCAAAATGGGATTTCTTCTGTACCTTTTAGAGGTGGTTTTAAACGGGGGAAAAAGGATTGGATGAAAGAGTTATTTAAAAACAAAGCACAGGTGTTAATTGCAACCGAAGCAGGTGGTGAAGGAATTAATCTACAATTTTGTCAGCATATTATCAACTATGATTTACCTTGGAATCCAATGAGACTAGAACAAAGAATTGGACGTATTCATCGTCTTGGACAGGAACATGATGTTCATATTTATAATTTCGCCATCAAAAATACGGTTGAAGAGCATATCCTCAAACTTTTATACGAAAAAATTAATCTATTTGAACGAGTTATTGGTGAACTAGACGAAATTTTGACGAGGATAGACCTTAGTAATATTGAAGAACATATATCTGATATATTAACTCACTCCAAAACTGACGGAGAAATCCGAGTTAAGATGGAGAATTTAGCTTCCTATATTGATTATGCTGAAAATGATTATGAAAAGGATGAAAATTATGCAGCAACATGAAATCCATCATTTTCTTACAAAATACTTTATTGCCAATGAATGTGAAATTTTAGAAAATGCAGCGGGCTATCTCGATATTCAGTTAAATGTAAACCTCGACAAGGAATTAATGAATCGCCCTTTTTATTGGCATTATTTAGAAAAGACCGGTGGAATCCCCAATCCAGCAAAATTAACCTTAATTACAGATCAATCTAAAATTTCTAGTGATTTGAAAGGTGAGCTTATACACTTTGGATCGCCAAGACTTCACCAAATTTTCCAATCCACCAACAAACTTGCGGGGTATATGAGATTATATGAAAATGTTAAAAAATCACTCGAGACTGGAAATGCTCCCCTTCATCCTTGGTTAGGTATGAATCTTAAAATATCTTATCAATGTGATCACACTAGAGATGTCGTATTATCAGTTGGCTTAAATTTAATCAACGGAATAATTATTGATCATTTTCAGGAAAAACTCGAAAGTTTATCATTAACTCCAAAGATACCTGATTTTTGCTTTACATTATCACCTATCATAAAACCCAAAAGTGCAGTCGCTAGGATCAAGCAAACCGTTATCTCAGTAGTTGAAAATGATGATCACTCTTGGGCTGAAGAAGCGAGAAAAAGATGGAATCAGGATTTGTCATTACTAGATCACTTTTATCAGGACATTGAAGAAAAACCAGAATCTTATGAAGTTGAGAAGCAAGCATTAAAAGAACAATTCGAACCTAAAGTGAGGGTTTCCATCATTAATGGCGGGGTGTTTTATCTAACACAACCATCTACAGCAACAAATTAAGGGAGGCTCAAAAAATGAGCACTCCCTATTTCTTCTTCTTCCTCATAATTAACATAAATCCAAGGGGAATGATTCCAAACCATTTCGACAAAGGGGGTTGGCTTGATTTACGTTCATTTTTTTGTTGAATCTTCTGATCCTTAGGTTTATCTAAATAAGTCACAAATTGC
Source organism: Bacillus sp. (in: firmicutes) (assembly GCA_041611945.1). Taxonomy (GTDB): domain Bacteria; phylum Bacillota; class Bacilli; order Bacillales; family SA4; genus Bacillus_BS. Next base: position 11,207 of record JBFILZ010000010.1, read on the forward strand.
TGAGTTACATACTTAACCAAATCATTGAAGGACATACTGTACCACCTATTTTTTTACTTATTATAGTATGGTCAATTATTCGCTCCTTTAATCCATTTCCCTATCTGCCTAGTGATTTCATCTAATGTGATATTTGTTGTATCGACCATGTAATGATACTCTTGATACGCGCTTTGTCTCGAATTGTAAATGCTCTCAATTTGTGTTTTATCTTGATTTACTAGTAAAGGACGAGATACATCTTCATATAACCTTTGCCAGATCTCATTAAATTCACAATGGAGATATATGATCAATCCATTTTGCTTCATCCAGTCTCTATTTTCTTTATCAATGACAATGCCACCACCAGTTGTCACAATAATATCTTTTGTAGGTACACCACAAAGGGTATTCTTTTCTAATTCCCTAAAATATGGTTCACCTTGTAAGTTAAAAATAGACTTTATTGATAAACCTGTTCTCGCTACTATCATTTCATCTGTGTCTATGACAGGAATATGTAAATAGGAAGATAGCATTCTTCCTACTGTTGTTTTCCCAGATCCCATAAATCCAGTTAAGAAAATTGCTTTCATTTCATCACCTACCGTATAATCATCGTATCAAAAACTCGAACTCTTCGCTACCCGCTTCTCCCCACTTTATATGTCCCTAATTCAAATAAAATCAGCAAGATGAAATCCATATTTAGTTTCAGCTAGTTACATGCGTTAGTTTTGTGGGTCTACCCTATTTACATAGATAATCACTTTTACTAAACATTTTCATAATAAACATTGCCCAACTAGCATCTTACTAAGGACTTGATGGCATCATCTTAATAAAAGCGCTTATTATAGTTATTCATAACACTACTAAATAGATTGGATACTCTAGCTACTTATCTTCCCTCAATCCAACGGGTAATTTGTTGGTTTTTAGTGTCATAGTGTAAAATTACAGAAGATTTCCTTCTACCTATTGTTTCAATTTTAAAGGTGATCATCTTTTGTGTGGATGAACTTGGGGTTATTTGAAGGGTAGTTTTACCCTCCTGATAGTGAATTTCCTTGCTCTGTAGAGTACCTTCTTGCACAAGAGAGTGAATATCTTTTACTGTTTTTTGAAGCATTCTTTCGATGTCATAAATTTCTTTCTGCTCTTGATAAAACTTCAATTCAATTACATATATAGACACTTGATGCGATAGAATAAAAAACAAAAGAGAACTTATCATTAAGACGAAAGGAAGGATATAACCTTTTTGATTATTCACTTACTACCACATCGTTCCATCTGTAAAGATATGATGTATATTCAGCACCCTCTTGATCAGTAACAAGAAGGCGGACTCCACCTTGAAATAAACTAAATTGTGCGGATTGAATTTGCTGTAATATGACCTCGTGTCCTTTACCATTTACTCTCCTACGTAGCATATTCGAATATTTTTCATATGAAATGACCTTGTTATCGTAATTGGTCAACTCTAAATTACCATCTCGAATTCTAATTTCCTTCCCTTCTCTTACCTCCATCAATAGCTGACTCATTGCTACTTCCCATTCAAACGGGTGGAGTCTACTTTGTTCGTTGGTCCACTGAGATAATATAGAAAATAAGATAGGAAATAACGAAGTAAGCGTCATAACGATTAACAATACTACTAGCATTTCAAGAATTGTAAATCCTTTATCGCTTTTAACCCTTAATATACACTTCCACATTTTATACGTTCTCTTTTCTTTAGATTTTCCCATCTTATACATCCTTCGTAAATTTGTTGATCCAATTCATTTTTGGTGTTTATAACTTCAATATTAAATGGTATTCCTAATAACATACTCACTTCATTTGACCCAGCATTTTTTTCAATTGAGTGCTCAAACAGTTGTTCATTTAATGTTTTCATTGCAAAGTTTTCTAGTTTCAGATTCTCTCGTTCAATCGATAATAAATAAAGTTGTGGTAATACAAGGGAAATAATAAAGAATAAGATACTTAGAGACACTAGTGTTTCAAGAAGACTAATTCCTTGAGATTTCCTCAATATTGAAACGCCCCCTTCCCAACTGAAACACCACTTTGAATGTTTTTTGATTATATTCAACATAAAGTGTACCAGGGCGATTAATATTTCCATTTGCAAGAAACTTGATTGGATTTGTGATTGAAAGGGGACGGATTCTTATACTAGAGTGAAAAGTTCGTTTCACGATCAACTTACGAAAACCGCTTTCCCGCAAGTCATAGAAACTCTCCTTTTCATAAAAGGACACCTCTACATTATGTGAATGACTAATTGCATATTTTTGTGCTAACCAGATATCCTCTTGAAACTCATCTAAAAACTGCTTCATAATACGTTCATCAAAGACAGAACGCAGCTGGAAATAAGAAATTGTCACAATCATCATTACAAAAACTAGAACAATTAACATTTCTAATAATGTGAATCCATTTTCTTTATTGTGGTGTTGAAACAATTGAAACCTCCCCACTTACACTGATTGTAAGTTCTTCTCCGTTTGGACATTCTCTATTTGGGATATATCCGCCTGTTAGTAGATCATCTATTGTAGGTGCTACAATGGTTTCAAGTTCCATTTTATATGCTTCCATTTGAGCTGTAACCATATTGATATAGGCATCACAACCTTTATTACGAATCAATACTTGGTGCTTGGATATGTTTGGAATTGTGATAATCACTAAGATAGAGATGACAAGCAAAACAATCATCATTTCAATTAATGTAAAACCTTTTTCATTCTCCAAATAAACCACTCCTTAAATTTCATTTAACATCTGAAAGATCGGTTGCATAATCGCGAGATAAATAGCCATTATTATCACCCCAATTGTTATAAAAACTGTTGGTTGTATAATGGAAAGTCTTCGATTGATATGTTCCTCTAATGCTTCTGAAGATAGTTTACTGTAAAAATAGAGTTCTCTAGAAAGTTCACCGTTGGCTGAACCAAAGGCGATGGTCTTTGATAATTCTGGTTCAAAATAATGTCTTGCTTTAATGATACTTGAGAGAGATTCCCCGCTTCTAAGCTCCTTTTTCATTTGAGTTGCTTCGACCTGTAATAAGAGAATATGTTCTTGATTTTCAAATACAGTAAGTGCCTCATATACAGACAATCCCCCTCTTAAAAGCTGACTTAGTTGCATGGCAAAATACTGTGAATAAAATTTGATTGTAATGTGTCCATAAACGGGTAGTCTACTCAGCCAATCAATCTGATTCTTAATATGAATTCGTTTGAATTTTAAGAAGAGAAGAACGAAAACAACAAAGGATAATAAATAGGAAGTGAAGAAAAAACGGGGAAACCATGTGGAGAAAATAAGCATTGTTTTCACTAAAAAGTTACTATCTACATCCATGGATTCAAATACACTCGAAAATTCAGGTAACAGAAAGGAATTGATTAATAATACAAGGCCGAATGTAATGCCTATCAAGAAAAGGGGATATTGAATTAATTTAATAAACCGGGTCATATAGGCTTGTTTTGATTCAATAAGTAAACTAGCTTCTCTTAAAGCAAAACTCAAGTCGCCATGTTGTTCAGCGAAAAATAAATAGCCCAATACATCCCGATGGAAATTTAGTTGTACTAATGCATCGTGAAAAGACCCCCCTTCCTTCATTTTGACGACTTGGACTTCCAGAAGGTTTTTCTTTTCATTTGGTAAGTGAAGCATTAAGAAAGTTAGTGCCTCTAACAAAGGATAACCTCTGTCTAATAAAATGCTTAATCGTTTCAGAAATTTGACCTGTTCTTGACGGCTCCACCTACTACGTTTTGTTCTCAAGTTTCCACCCTTCCAGACTTTCTTTAGGTAGATAGCCTAAAGCAATTCCTTTATTGATTAAATACGGAAGTGTTGGATACGTAAAATCCGTTGTCTTACCTTTTGCTTCCTTAAGAACACTTGAAAGTACTTGCCCGTAAAGTAGCTCGTAAACACTTACTCTTTTACTTCTCCTGACTTTTCTACATAAAGGAGAACATAAATCACCACAAAACGGACATTTGATCTCCAATAGACGCTGCGCGGCTATTGCTATAAGAGTCTGTTCAATTTCCTGCATAGACACATTAAACTCAAGTAAACGATAGATAGCTCCCTTTGCATCTTTTGTATGCATAGTACTTAATACAAGATGGCCAGTTAGCGCAGCCCGTATAGCTATCTTCGCAGTCTCTTCGTCTCTTATCTCACCAACCATAATAATATCTGGGTCATGACGGAGAATGGCTTTTAGCCCTGATGAGTATGTAATGCCCGCTTTCTCATTCACTTGTACTTGTAACATTTGATCAGAGTGTTTTTCAATGGGGTCCTCTAGAGTAATTACATTACGATTGATTTCTTTTGTGGCAGCTTGCAAAAGGGAATAAAGAGTAGTTGTTTTACCCGATCCAGTGGGGCCAGTGAAAATAATTAGTCCATGAGAATGCATCATAAAAGATAATAAGGTTTTTGTAGTGTTGGGAAATAAGGAAAGTTCCGAGATTGGAAAAGCATTGTCTTGTGGAAGCAAGCGAATAACCAAGGATTCTTCATTTGGAGTGGGCAAGGTTGAAAGACGAAGATTAATAAGCTTTTTATTGATAGATAACATTAATGAACCTGTTTGAGGTCTTCTTCTTTCCCCAATATCCATCGAGGCAAGGAACTTAAAATGAGAGATTAATTTGGATGCGTGAATTTTTGAAATGGATTCTTTCTCAACGAGGTCTGTACCGTGGCGAAACTTAATCAGGCAATCTTCTTTACGAGGGATAAAGTGAATATCTGTTACACCTTCCATAAATGCATCATGGATCATGCGTTCAGCATGATGTTCGACCATGCTCAAATTTTACACCTTCTTTCTATTTGGTTAAAGTTTACTATTCGACATAAATCGCTATTCTCCTTCTTGTTTTTTATTTTTTAAAAAAAAGGGTCTGTTAAACTTTGTTGTTGATTTCAGCTACAGGTTGCTCGCTTTCCGCGGAACGGGCAGTGAGACCTGAAGGCGCTATCGCCGAGGGGCTCAACGCCCGCCCCACGGAAAGCGAGTGTTCTGGAACGAAGATCCCCTTATGTTAAGGGTAGCCATTAAATAAAGCTATCGGTCATAAACTTTCTATCAAAAACGTCTTATGTACCGATTCGTGCCTTTAAAACCTATGCTGCAGAAAAGGGCATGGTTATTTATTAATTCAAATCAGATGGTAAAATCCGTACTAGAGAGATTTATCACATCCCGAACGTCAACAGCTATCACAGTAGACTAAAAGGATGGATGCAACGGTTTAAGGGTGTTGCAACTAAGTATCTAAACCATTATCTTACATGGTTTCAGGTACTAGAAGCCATTCATCACCAAAGAAATGACGGTATTATAAAAGACTTAATCATTAAAAGGGATTTAATACCAAATTCGGAAACGTATGATACAATTAGGTTAACTAAATTAGCGATGTAAACATATTTCTTGTTAAACTAACGTGAAGGTTTGTTAAAGAGCTTTGTTTAACTTGTGTTTAACAATCGGTCCATATTGAGAGTATTTTGTTGGTGACAAGAAAACAGAATGAGTGACGCAACGAATAAATGTTATTTACACTTTACTACGGGGGTTTTCACCTATTGAAGTGGTGAAAAAATACATTGAAAATCAAAGGATAAAGTGAGGTGAATTGATATGACTAAACAAAACAAAGCGTACAAATTTCGATTATTTCCAACAGAAAAACAGGCTTTTGTTATAAGGAGCGTATATTACTGCTTAGTATTCATTATCCTTACTGTTTAACTAAGTTTGGTTGTCATGGGAAATTACCAAATGCGATTTGGTCTACGTCATGGGCTAATTAAAAAATATTAGGATAAGATGGTGTTAACAATGACCTATTTAGATATTATTCTTGGAATAACTGTTTTTTACGTAATTAGGTATTACCTTGATAAAGAGTACAATAAAAAAATTAGATTTATAATCATAGATATATTAATAGCTTCTGGAATTATTGCAATTATTAAACTTGTAATATTCAATCTGCAGTAACAAAGATTATATTACTTTTAATAAAGATTAGTTAAATTGGAGAAGGAGAAATACAAATTAGTTTTATTGTTAAGAGTTTATCAAGAATATACAAGAAGAGGCTCATCCGATCTCGCGGAAATTGAGTATCCTGAAATGAAAACTGCAAGTGCGTTTATCATCGTCAAATAAAAAATTAGATACTTGGTTAAAATAATCACAAATAAATTATCATCTCGTTTTATTTATGATTTAAATTCATTAAGTACAGAATTTGAACTAATGGTTTGTTTAGCACCAATTGAATGTACCTTATTGAAGCTTTTGTAGTACGATTAAAAAATGATGTGAAAATCGTTAATATTTATTAGTAGTTCAAAAATAAGTCACAAACATACTTGCTTCATATATTTACATCAGGGGAATCGTCCATTATAATAAATAAGTGATGGATTAAGGCATAAAGGAGGGATACATATGGATCGTATGTACCGTGTAATGGGATTTTGGACTGGTATTTTTACAGTCATGTTTTTTCTAGGCGATATGTATAATACCTCATTGTTATTCTTAGCACAGACAGTATTCTTTGTATTATTAGGCTACTTAAACCTTTCAGAACGTATGTATATTTATATTTTCGGTGCTTACTTAGCCGTATTCTTTATTGGATTTACGTACTGGACAACTTTTATGATGGTCCCAGGAACAGGCGGTCATTAATACATAATAAAAAGCGATGGGATTTTACTCCTCATCGCTTTTTATTATGTCATTTTTCTATTTGGACGTTTTGGATTGAACAACTACATGGAAGGAACTACTGATTCCACCTTGCATAAGGAGAGATCTAATCGCCCTATTTCTTTTACTTTTCTCTGAAAAAGGGTCTGTATCAATATGCTCCTGTAGATAATCCAAAATGCCTACTTTCATTAGGTATTCATCCTGACGATACAAGCCCTGATAATTTAGTCCAACAGTAGCCGCAGCTTTTATTAATTTATCAAAATGAATATGCGTGGTTAAATCCATCTTGCCTATATGCATCAATGGGTTCTGAATAAGCTGGTGTTTATAATAACCACGCAAACTCCCTTCCTTGTGATAAGGCAAACTCCACTCTTTATCCGTGTACCCATAATCAATCGTATACACAACCCCTTCTTCCATCCATTCACCTATCATTTTGATAAAAGAGCACATTGAAAGAGGGATTTCATATCTTTGGCCTTCATTTACTACTACCTGAAATTCATGAATAAAATTAATAATCTCTTTATTTGTTAACGGGAACAACTTTTCATGAAGTTCGGTACCATTCGATTCAGTTAACCTTACCTCCATTAATCTGTCATTGACCTTTTGGATAATCTCCACAGGAAACGCATCGAAAAATTCATTGGAAAAAATAATACCCTTAAATTTAGGGAAATGCCTTTTTATATCGTCTATTCCATTCACAATTTTGACATTCTTATGATCAGCTACTGCTTTATCAATTAGTGATTGATGAAACGGGCTACCTTCAATGATATAATAAGTTCCTTCAAAATAGGTTTCTGGCGATTGCTTTCTCCATACTTCTAAAAAAGTCTTAGCAAAAGATCCATTCCCCCCGCCCATCTCTATTATGATCGGTGGGAGAGATAGTTCCTCTATTTGTTTTATCAGCTGGGCAGCAATAATTTCTGCAAAGATAGAAGAGACTGAACTACTTGTATAAAAGTCTCCGCCCTTTCCGATTTTCTGTTCTTTATTCATATAATATCCATCGTATTCATCGTATAAAGCCATTTCCATAAATCTTGAGTAGGAAATGGAGTGGTTGTGATTATTTTTAATGGCATCTACAATACGCTCAATCATTATTCCACCACTTAAAATCCATTTAAAAACGGATTGGTATCCATTTCTTGTCCAATTGTTGTCTCACCACCATGACCTGACAATACCAGTGTTTCTTCAGGCAGAGTAAGAAGTTTTTGGTGAATACTCTTCATTAGTGTATCTGTATTTCCAAACGGGAGATCTGTTCTTCCAATACTACTCTCAAATAGAGCATCACCAGAAAACACGAGTTGTTCTTCAGCACTATAGTATGATACGCTCCCCGGTGAGTGTCCCGGTGTTTCAAAAATTTCAAGTTTGAACGGTCCAATCTCCAACAAACCTTCACTTGAAATTATTTCGTCAGCTTCTTTTAGTCTAATCGGTTCCATATAAGGTACTTTATCCGAGAGATTTAACGAAGGATCTACTAGCCAGGATTGCTCTTTTTTATGTATGTAGACAGGAATATTCCACATATTACGGACATCGTCCACTGCCCCTATATGGTCATAATGAGCATGCGTTAACAAAATCGCTATCGGCATTAATTTATTTTCTTTGACGAAGCCAAAAATTTTATCAGCTTCGCTACCTGGGTCGATAATTAAGCAGTCCTTTTGTTCATTCCATAGGAAATAAGCATTGGTTTGAACAGGCCCTAAAGACATTCTTCTCCACTTCATACGATTCCCTCCATTTACAATCTTCTACTGTTATTTTACACTAAAATGAACTCATTCAAAAATTAAATGTACTTCGAAAGGATAATGAATGATGGCTAAAGCTATAGGCATTGAATTAAAAGATTCGAATTTTCATGAAATTATTGAGCCCTTTCTATCTCTTGTTCCCTCTTACAAAGAAAAGTTAGGATCCATTTACATATTTACATCCGTAGATGAGGCAAACTACATCCAAGATGAGATTAAAGAATTCGAAATTATTGAAGCTATGCACATACTTTACTTCCTGAAAAAACCTACTCTTTATAATGACTTTGATGATTATGGCTTTCGAGCTGAACTAGGCTTCTATCTAATAGAGAACTTGATACTAAATTTTTCAATTATAGAGGGTACACCAAAAGATAAGGAGATGGCTTTGTTACAATTTGATGAACATTTAATTGCAAAAGATCAGGAAAAATACTATGTAGCACTACACGATCAAGAACTCATCGAAAATATAGCCAATGCCTACCATATCACAATTCGTTTTTTTGAACTCGACAAATGGTTAAAAAAAGATTAAAATTAATAAAATAAAGGTTACATATGTAAAGGGATATCATTACTAACATATCGTGATTAAAGATAGAAGATAACCTCTCATTGAGGAAAAATAATGTCAGGGGGTACTATTCATGGGTTTAATTATTATTTTTGCATTAGTTACTTTACTATCTGTAGTTGGCACAATCCGATCTCTTCGTGAAAAAAATATAATGGGCTTTGTCTTTGCTGCAGGTACGCTACTTATTTTTGGTTGGTTTACTATCATGACTCTTATCAATCATGGTTATCCAACAGCGCATTAAGCCAAAAAGAATCCTCTTTCTTACTGAAACAGTTGTCTAACTCGACTAGTAAGAGCTTTAGTAACCTCACTCAGGTTACTAAAGCATTATGCAAAAGCCATCAACTTAAAGTTGATGGCTTTTCTATTTGCCTTTTGACACTCGCTAGTTTATCCTTCATCGTTACCTTTTTATCCCTACGGTCATCAATTCTAACATTAGTAGCAACTCGTTGTATTCCTTGATTAAATGGAGCTTCATGAATCGCTTGGACTACTTCAAACAAAATAGGCAATTCCCCCTCAATCAATGTACTCATTGGAGTTAACTGAAAAGAAATTAAGTTCTTTTCTTGATATGTTTGGAGAATCCCTTGAATTTCAGCAACATAGTTACTTACACTTGTTGTATTCGTTCCGATTGGTATCACCGTTACGTCAATAATAGCCATTCCTTTATCCTACCTCTCATAATTGTTTAATTAACTTTATTATTTCTTTCTTCTTGATATCTATTATTTCCTCTGATTGATAACCAACTAAACATAGTGAACCATCAGGTGATAAGTTAACGGGTCGGTTTTTCGTATCAGCTAGTATGACTTCTTCTAAACCACTTATCGCTGAGTAAACGACTAATTGTAAAGTCACACTTTCATCGTCTTCTATCTTGGGGTGGAAATAAATGAATCGGTCTGATTCCGAATTGTAATCAAAATTTGGAACCCACCATTTATCTGAAAATGTATTGATTAATGGCAACTTAAAACTTCTCTTGAGTTGTATTGGCTCTGTATTAAAAAATTGATATAAAGATTCTGTTTCATAACCAGAAATCGTCACTAATATGCCCTTGTATGTATGGTAAGCGAGCACATTGTCAAGGACTTTAACTTCTTTTAGGTCCCTATTGTCAAAAAGATAAAGTGGAGCATTTATGGATTCATTGTCCACCCATTTTAAATAGGCTACGTTCGACGATCCTATCCATTGGATGAAAGGTTGATTTACTTCACTTAATTCTATAATTTTTCGGTTTACATTCATAACATGGTTCTGAAATGACCAATCCTCTTGAAAACTAGTCACAAAGATTTCTGCTTCCTCATATGGATTCCATTCATACTGGACTTCTACTGAATCAAGTTTGGAATCCATCATTTCCTTTCCATTCCTATCTAAAATAATAATTTTTGCTTCGTAACTAGAGTCAGATGCATGCACAGCAAAATAGTGTCGATTTTGACTAGATTTGAGTGTGATTATTAGACCTGTTGTCTCGTAAAAAAATTCTGTCACCCCTGTATACAAGTGATATTTGTAGATTTTTGATCCAACTCCATCATCAATAACATATAGAACTGTTGTGTTATCATACCAATCTACTACTGAATTAAACCCTCTTTCATCCAACGCAATTGGAATAATAGGTAAATCACCGAAGAATGCCCCTGTAGGTTTCCCCTTAGGGCTACTAAATGTCTCCTTAGTCTTAGCATCTAAATTACCTTCCGCCTCAAATGAAGAACAACCGTAAAGAAAGACACACAGAAGAATAAATATGTACAAACATGCAATTCTCATCAAACCTAGTCACCTCGATTCCAACTCTAGTATCATATTAACACAAATAAATTCGTTCTTACTAAGTTAAAACACTATAATAAATTACATAAAAAAACAGCCACTTTTGCAGCGACTGTTGTACCCTATACAATTAAACCTACTACATATATAAATTTGCTAAGAAGATTCCTAAGCTTTTTTCATATATTTCATCAAATTGTACTATTGGTAAAGGATTTACGCCACTTCCTAATTCTATTGTAAAGCCTGGCCTCTTCCACTTATATATAAACCAATCCCTGTAACCTGCATGACTATCGATATTTTGAATTCCTTTATAGCCAGTAACTCGTTCAAACTCTTTTGCCAATATTGCAGAGCCTGGAGGCTCAAGACCCATATACCCCCAATAAAACTCTTCTCCTTGTGTATGAAAAGCTAGTACTCTTGAAAAATTTCTTCTCGTTGTAAGATTTGCCATTGCTATAGCTTCTGGTTCTGTTAATGGTCCATCACCAGGGTAGTCTCTTGGAGCAGGTACTTTTGGTGATTTTCTCACTTTTTCAATTTCCCAGTTTGCAGGATATTGATTATTTAAATCTATCCCACGAATATTCGCCTTCCAATTTGAAAAGTCTGAACTTCCCCTATTGATATCTAAAACAGAACTCCGATAAGGCTCTGATTTAGGTAGCCCTTTTAGTACAAGATCAACACCATCAGGATTAACCATAGGAACAATGGACATGGAGACTTCTTGGTAAAAAGGCAGCATATAGTTGCCTCTTATATCACTATTATTTGTAAGTGCTAACAAATAATCATTCACAAACTGCATAACTATTGGTGTTGTAATCCATTCATTTGCATGGAAGGAACTATTTACATGGACTCTTTTTGGACCATTTCCAATCTGAATTTCAAACAATTCTTTTTCAAGCACCGACTTACCTATCGTTCTGAGTTGAATAAATGGATAAATTGATTTAAGTTGATTGAGCTCTCCTTTTAAATTCTCATAAGAATACTCCTGTTTTCCGAAAACTACTCTTTTTAGCTTTCGTTCAGGAACACTAATGACATTCCCAATTTGTATATTTAAAGGAGGATAATGGGGATTCAGAAGTAAAAGTGCATCCACAGAGAAATTTCTTTGACTAGCAAGTTTCCAAAAACTATCACCCTTCCTTACTCTGTAAGCTACTTTGGTAAAGCCAGGAATATTCACTTTATCACCAATCTGTAGTCCTCTTAAATAAGCGATTTTATTTGAATCTATAACTAATTGGAAAGGGATCTCAAATAATTGACTATAGTACCAAAGAGTGTCTCTAGGTCGAACCGTTACCTCCATATGCCCCCTCCTATAACTATACTGTCTTAATGTATGTTAGGAAATAATGAAATATTAATAGGAGGAATCTATTGCTTATACCAATTGTTTGTAATAAAATACCCAATTAAAGAATGTCTGAATTCTTCAACATGTTCTCAAGAAAATTTCATATTTACTAAAAGACTCTGTTGATTAGATCACTGTTAATTCCTCCTTAATTATTCATAAATATTTTCTCTACTCCCTTATGCATGTCTTATCTTCATACATCATTTATTGAGATTATTAGATTCGTCCTATAAATAAACCATATTCTTCACACAAAAAAAGTCCTGATTTCTCAGGACTTTTTCATATTATTCAAATTGTTGTTCACCACGATAATTATTTCCATCATAAAAGCGAAGTAGGTCTCCATAGACAATTCGGTCAGAATACTCTAATTCTCTCTTTGCTTTATCCATGTATGGTCCACAAGGATTTGATTCAATAACTTCACCTGTTGTTTTATCATAGCATTGAGATCCTGTATACACATACTGATCAGTAATAAAACTACCGTCACGTAATACTGTAAAAGGAAGTTTACCCTTTGCGAAAAGGTCCGCACCGAAATGCATATCATTACGAGTTTCAAGTCCCATTAAATGCATGATTGTAGGTTTAAGATCAATTTGTCCTGAAACAGTTGAAATCCTTTTACCAACTTGTCCCGGAATATGAATTATTAGTGGGACACGTTGTAATTGAACACTATCAAAAGGTGTAATTTTTTCTTTACCTAGAAACTGAGCCATAGCCCTATTATGATTTTCTGAAATACCATAATGATCGCCATATATGATAATAATAGAATCTTCATACATTCCTTCATCTTTTAGTCGCTGGATAAAATGCTTAATCGCTTCATCTGTATAGCGAACAGTTGGGAAATATCGATTTAGAGTTCGACTATTTGATTTAAACTCATTAATCATTTTATCCTCTTCCCCTAGTTCAAATGGGAAGTGATTTGTAAGTGTAATAAACTTTGTATAAAATGGTTGAGGCAATGTCTTTAAATGCTCAATGGATTGGTCGAAAAACTCTTTATCCTTTAATCCCCAACCAATTGAGTTTTCTTCAGTTACATCATAGTCTACAATGTCATAGAATTTATCATATCCTAATGAATCGTACATAATATCACGATTCCAAAAGCTTTTGTTATTAGCATGAAATACCGCCGAAAAATAGCCATGTTCTTTAATAATTTCAGGTGTCGCTGTAAATTCATTTGTCCCGTGAGTAAAAAACACTGCCCCTCTACCTAGTGGATAAAGGGAATTATCTAAAAGGAACTCAGAATCTGATGTCTTACCTTGCCCCGTTTGATGATAGAAGTTTTCAAAGTAAAAACTCTCATTAAGAAAGTCATTAAGAAAGGGTGTAACCTCTTGACCGTCAATTGTCTCACCAATAACAAAACTTTGCGTAGATTCCATAGATATCAAAATAATATTCTTGTCTCTACCAAGGCCAAACATCTCTTCATTCGGCTTCCGTAAATTGGCTTTTAAATAATTTTCAATCTCCACAAACTCACTACCATTAGCAAAGGCTCTTTGCGCAGATGTTTTAGATTGAAGGATAGCATCGTATATATGGTAATTATAGGTACCTATATTTTTCACCAAAATTTCGCGGTCGAATGTTCTGGTTAAAAGCTCTGGTCTTTCTATTTCTGCAAGGCCCAGATTTACAACAGAAATAATAACAGCCACTACAAAATATGCAGCCTTTTCACTTTTAGTAATCACAGTACTCATTGAAAGTAAATTTTTATTCTTTGCTATTTTTAGAACTACCCATAATATGAGTAAATCACTAAAAATAAGTACATCCCAAAAAGTAATTATTTCAGTAATGCTACTACCTAAATCTCCCATGTTACTTGATTGAAAAAGTACGGGAATCGTTAAGAAGTCATTGAAAAATCGATAAAACACAACGTTTGCAAACATTATTAAGCTAGTGAAAGAGCTGAAAATGAACAATAATCGTATTCTATTCTTCTCTTTTACAAACATTGTGATACCAAATAAAAATAATAAAAAGCTTAATGGGTTGATAAACAAGATGAATTCCTGCATCCCAGATTCTATTTTTATATCAAAACTAGTTTTATAAACTATATATGTTTTTAACCACAACATTCCGATTGTTAAGTATATCGGCCACATTTTCTTTATTGTGAATTTACTCAAACTGATGTACCTCCTTCGAGCAAAATAATACTCTTCATTATCTGAATATTACAATCTCTTTTTACAATTATTAGGGAACTCATTTAGAGAACAAAGTTTATCTTAATCCTTTTTTTATTAAAAATCAACGTTTATTTAATTTTTGAGTCTTAAGGTTGATAAAGGTTCAAATACTTAAATTTTGAGGTGTTTGTTCTGACGTTAATCTTCTAGATAAGGTTACAAAAGGATTTAACTTTTCTGAATAATACATAAAAAAAGAGTCTCTTTACCTATAAAAGAGACTCTTTCTTATTGAATAGGGATCTATTGACGGAACTATTGTCCTATATTCGACTTTACTAACCATGCACCACCAACAATACCAGCATCATTTCCTAATGTTGCAATTGATAAATCAGCACCTATAGCCACTCTTGGAAATGCGTATTTCCGAAAGTATTCATTTACAGGCACTAGTAGAATATCTCCCGCACGGGAAACTCCTCCACCTAATACAATTTTCTCTGGATTCACTCCATTTGCTAAATTTGCAAGAGCCAATCCTAAATGAAAGGCAGTTTGATCAATAACTTGTGTAGCAAGTTCATCATTTAAGCGAGCTGCGTCAAATACATCTTTTGCAGTGAACCCTTCGTTTCTTTTAAGAAATAGTAATGAATCTGGATAGTTGTCTATAATAGCCAGTACTTGTCTCACAATTCCAGTTGCCGATGCGATTGTCTCCAAACATCCCATTTTCCCGCAATTACAAGGGGACCCGTTCACAGGCATAGAGGTTATATGGCCAATTTCTCCGCCTGCTCCATTCACTCCATGTATAACTTGTCCATTAGAGATAATGCCACCACCAACTCCAGTGCCAAGTGTTACTACTACCACATTAGCTGCTCCTTCACCTGCACCTTTCCACATTTCACCTAGAGCTGCAATATTCGCATCATTGTCTACAAATGCAGGCAATCCTGTTGCTTCTTCTAAGTTTTTTTTCAGTGGATAGGCTTTCCAACCTATATTGACTGCCTCATATATCATTCCAGTCTCCATTTGAACAGGACCTGGGGCACCCATACCAATACCAGCTAACACTTCTTTTGTCTCTTTCAAATCTTGTAATTTATTTTGGATAGCTGTAGCGATATTTGTAGTAATATTCTCACCATTATTACTTAAGTCGGTTGGAATCTCCCATTTATGTGCAATATCCCCTTCAGTTGTAATAAAAGCCATTTTTATTGTAGTCCCACCTAAATCTATACCTACTAACCATTTATGCTTCAAATCAATTCATTCCTTCTCCGTCTGTCTTTTTCCTTCTCTATTGCTTGTTTAATAAGTAAATGTCCTAGTTTATAGTCATGGACATCAAGCAGTTGCATCAGGTACATCTCTCTTAGTTCTTCTTCCATCATATCTAAATCTGCTAACCTATCACCTATGTAAATCAACGTACCGTATTTCATTAATAATTGCTGAACATCATATATAGTCTTCAAATTTCCACCTACACACTTTTTTTAGGCTACAATCACTTTAAGATTAGCGATATTTTTTTTGTAGGTCAAGTTTAATACAGTAAAAGCGAATAGAGTGCCATTTTACTGACACTCAGTAGTGTTAACGATCAGGATCTTTGGGGTGTAAGGCTGTCGGTCTTCTGTTTTTCAATGGCATTGGTGCTCTGAATAATACATCTCTCATAGCACGGTACGAGAATGGTATCAAAGGCCATAAGTATGGTAGATTAAATGATTTCATTCGAGCAAGCATCAAAATCCACCCTGTTATTCCTATTACAAATCCTATAATACCACCTATCGCCGTTAAAATTAGTAATATTAGTCTTACAATCCGATTGGCTAAACTTAGTTCATAGCTTGGCGTAGCAAATGTCCCTATGGCCGAAATAGCAAAATAAAGAATGACTTCATTCGAAAACAAGCCAACCTCAACGGCGACTTGTCCAACCATAAGTGCAGCAACTAAACCTAATGCGGTAGCTAATGCAGAAGGCGTATGAATTGCTGCCATCCTGAGCATGTCTAATCCGATTTCAATAATTAGAAATTGCGCTATTAACGGTACCGTTCCTACGTCATTAGGTCCAATGAAACTAAGTGCATCAGGTAGAAGATCTGGTTGAACAGCAAACAAATACCACAATGGTAATAGAAATAAAGAAGCCCACACAGCTACAAAACGAACTAACCTTAGATAAGCACCAACTATTGGTTTATTCCGATATTCCTCTGCATGTTGTAAGTGGTGCCAAAATGTTGTTGGAGTAATTAGTACACTTGGTGAACCATCCACAATAATAATGACATGCCCTTCGTACAAATGAGCAGCTGCCGTATCCGGACGTTCCGTATATCTGACCACAGGATAGGGGTTCATAGGACGTCCTGAAATAAATTCTTCTATTGTTTTTTCAGCCATTGGAAGCCCATCTGTATCAATTTTACTGATTGAATCCTTAACTGCCTTTACTTGCCTCTCTTCTGCAATATCTTCAATATAGCAAATGCAAATATCTGTTTTGCTTCTCCTACCTACTTGTAAATATTCCATTCTTAATGTTCGATCTCGTACTCGACGTCTTGTTAGAGCTGTATTAAAGACAATCGTTTCAACATATCCATCTCTTGCTCCACGGACTACCCGTTCAATATCAGGTTCTTGTGGTCCTCGAACAGGGTAAGTCCTTGCATCGATCATGATTGCATAATCAATTCCATCTACAATCAATGCTGTAGGACCTGCTAGTACAGTATCGACAACTACATTAAGATCATCAATTTTTTCAACCTCTACATAAGGAATATGAGTTTTAATTAGTTTATCTAACGGATTTGGATCGAGTTGATGAGGTTCGAGTTTAGAGAGTAATTTCATTAGATAATGAAGAATATCATCCTTAACAAAACCATCGATTAAGAATAAGGACATTTTTCTACCAGCATATTCTTGATCAAGCTGAATCACATCAAAGCTTTTTTCAACTCCCAGTTCTTCTTTTAAATAAACTAGATTCTCTTCTATATTAGTAGAAACACGCTTTTTATCCATGTTCATTTTTTCACCTCATCCATAGACATTAGAACCAAGTGTAGTCTACAACCATCATTAACAAAACGATTAGGAAACATACCTATATTAATTCTAATTATCATTCTATCAGGAATGATTACCTCAAAAGTCTCATAGGATTTATGGAGAGTTTGTCTAAGAGAGGTTGATGAAAATGAAATCCATAGTGAAGAGAGTAGTGCTAACCTTAGGTGTAATACTGGCACTAACTATTATTTGTACAAATTATCTCAAACTACATGAAGTAAGAGAAAGCTTAACATACTTCCCTATTGATCCATCTTTGTCCTTTTTAACAGCGGAAACGAATCTTAGATTACAAAGTGAAAAGGAAAATGGGGAATATGAAGTCATTTGGGAAACCGTCTCTGAAACAGATAAAAAAGTGTATTTAAGGCAAGATGTATCCATTTTATTTCGAGGTGGATTTTTAGTAGATTCCATGTACGAATGGAAAGAGAATACCGCTACTTTAGAGCAATCTAAATACGACAAGGGTAAGGATAGTACATTGTATCAAACTATTTCCCTTCATCATGCTGAAAACCATATAAAAGATAACATTATTAAGAGCGCTCAAACTATGACTTCCAATAAACTGTACATAATTGATTCTTCATTTAGTCCATTAGAGTCTTTTCAAGTCCCAATTAATAAAGAGCAAAATGAGTGGAAAAAAATAATTGATCATGTAATATCAGAAAATATAATGAATAGCTGGGACCAATTAATTAAAAATTTTAATATTAATAAAGAAGCGTATTATGAACTATCTCTATTCGATTTAGAAACATTCAATACGAATCCACTTCCTGGTGTTTCTCAAGAAAAAACACAAAAAATAATTGGACAATTGTGGGAAGGTCTATATAAAAATTATTTACTCGGTATAAAACGATCTCAAGATGAAGTCATTTCTCCAATTGGAAGTAAGGTACCACTTATTTTAGTAAGCAAAGACTTAACCCATCTTTATGTTTTAATTGAAGGAAAGGGTGGAGAAAGAATCAAACTAATACAGCAACTAGGAGATTAACTTATAAAAAACCTGCTTAACTATAAGCAGGTTTTTTATCTGAACGCTTGCCTCAAGAATCGTTCACGTATAAAAGGAAGTTGCATTGCAAACTGAACAGCCAATCGACGCATCAATGGATTCGCTAATATAGAATTTAGAACTCGATACCTTTTTTTTATAATAGAATACACTAACCATATACACGCTGCAATAATTACAGAATTTCGCAACATTCATCCCTCCTACTACTAATTTGTAACACAAGGGATGATTTTATCCATATTATACTAAAAGTTCACAATGGAACTAATCAGCAACCCAATTGAAGTAGCTAGTAGGATTGAAAAGAAATTCGTTTTATTATTATCCATCCAACTAACACCGAATAAAAGATATGTTTTTCCATGACAATGTATTGGTCTTTCCGTTATGATATGACAAGTAGAACATTTATATTTTGCCTGTATCGTCGCCCCTATAACCGTATCAATAATAGAGCCCAACAAACCTCCAACCAAAACTATAAGTACACTATATAATGTAAAATCACTAAATAAGAGAAATGATCCCAAGGCAATTATTAAGGATCCAAACAGAGAAGCAAAAAAACCTAGAATAGAAATAGCCCCTGACGTTCCTGCTGGCACCCTTTTTCTAGAAAAAATATGTACGGGTGGCCTTTTACTCAGACTACCTATCTCAGACGCCCAAGTATCTGAATTAGCAGCTGCAATCGAAATACAAAAAGCGAGAAGCCAATAATCTGTTGGAGATATCCAATAGATTATACTGAAGAGAGCTGGCAATGAACCATTTGCCAAAACTTGAGAGTAATCTCTCTGTCCACCTTTTTCTAATATTTCCTCCATTTTCTTTTTCTGTTTCCCTTTATACTTACTCCAAAAACTTGATAACGAAAAGAATACTCCCAATAGAATTAATCCTTTTATACCAATTCCTAAAAAGATAAAAATACCAACAAGACATGCTGTAACAGCACCACTGATTGTCAATGAATTCACCTTATAACCTATAAGTCCTATACAAAGAATAAAAATATAAATGAAAATATTATCCATAGCATGCAATAATCCTTTTTTCAGTAATTAACTTTTGAACAGGAAGATCATAAGTTTCAATAGGGATATCAGATACTATTTGACATTCATATAATAAAGAGAAAGTTCCCCTATTATATTGAGCCAAAAAGCGATCATAATACCCTCCACCGTACCCAATTCTGTAACCACTCTCAGTGAAACATATCCCTGGGACAATAAGAAGATCGATGTCATTCTGTTCAATTTTCCTTGTTTTAGAAATAATAGGTTCTTTTAAACCAAAATACACCTCTTCTAGTTGATTAAAGTTTGTGAAAATAAAGAAATCCATTGTTTTTTCTTGTGGATCGCATTTTGGTATAGCTACTTTCTTTCCTTCTGTCCAAGCCTTTTCAATTATGTTTTTTGTGTTAATTTCTTTTCCTCTTGAGACTGTGATACCTATAATCTGAGAGTTCCTCCAAATTTCCGTCATAAATAGGGAGTCCTCAATCTGATTTGAGTACCTAGTTATCTCAACCTCTGAGAGGGTTTCAAGCTTCTTTATCATCTCTAGCCTTAATTCACTCTTTTGTTTAGACAAACAACAAACCTCCCCACATTTAATTTCTGCAAATATACTGGGCATTTAGATCATTAAAGTAAATATATTATATATACCAATTTTGATTATTAACTTCATTATTTAAGTATATAGTCTTACACCCTTTATTATCAAAAGAAAAAAATATATAAATAAAATAGCCACAAACCTTTATAGAAAGGTTTGTGGCTATGTTCTGTGAACATTATTTTGTTTCACGGTGTAGAGTAACTCTCTTAAGTCTTGAGCTGTATTTTTTAAGCTCAATACGTTCTGGATTGTTACGCTTATTTTTCTTCGTAATATAGTTACGATCGCCAGTTTCTGTGCAAGCTAGAGTAACAGTAACGCGCATTATATATCCCTCCAAACTCTCATTACATTCATTCAGACTTTACTATAATAGCATTTTTTTTTTAGAAATGCCAGTGCAATTTTATCGTTAATAAAAAACATTGCACATTACCCTTATTTAAATGATTTATACATACACTTATATACGATTTGTAAATACTTAGGCTCATTTATAAAGATCGTGTTTGTACTAGCTCCATGTTGATTTTTATTCGAAGTTGATTTATGTGATAGCTAGCAATATGTACCCTACTACTGTAAACCCACTGAGAAACCTTAGCAATCTCCCAGCGGAAACCCAGCATTATATAGAGAAAATCTCTTTGTTTAGCGCAAGTCTATAAATAGCGTGATTAGTCACTTTCTTTTATTTGTTACATATTGATCATCTGTATCTACTAACGGTGCATTAACTAAAAGTAAGGCTGGAGAAATACCCTCTTGATGTCTATTCTCGTGATAGAATTCTTCATTAATTAATGAATTTGCTTCACTCACACTAGTCTCAAGCTCAATTCCTTCATTATTACTTATCAATTTCTCCGAGAATTCTTTTTTCATCTTTTTTCTTTTCTCATCTTTAAACATTTCTAACCAACCTCCTTCAAATTTACTTTTAGTTTTAGACGATTACATTCGAACTATTCCATCTTGATGAAATACATTAAAATATAATGTGATCCATTTTTTTACCTACTAATAGATGAAAATACACAATTGAAGACGATAATACGACACTTATTAAGAAACAGTTATAGAAAAAATAGAAGATGAATGGTTTTGAAGTTTAGTTTTTCCTGCTGATATGGTATAAAGGAAAGAGAAATGTTTGGAATACGGCCTACGAGGTGAAATCATGGAAATTATTATTATTGGACTATTTTCATTCGCTATACTATTGTTAGTTCTTTCTTTTTTTAAACGTGATAAAGTTAAGGATTTAGAAGAACAGTTAGAGCAAATGTCACTAACAAATATACAAGAAAATTATCAAATCAAAAAAAGAGTAAAAATTTTAGAAGAAGAGCTATTATTTCAGGATGATGATTTACAAAAAACATTCAAGAAATAAATAGACAAAAGTATGGTTTTTTTGAACGACTCTGTTAAATCTCCATGTTGATTTTTTAAACAAAGTAGATCGAAGTGGTAGGACGCGCGACTGCGACTCCAACAGGAGCACCGGGACATGTGAGAAACCGAATGCGCTATCGCCGAGGGGCTCACCGCCCGCCCCACGGAAAGCGAGTGTTCTGGAACGAAGATCCCCTTATTTTCAGGGTAGCCTTTTGAATACATGGATAAAACAAGTAATCTATAATACAGTGAGGTTAATTATGAGTAAAAGTTTTTTACGTGGGTTATCATTCGGTATCATTTTAGTTACTGCCATCTTCACATTCCTTTATAATCCTTTAGAAGAGAAAAGTGAAATCATCGTGCAGCAAGAGCAAGAACTTAATGATACAGTTGTTTCTGATTATATAAAAAATAAAGGTCAAACGTTAATAACAATAGAAAAATTAAACCATTTTAAGCAAAAAGAAGCTGAATTAATTCAGTTAGAAACTGAAATTAAAAAACTTGAGGAATCAATTGCTCATTTGAAGAATGAAAAAAAAGCAAAGACTACTAAAGAAGATGCATCTCCAACGAAATATTATGTATTAGAAGTCGTAAAGGGAATGAATAGTCCAGACGTAAGTGATCAACTTGAAAAAGCTACTATTATCGAAAGTGCTTCTAAATTTGAGGAATATTTGCAAACCAAAAATTGGGGTAGTTCGATACAAATTGGTATTTATGAACTAAATAGTAAGATGACAATTGAAGAAATCGCAAAAATTATAACAAAAAAAGGGTAAAAATTTTTGAGTGTCTAAGTACTTTAGTCAATTAATAAGGAGAGAATTCGTTCAAAATCGAACGAATTCTCTCCTTTATTTTACTTTTGTTAACTTTGATTTCTTCAAAGAACAAAGACTATACATGATTTAATTGTTTAAGTCATAATGTTGACCTTTAACTAGATAAAAAGTATTTTCTGAAATATTTGTTGCATGATCAGCTGTACGTTCAATGTACCTTGCTACGAATGCTAGCTGAGTAATTTGTGCTATTTGTTCTGGATGTTTAGGCATCATTGAAAGAAGTTCTTTAGTAATTTCTCCATACAATTGATCCACTTTATCATCGATTTCTGAGATCTTTTTAGCCAGAATCAAATCCTTTTCATTAAATGCCTTTAATGAATCCCTTAGCATTTCTAATGCTAGTCGGTGCATTTTAGGAATATCTTCTAATGGTTTTAAAAATGATTCAGAACCAATTCTTATTGTAGCTTTAGCAATATTCACAGCGTGATCGGCCATTCTTTCTAAATCTGTTGCATTTTTTAATGTAGCCATTATTCTACGCAAATCTGTAGCAACAGGGGACTGCTTAGCAATCAATAGAATAGCAAAATCATTAATTTCTTCTTCCAGTTTATCAACCTTACTATCATTTTCAATCACTACTAAAGCTTTTTCAACATCATGTTCGATTAGTGAAGTCATGGCTGTTTCAAGTGCTACTTCAGTTAATCTTCCTAACTCAAGAAGCATCTCACTTAAATTATCTAGATCTAATTGGAATTTCCCGCGAACTGTCATTAATTTCACCTACCATAAGTATTTCAATCGATTATCCAAATCTACCTGTAATATAATCCTCAGTTCTCTTATCACTTGGATTAGAGAAGATATTATCGGTTGGTCCAAATTCTACAACTTCTCCATTTAAGAAGAAAGCAGTTTTATCAGATATTCTTGCAGCTTGCTGCATATTATGAGTGACTATTATAATACTGTAGTCTTTTTTTAATTCTTGTATTAATTCTTCAACTTTTAAGGTGGAAATTGGGTCTAATGCCGATGTAGGTTCATCCATTAAAATAACATCCGGTTCAATAGCTAAACAACGAGCAATACATAGACGTTGCTGTTGCCCCCCAGATAAACCATAAGCATTTTCATGAAGTCGATCCTTTACTTCATCCCATATGGCCGCACCACGAAGACTTTGTTCTACAATTTCATCCAATACTTTTTTATTACGAATGCCGTGTATTCTAGGGCCATACGTAATATTTTCATAAATTGATTTTGGGAAAGGATTTGGTTTTTGGAAAACCATTCCCACCCTTGTTCTTAAGTCCTCTACCTTAAATGTGTTATCAAGAATACTCTTCTCACGATATAAAATATCTCCAGAAATACGAACAATTGGTATGAGTTCAACCATTCTATTTAGTGTTTTAATGTAAGTCGATTTCCCACAACCTGATGGACCAATAATTGCTGTAACTTCATTTTCATATATAGAGAGGTTTATGTTCTTTAAAGCTTGATCTTCACCATACCAAAGGTTTAGGTCTCTCGTATCATACACAATAGCTTTTTCATTCTTAGCGTTTTGATGACTTACTCCCCGCGCCTCCACTACATCATTATTTTTCTTTTCACTATTTGACAACACTGTCATAGTTATAAAACCTCCAAAAATTAAAATCTATTCTGAAACTTATTTCTAATAATAATTGCTATGGAGTTCATTAAAAATAGCACTAGTAAAAGGACAACTATTGTTGCAGCAGCCAGGTTTGCGTATTCTGCTACAAGTGCCGAATCGACTGTCCAATAATAAATTTGCATTGGTAAAATGGTGAACTTGTCAAAAACCCCATCTGGTAGAGGAATTAAAAGAGCTGGGATTCCAATTACAACTAATGGAGCTGTTTCACCAATTGCTCTGGATAATGCTAGAATTACGCCAGTAAGAATACCAGGTAATGAAGCAGGTAATACTATATTTTTAATTGTTTGCCACTTAGTAGCTCCCATACCATATGATGCTTCTCTTAAGAACTGTGGAACCGCTCGAATTGCTTCTTGACTTGCAACTACTACTACAGGAAGAACCAAGAGTGACATGGTTAATCCTCCTGCTAACACAACAGAACCTAAATCAAAGTTCCGAACGAAAACAGTTAGACCAAGAATTCCAAAAACAACAGAAGGAACTCCAGCAAGATTTGAAATATTCGTTTGAATAAATGATTGAAGTCGACCTTTTTTGGCGTACTCCTCCAAATAAATTGCCGTTCCTACACCAAGAAACATTGTTACGGGAGCAACGATGACCATTAACCACAAGGTACCTAGAATTGCCCCCATAATACCTGCCTTTTCTGGATCTGTAGATAGTTTGTTGAAAATGAATCCTGCGTCAATCCAACCTATACTTTGTGAAAACACTCGATAAATTAATATAACCAATATGACAAGTCCGAACAAAGTTGCTAGGAAGAATAATGTCTTTGCTAAATTATTTGCAAACAGGCGAGTCCCCATTTTTTTCTGAACTTGAGTAACATCTACATATTTCATACTTAATACTCCTCCCTAACCCGACGGGAAATATATTGAGCGATAAGGTTCATAACCAGAGTAAAAACAAATAAAGTCATTGCCACTGCATATAAACTGTAATAAAGGGTAGACCCAGCAGGAGCTTCTCCACCAGTTACTTCTACAATATAGGCTGTCATAGTCTGCATGGATTGGGTTATATCAAAAGTGAAGTTCTTAGAACTACCACTTGCAATCGTAACAATCATTGTTTCTCCAATAGCTCTAGAAATACCCAGTACAAATGAAGCAA
Organism: Bacillus sp. (in: firmicutes); assembly: GCA_041611945.1. GTDB lineage: Bacteria > Bacillota > Bacilli > Bacillales > SA4 > Bacillus_BS. Next base: position 36,550 of record JBFILZ010000010.1, read on the forward strand.
TAATTCCAGATATAGCAGCAGGAATAACTACTTTCCAAGTTACTTCAAGCTTTGTTGCACCAAGTGCCAGCGCTCCTTCTCTCATTGCATTAGGAACTGAACTCATTGCATCTTCAGATAGTGAAGCGACCATTGGAATTATCATTATTCCCATGACAATTCCTGGACTAAGTATATTCGTAGGCTCTAGGCCAGGAATAATCATTCTTAAGATTGGGGTAACAAAAGTAAATGCAAAAAATCCATATACAATAGTTGGTATACCCGCAAGTATTTCGAGAAGTGGCTTTACAGTCTTTCTTAGTTTGACCGATGCATATTCACTTAGAAAAATTGCTGTCATAAGTCCTATTGGGATGGCAACAAACATTGCAATAAAAGAAGAAATAATAGTACCAGTTAGTAGTGGTAATACACCAAAAATAGCTTCACTACCCAATGGCTTTAATTGTGTACCCGTAAAGAAGTCTAAAATAGGTACTTCTTTAAAAAAGAAAATCGTCTCACTAAGTAAGGTTACTACTATACCTATTGTAGTCAAAATTGAAATAAGAGCTATTGTGAATAGAAACCCAGGGACAAATTTTTCTGTAACCGTTCCAACATTTACTGTGTTCTTTCGTTCTTCTATCATTTCACGGATATTTATATTTTCAGCATGACTTTTATGGCTTGGTTTATCCAATAATAAAACCCCCTTCATCCTTTTATTTTATGTAAGGCTAATATTGAAAACTTCCAAATAAATACAATAAGAAGATGAGAAATTATACCTTCTCATCTCCATTAAAAATGCTAAAAGAAATTACTTTAATCCCTTTAAAAAGTCGAGAGATGCTTTAATATCTGCATCTGATGATGGAGCAAATCCGGTTTCAGTCGCAACTTTTTTAGAATTTTCCATCGTGTAAATTGCGAAATCTAACACATGTGGTTTTTCTTTCGCATTGTTCACATTTAGGTAAGAATAGACAGGGCGAGTAAATGGAGCATATTCCCCATCTTCAGCAATAGTATCTATAGACGGCTCTATTGCCCCGTTTCCAAAGTTCACCTTAACTGCAGTTAATTTATCTGTATTATTGATATAGTATCCAAATCCAAAAAATGCAATTGCGTTTTTGTCTTTCGAAACTAGGTCTACTAAAGTAGAATAATCTTGTTGCAATTTAATTCCCTCTGGTAAATCCTGCTCATTAAGTATTTTTTCAAACATGAATTCATACGTACCATGATTTTCGTTTGGACCATATGTCACGATTTCCTCTTTTGGGAAATTAGAGCGGACATCTGACCAAGTTTTCTTTCCTGAACTTGCAATAAAAATATCAATGATTTCTTGTTGAGTTAATTCACTTGCCCAATCATTTTCTTTATTGATAACAAAAGTTAATCCATCCAACGCCACTTTCATTTCTTTAACGTCGATTCCTAACTCATCAGCAGAGGCCACTTCTTCTTCTTTAATATGGCGAGAAGCATTATTAAAATCAGTGCCATCTTCAACAAGGAATTTCTTAAAGCCAGCGGAAGTACCTGCACGACTTACTTCCACAGACACATCTTCTGTCCCCATATAGTTTTCAGCCATTTTTGCCATAAAAGGATAAACAGTACCAGACCCATCTATTACAACACTCTTATCTTCACTTCCATTACATGCAGCAGAGAAAATTACAATAATCACCATCATTAAGGATAGTTTTATTTTGTTCATCTTTATTTCCTCCTAAAGTGTTTTTATTTTGTTTCTATGTTACCTAGCATATAACTTTAGTGTTAACCTAGTTTTAAAGAATTGTTAAGCTTTTGTAAATTCTTGTGGAATTTTGTATAAAAGTGGTGGAACCTTTTTTTACTATCAGGTAAAAAACTTACTTCCATGACACCTCTAGTTTAAGTAGGTGTCCCACCTTCTCCTTCTGTTAAATTTCTTTGAGTTATGGTTGGTGAATATTTATTTTTTTCCCTCTTGTTCTTTGTGATTTCAATCTTACGAACAAATAAATAAATGAAAGCATGTCCTCCACCTAGGATACCCAAAAGTATTGGAATACTTTTTTTTTCATTAAAAAAACCAACAGCTATTAAGAAACATAGGATTGATACAATTCTTCCGCCATTCAAATATAATTCTCTCACCACTATATATTCAATTCTCATTTCAGCTGCATTCCTAGATTGTCCAATTACGTCATACGTTAATGACATATAAGGTACTAAGAGTAGAGGATAGGCAATTGCTATTACTATGGCGTAAGTTATTAACTTAGGATATGTAATATCAAAAACAAGTAAAAGAACAGATGAATATAAAAGAAGGCCACCAATTAATATGGATCGTTTGCGATATTTTTCTTTTACAAATCTTGTCGTCGCATAGTATCCAAAAAATGCAACGACAGAATTTACTAATCCAAATTTCCCTAACGCTAGCTCACTGTTAGTTGTGATAAACACAAAAACCGAAATAACAAAAATAAACGTACCTTCTCTTAGACCTTGAAAAAAATGGGCATTTGTTATCATTCTCCAATAATAGTTCTTTCTTCTTTCTTTGATGATTTGGATAAATTGGAAGCTTCCACTTGATGGTCTTCGTTTTAAAAACAAACTTAACACAACTGCACCCGCAAATAACACGAGGGAAATTGTAAAAATCACTTTATATCCAGTAAATTTCTCCAAACTAAATATGATATATCCAGCTAGTATCGGACCGACCATTCCTGCAAGTGAAGTCAGTAAACCTAAAAATCCATTAAAGAAATCCCTTGTCTCTGGCTCAGTTATCTCAAATGTCAATACGTTAAAGGCTAACCAATAAAATCCGTATCCTATTCCTAAAATGGAACCTAACAAAATTAAGTAATCCGAAGCATTTTGACCAATAAATAACACCGTCAAGAAAAAGATAGCTAATGATGAAACTCCTAATCTTAATACTATAACTCGATCAACTTTTTTCGCCCATCTCCCAGCAACAATAAAGGTTAATGGTTGTAGAACTACAATCGACAAATTATAAAGTCCAATATCAATAAAATTTCCTGATTGCTTCCACAAGTAGACATTAACAAATGTATTTGATAGTCCGATGCTTAACGAATAGAGTCCTCCAATGCATAATAATAGTAGTAATTCTCGATTTATTTCTACGTCACCAATAATTTTTTTAAGTTTCATTACGTTACTCCCCTTTGTATGTACTGTATTTTTCCTCAAATAGCATGAGATATGTAAGAAACTTATTTCCGTCTCTCTCTATTCAGTGAACCAATACCAACACACAATAAGTCCTTTACATTCAGAAAGTGAATAAATGGCTTTCATTCATTTGAAAATAGTTAGCCTATACTCCCTTATTTCAGCTATCGAAACAATGTTATGGACCTCCCAGAATGAGAAGTCAATGAGGAGAACGAGCAAACTTAAGAAGATAACAGCATGTTTATCGGTGCCCTTAAAATGGCTATTTTAAAATAGGATTCTGGTATTTTTGATGGAATAACTGTTTAATTAAATAGAAATAGTCGTATATTTTATTGGGAGTTATTTGGTATGTGCATTGTTGAATGGAAAGTTAGTTTCGAGGACAGTTGAATAGCTTCAAAAACACGCAGAAAAAAAGACATCTACTCTTTCAAAATGAAAGGGTAGATGTCTTTAAATAGGAGAGGAGATAGTTCCCTCTACTAAATTATTTCAGTTCTTAAAATTACTTTGCAGCGTTAAATCTTTTGGTAACTTCATCCCAATTAACTACATTCCAAAAAGATGTAATGTAATCTGGACGACGGTTTTGATAATTCAAATAATAAGCATGCTCCCAAACATCTAAACCTAGGATAGGTGTCTTGCCTTCCATTAATGGTGAATCTTGATTTGGTGTACTAGTAACTTCAAGTTCTCCACCACTAACAACTAACCAAGCCCAACCAGAACCGAATCTAGTAGTTGCAGCTTTAGCAAATGTGTCTTTGAAACCGTCATAGCTTCCAAACTTATTGTTGATCGCTGTTGCTAGTTCGCCAGAAGGTTCGCCACCACCATTAGGTGAAAGAATACTCCAAAATAAGCTGTGGTTTGCATGACCTCCACCATTGTTTCGCACTGCTGTACGTACATTTTCAGGCACAGAATCTAAATCTGCTACAAGGTCTTCAACACTTAAACTTAAAAGTTGGTCATTACCTTCTAATGCATTATTTACATTTGTAACATAAGTATTATGATGCTTTGTATGATGAATGTTCATTGTTTCCTTGTCGATATGAGGCTCAAGAGCGTCATATGCATAAGGTAGTTCTGGTAATTCATATTTAGCCATAAACAAATTCCTCCTAATATGTATTAATTTAGAACATCGTTAGTAATGTTCTTCCTATTCATAACATTACCAAAATAATCCGATATTTTCAATTGATTAGACTCACACCCATTGTATTATATCCAAAAACAATTGTAGAAAGTCTTAAATGGATAGATTTAAAAAATTATTAAGAAAAAATAAACAATCATTATTATTTGAATAACAGACTTTACAACTGTACTACTTATAAAACCAATAACAGAACCAAACCCTACTTTCACAGCTTGTTTAAAACTTTTCTTTTCAATTAAAAGTTCCGCTGCAATTGCTCCTATGAATGGACCTAGCAATATCCCTGCAAATGGTATGACAAAAGGACCTATCATTAATCCAATAGTACTGCCCCATCCAGCAACTTTCGAACCACCAAACTTTTTTACTCCTATTAAATTTGCAAAGTAATCAGCGATTAGAAGTAATAACACAAATAGCACCTCAACCACCCAGAACAGAGTAGTTAAGTTTTCAAAGCTAAATAAAAAACCATAAGTAATAAATCCTAAAAGTAAAAATAACATGCTAGGAATTATTGGATAAATCAACCCAATAAAGGCCCCCATAAATAATAGTATAATAATTACCCAATATATAATTTCCATTATTAAACCTCATTTTCCTTGTTAAATTATTAATGGTTACTATAAAATGAATTCGTACATAAAGGAGGAAAACTCATGAATTTATTGAAACAATGGTATAAAAGCCTATACTCCCCAAGGGATATTGCAAGACTTCGATTTCAATCAATAGGAAAAACAATCTTCTATCTATTTTTCCTATCACTTATTTCAATTATTCCGCCATCGATCTACAATAGTATAGAAATTTCACATGCTCTAAAAAGTGTAGATGAATTAGCAGAAAGTACACTTCCTGACTTTAAAATTGAACATGGAAAGCTATTCACTTCAATAGAAAGGGCAGAAAAGTATAAAAATTTAGATACCACTATCCTTTTTGACCCTACTGGAATTTGGTCTTCAGAAAACCTTGAAGAGTATGGGAGAAGCTTTGGCTTTTTTTCTAATGAATTCGCCTATCACTCTAATGGTAAAACTAAAACTCTCCCCTACGATATTTTGGGTGAATTTTCTCTAACAAAAGATACTTTATCGAAATACTTACATACAATAAATGGAATTTTACCAATCATTCTATTTTTAATCATTCTAACCACATTCTTGTTTGTAGCCAGTTTAAAATTTATTGAAATATCCATTTTGTCCTTTTTCGGGCTAATTCTAAGTAGGTTAATCGCAAATCAAATTCCTTACCGCCGATTATGGGTCGTAAGTGCATTTTCCATTACATTAGCTGTGACCTTTTCAACAATTATGAGTGCACTAAGCATAACGATCATTTCTTCTTATTTTTTCTATTGGTTGATCTCAATAATCATGCTCTTTTTAACTTTACGAGAAGTCCCAATTCGAAAGTAACCCTTTTTTCGTAAACTTTGTTGCGATTCAAATAAACAACTCTTATGACATTGTCATTAATTGTAGGAATGAGTAGAAAACAAAAGTGCGGGTTAATGAATCTTTAGTATGCTCTTTCTTCTCTTAAAAGGGAGTTCAGGATGTACTTTTCACTACAATGACAAAAATTCCTTAAAGCGAACTAGCACTTGCGGAACTTCAATTGTCCCGCTTTTTCTCAGAACGCGGAATGCTTTTCCAGTAATTGTAACTATAAGATGGAGATTCGTTAGCATTTTTACACCTTATATATATTCATTCTTGCAAAATCAAATTGTTATATTTCATATATTTATATATAATAATATTAAATCAACTAAATTTGATTTTCGGGGGTGCTTACGTTGGAAAAACTTCAAATAACAGACCATTCTATTCAACCTCTTTTTGTTCGTTATGAACAACAATTCAAGGCTCTTGCTGACCAGAAACGCCTTCAAATAATGAACATTTTAACCCAAAAGGGGGAAGTTTGTGTCTGTGATATGACGGAATTAATTGATATGCCACAATCAAAATTATCTTATCATTTGAAAATATTATTAGACGCAAACATTATCATTAAAAATACAAAAGGCACTTGGAGTTATTATAGCTTGAATCAGAAGCAAGTAAATCATCTACTTTCAGATGAACTATGCTGCTTATTTAGATCCTCTTAATTGCAATTAGATTAATTTCCAGGTTGGGGTATTCATTCCTCAACCTTTTGTATGACGATTCGAGTTCCTTCTACTTTGACAACTATAATACTACTCCCACTATCAATCCATTCTCCAACTGACACCGCACTATAGGTTTTTCCATCAATTTCAATATTTCCTACTGGTCGAAAAGGAGTAATCGCTTTTCCTCGTTCACCAACTAATAATAAATGCGAACTGTTTACAGAATTATATCCTGCCTCCGAAGTTAGTCGATCAAGTAGAGTCATTTTAGACCACATTTTTCTACTAGGAAATATTTTTAATAGAAGCGGTGAAAGAGCAGCTCCAATAATAAGTCCAAAGGCAGATAATGCTCCATAAATTAAACTTGGTGCCGGTAAAATCACGGATACCATCATCAGAAGAAGTCCAATAACAGCTAGTGTTCCATCATTAATAAATTTTCCATCAATGATGACAAATAGCAAACCTGCCACATATAACAAAACAATCCACGAAATCATATCACCGGATAAATGATAGCTAAAGAAAATTGAAACCAAAGCAAGCCCTATTATTCCTAAAATCCCCCTTGTCCTTACAAGAATCTCACCTGCAAGAAACAGAGTCCCGAAAAGTAAAACTAGAAAGCCGACCGACGGACTTTGTAATATATCCATTCTCTCACTCCTATACTTTGTTTTATTTATATACGTTTGAAGATAAGATAAGTTTCTTATATATGAATTAATTTTAGTAGTAGTAGTCTATTTCAATAGGACAAGCATAGTTTTTAATAAAGAGAGTTTAAAAAGAGGTGTTCTAAATGAAGATGTTGCTATTACTTCTATTTGGTTTTGTTCTTATTTATTGTGTTTATTTTGATTTACATACGGGTACATTACCGATAATAAATTCTGTTTCTACTGTACAAGACAAAGATACTACAGCGTTAACTAATTTGACAAATGACCAACCATTTGTCGAAGTTACTATTAAACCAGGTGATACTGTCCTATCACTTCTTGAACAGAGACAATCAGGGAATTTACCAGTATCGATTTCAAAAGTGGTCACAGATTTCCAGAGAATTAATAATGGACAAGCACCGGAGAAGCTACAAATTGGAAAAAAGTATAAATTACCACTATATAAATAGAATCGTCATTCAAAGTACTTGTCATTTTTTCAAATTGATTGTTACAATAGAATAGGCTATCGAAAACTATAGCCTAAAAATGGTTATAGTATAACCAAAAGGAGCGATCTACTCGTGGGTGAAATTGTACATCGTACGAAAACACGCCCTGTCAAGGTGGGAAATCTGACAATCGGCGGTAATAATGAATTGATTATTCAAAGTATGACAACAACAAAAACTCATGATGTTGAAGCAACAGTCGCGGAAATCAAACGATTGGAAGAAGCAGGGTGTCAAATTGTTCGTGTTGCCTGTCCAGACGAACGAGCTGCAAATGCTATTTCTGAGATAAAAAAGAGAATTTCAATTCCGCTTGTTGTTGATATACATTTTGATTATAAACTTGCATTATTGGCTATTGAGGGTGGCGCTGATAAAATTAGGATTAATCCTGGAAATATTGGTCGTCGTGAAAAAGTAGAAGCTGTGGTAAATGCAGCAAAAGCAAAAGGAATTCCGATCCGTATCGGTGTAAACGCAGGTTCGCTCGAAAAAAAAATCATCGAAAAATATGGCTATCCTACAGCAGACGGTATGGTAGAAAGCGCATTACACCATATAAAAATACTAGAGGAGTTAGATTTTCACGATATTATCGTGTCGATGAAAGCCTCTGATGTAAACCTTGCCCTCGAGGCATATGAAAAAGCAGCTAGAGCTTTTGATTATCCATTACATTTAGGAATTACAGAATCAGGGACACTTTTTGCAGGAACTGTAAAAAGCGCTGCAGGTCTTGGAGCAATCATCAGCAAAGGAATTGGTAATACTGTACGTGTATCTTTAAGTGCAGATCCAGTAGAAGAAGTGAAAGTTGCTAGAGAGTTATTAAAGTCATTCGGACTAATTTCCAATGCTGCTACATTAATATCATGTCCAACATGTGGTCGTATTGAAATAGATTTAATTAGTATTGCAAATGAAATTGAAGAATATATCTCGACGATAAAAGCACCAATAAAAGTAGCAGTCCTTGGATGTGCTGTTAATGGTCCAGGTGAAGCTAGAGAAGCTGATATTGGGATTGCCGGTGCACGTGGGGAGGGATTACTTTTCCGCCATGGAGAAATTGTTCGTAAAGTCCCAGAAGCTATAATGGTTGAAGAATTGAAAAAGGAAATTGATAAAATTGCTGAAGAGAAATTGAAGGAAAAAGAGCTTGGCACCGTATAGGTGTCAAGCTCTTTTTCTAAGCTTTGTTACATGATTCTGGATATTTTTTAACCAAAGTTAAATAAAGTGGAAGTTGTTAGGCCTCGAAAAGCTATCGCAACTTCTTCACGAAGTAAGAATTAATGGATGCATCTTCAATGTCCAGGAACAGCAGCCATCCACCTCATCACAAATCGACTTTCCTGCGCTACATGAAATCAACTACCACTTCTAAGTGCTAAGGAAGCCTTTTATGAAAAAAACGGAAGAATGAACATTCCAACAATAATTGATATTGCCCCTATACCAATTGCCCATGTTCCTAATTTAGTTGCACCTCGTCTTCGTGCGATAAACCCGATGATAATCCCAATTGCTCCAAGAACAACAGGTAGGACAAACAATGAAAGTACAGACAATGCTAAAGCTAAGCCTCCCACTCCTCGACCGCTCGAAACATCATCCACATCTTCTTCGTCTATACTGGCCGATTTATCTTCGCGGCGATTAAAATCCAGCGAACTTGGTGCTACCTCTGAGGCATATTCTGAATGATAATCAGATAATTCTTCATTACTTGGTTTATTGTAACTTCTATTAAAATCAATAATATTTGGGGCTACTTCTTGTGAATATTCCTCTAGATAATTCTTTTGATTTACTTTCTGATCTAAGGCAGTTGTAGACTGACTAATATCAGAATCAGACTTAGTTGAACTGTATTCTGTCTCTTTTGCTCCTATTGGAGTATAAGGAGTAACGTTTACAAACTCTTCATTTGTATAAGAATCTATAGTAGGTGCATTTCGGTTGAGCTCATACTTATTTTCTTCTACTTTTTCAGTAATTAGCTCTTTATCACGATTAAATCCATTCTCCATTATAGAATCCCTCGCTTTCCTTAGTTAAGGAGCGTTATTAGTATTAGTCTTCTTTCGTAAATTTATGGTTGTTAATATTTTCAATGTACTGTCTTTAAGTGGGACATTGAATTTATCGATAATGTGGTACAATTATGATAAGAGAACTAAGAAGGAGCTTGACATCATGCAAAAAAGAAGGCTAGGTATTGATATCGACGGGACTATTACCTGTCCGAGTACATTTATTCCATACATAAATAATTACTTTCAGCTAAATTTGTCACTGAAGGATTTAACTGTCTATGACTTAGCAACTGTAATAGGGGTAACTAACGAAGAATTTTATAAATGGTTGAGAGCACATGAAGTAAACATTTATAAAGATGCAAAGATCGTGGATTCTCATGTGATGAGTGTATTAAATGGTTGGACAAAAATGTATGAATTATTTTTCATTAGTGCGCGTCATAATGATTATTTTGACTTAACAAAAGATTGGTTTCTAGACAGAAGTGTACCATTTCATCACATCGAACTCATCGGAAAACATGATAAACTTGAAGCTGTAAAAAAGCATAAGATTGAAATCTTTTTTGAAGATAAACATGATAATGCCTGCAATATTAGTGAAGAGTGTGATATTCCGGTTATTTTGTTTAACGCCCCATATAATCAGGAACCTGTCCCATCTAAAGTCATTAGGGTTAACAATTGGCTAGAAGCTAGTCAATGGGTGAATCAATACTTTAAGAGTTCAGTTTGACATCCTCCCCCACCTAAAATCCTAACGGATTTTTGAGGAAGGGGATTCCAACGGAGAAACCACTGAGGCCAGTAGCCCTTGTTAGATAGTTACCTTTACCTCTTCTCAGTCCCGTTCTCCGTTTGCGCGAAGTACGG
>JBFILZ010000011.1:0-44082 GCA_041611945.1 Bacillus sp. (in: firmicutes)
AAGGCATTTTTTATTTTATATACGTCCCGTTACCTTCAATCGATTCATAGCACGTTGAAGGGAAAGTTCTGCACGTCTAAGGTCAACCTCGGAATCTTTTGCTTGTAAACGTTGCTCTGCACGTTCTTTAGCAGCTTGTGCACGAGTAACATCAATCTTAGTTCCGAGTTCTGCTGATTGAGCAAGAACAGTTACTTTGTCAGGACGAACTTCTAAAAAGCCCCCTGTTACCGCAACAAGTTCCGTATTGCCTTCATTCTTTAATCGGATCGTTCCGATTGCGAGTGGGGCAACCATAGGGATGTGTCCTGGTAAGATACCAAGTTCTCCACTTTGAGCTTTTGTGCTTACCATTTCAACATCTGATTCATAGACGGGGCCATCAGGAGTCACTACACTGACTTTGATTGTCTTCATATCATAAACCTCCTATGTCCCAAGTATTATACTTCTACACCCATAGATTTCGCTTTTTCGATAACTTCTTCGATTCTACCAACTAAGCGGAAAGCATCTTCTGGTAGGTGATCGTATTTACCGTCTAGTATCTCTTTGAATCCTTTTACCGTTTCTTTTACAGGAACGTATGAACCTTTTTGTCCTGTAAATTGCTCAGCTACGTGGAAGTTTTGAGATAAGTAGAACTGGATACGACGAGCACGGTGAACGACTAACTTGTCTTCATCTGAAAGCTCATCCATACCTAAGATAGCAATAATATCTTGTAATTCTTTATAGCGTTGTAATGTTGATTGTACTTGACGAGCAATATTGTAATGCTCTTCTCCAACGATTTCAGGAGATAGTGCACGTGATGTAGATGCAAGTGGATCAACCGCAGGGTAAATACCCATCTCAGAAAGCTTACGCTCAAGGTTCGTTGTTGCATCTAAGTGAGCGAAAGTTGTTGCTGGTGCTGGATCCGTATAGTCATCCGCAGGTACATAGATTGCTTGAATCGATGTAATTGATCCCTTGTTAGTTGATGTAATACGCTCTTGTAATTGACCCATTTCAGAAGCAAGTGTAGGTTGGTAACCTACCGCTGATGGCATACGACCTAGAAGGGCAGATACCTCAGAACCTGCTTGCGTGAAGCGGAAGATGTTGTCAATGAAGAATAGAACGTCTTGACCTTGGTCATCACGGAAATATTCTGCCATTGTTAATCCTGTTAGGGCAACACGCATACGCGCTCCAGGTGGTTCGTTCATTTGACCGAATACCATCGCTGTTTTCTTAATAACTCCAGAATCACTCATCTCGTGATAAAGGTCATTTCCTTCACGAGTACGCTCTCCAACTCCAGCGAATACAGATATACCACCGTGTTCTTGAGCAATATTATTGATTAATTCTTGGATAAGTACTGTTTTACCTACTCCAGCACCACCGAATAGTCCAATCTTACCACCCTTAATATAAGGTGCTAGTAAGTCAACTACTTTAATACCAGTTTCAAGAATTTCAACCTCTGTTGATAATTCATCAAACGTAGGAGCTAGTCTGTGAATTGCATCACGACGAGTACCTTGAGGAAGAGCTTCATCAAGATCAATATTTTCTCCTAAAACGTTGAAAACACGACCTAGTGTAACATCTCCTACTGGAACTGAGATTGGTGATCCAGTATCAGTTACTTCTAATCCACGAACAACTCCATCAGTTGAAGCCATTGCAATTGTACGTACAGTATCGTTACCTAAGTGAAGAGCAACTTCAAGTGTTAATTTGATGTTAACTGCATTTTCACCAGTTGCTGTATGATTAATTGTAAGGGCGTTATAAATTTGAGGAAGATGTCCAGATTCAAACTGTACGTCTACAACAGGACCCATAACTTGGGTAATTCGTCCTTTTGTCATCGTTTTCCCTCCTAACTTACTTGTCTAACATTTGTTTGTGTGTTTTATCTTCTGTAGCTAGTACTTCCGATTTATTGCTGTTGAGCAGCTGCTCCACCGACGATTTCAGAAATCTCTTGTGTAATCGCTGCTTGTCTTGCACGGTTATACTTTAATGTAAGATTATTGATAAGCTCTTTTGCATTATCAGTTGCACTCTTCATCGCTGTCATACGGGCAGCGTGTTCACTTGCTTTTCCATCTAGTAAGGCTCCGTAAATTAAGCTTTCAGCATACTGTGGAAGTAAAACTTCCAGAATATCCTCTTGAGAAGGTTCAAATTCATAGGAGGTTAACTTAGTTGATGTAGTGATTTCCGTTAAAGGAAGTACCTTTTTCTCGGTAACTACATGCTCGATGGCACTTACAAAGTGGTTGTAGTATAGGTATAACTCATCAAACGTTCCATCTTCGAACAAGCTCACTGATTTGCTGGCAATGTCCTTAATGGTAGCGAAAGTTGGTAAATCACCTAAGCCAGTGATCTCAGAAGCTACTGGTACTCCACGTTTTTTAAAGAAATTCAATCCAATTTTTCCAACTGCAATTACAGTAAATTCATCATTGCTTTTATGGCGTTGTTTCATTGCTAGAAAAGCAGCACGTAAAATATTACTGTTGTATGCACCTGCTAAACCACGATCAGAAGTGATAACGATGTAAGCCGTTTTCTTCACAGGTCTTTTTTGCATCAATGGATGTGCATCACCACTTGACCCTAGGGCAATGTTAGCAACAACTTCTTGAATTTTATCCATATAAGGTACAAATGCTTTTGCATTGTTTTCAGCACGATTTAACTTCGAAGCTGAAACCATCTGCATGGCCTTTGTAATCTGACTTGTCTTTTTTGTAGAGTTAATTCTCGATTTTATATCACGTAAGGATGCCAAAGGTTTTCACCACCTTTTTTTAGATACCTAAAAGCATATATTTTAAAGTATTTACATGTTTCTGTAAGAGGGCTTAGCAGCACAGTTATGCTGCTAAGCAATTTCCTTACTCAGAAACTACAAATGATTTCTTGAAATCGTTAATTGCCTTAGCAAAATCCTCATCGCTTGGTAAATCTTTTGTTGAAACGATGTGATTAAGAAGTTCTTTGCCATTATGGTCTAACCAAGTAGAATACTCATCTTCAAAACGAGTGATATCTACTACTGGAATATCATCTAAGAAACCGCGTGTTAGAGCGTATAAAATAGCTACTTGCTTCTCAACTTTTACCGGTTTATTTAGTCCTTGCTTTAGAACCTCTACAGTACGAGCTCCACGGTTAAGCTTGGCCTGAGTTGCTTTATCAAGATCAGAACCAAACTGAGCAAATGCTTCTAATTCACGGTAAGCAGCAAGGTCTAGACGTAATGTACCAGATACCTTCTTCATCGCTTTAATTTGCGCTGAACCACCTACACGAGATACGGAAAGACCTGCATTGATTGCTGGACGCACTCCTGAGAAGAATAAATCAGATTGTAAGAAAATCTGACCATCAGTGATTGAGATTACGTTTGTTGGAATATAAGCTGAAATATCTCCAGCTTGCGTTTCAACGAAAGGAAGTGCTGTAATCGAACCTGCACCTTTTGCATCTGATAGCTTAGCTGCACGCTCTAAAAGGCGTGAGTGCAAGTAGAATACATCCCCTGGATATGCTTCACGCCCTGGAGGACGCTTTAATAGTAATGAAAGCTCACGATATGCAGCTGCTTGCTTAGAAAGATCATCATATACGATAAGAACATGCTTACCATTATGCATGAATTCCTCAGCCATAGTTACACCCGCAAGTGGTGCTAAATATTGAAGTGGTGCTGGTTGTGATGCAGATGCTGTAACTACGATAGAGTAGTCTAATGCACCATGCTTACGCAACGTTTCAACAACTCCACGAACTGTTGATTCTTTTTGTCCAATCGCAACATAAATACAAATCATGTTTTGATCTCTTTGGTTTAGAATCGTATCGATTGCAACAGCAGTTTTACCTGTTTGACGGTCACCGATTACTAATTCACGTTGTCCACGACCAACTGGAATAAGAGCATCAATTGCCTTAATACCTGTTTGTAATGGTTCATGAACTGATTTACGATCCATTACTCCTGGAGCCGGACTTTCAATTGGACGTGTTAATGATGTCTCAATCGGTCCTCTTCCATCTACTGGTTGTCCAAGTGGGTTTACTACGCGTCCAACTAGTGCGTCCCCAACTGGAACTTCCATAATACGGCCTGTACGACGTACTTCGTCACCTTCACGGATTTCCTTGTATGGACCTAAAATAACAATACCTACGTTATTCTCTTCTAGGTTTTGTGCCATACCCATGACACCGTTTGAAAATTCTACAAGTTCTCCAGCCATGACATTGTCGAGGCCATGAGCACGAGCGATACCGTCACCAACCTGGATAACTGTACCTACATCATTCACTTCAATTTCAGACTGATAGTTTTCAATTTGCTTTTTTATCAGCGCACTGATTTCTTCTGCTTTGATGCTCATGAATTTCACCCCTATCTACGATCTATTAGTTAATAATTCACGTTCTATACGTGCTAACTTTCCACTTACACTACCGTCATATATACGATTACCAATACGAAGTTTTACTCCACCAAGCACGGATTTATCAACGATATTATTAATACGAAGTGTCGATTTGCCAACCTTTTTAGCAAAAGCTACAGATAGCGCATCTTTTTCGTCTTCTGTTAATGCTCTCACTGAGTAGACCTTTGCTTCAGCTATTCCTCTTGCATCATTCGCAGCTTCAATAAAGAAGTCTACAACACTTGAAATAAGAGACTGACGATTACGGTCAACTAGTATCATCATTGTATTTAATACTGAAGATGAAAGATTCGTAAAACTTTCTTTTACTAATAATTTCTTCTTAGCATTTGGTACTTTAGGGTGGTTTAGAACAGAGAAGAATTGCTCATTCTCAGTAAACACACTTTTTACAGCAAGAAGTTCTTGCTCTACTTGATCTAATATGTTTTGTTCATTAGCGACTTGAAAAAGAGCAATTGCATAACGTTTAGCTACTGTTCCATTACTCATCGTGCTTCTCCTAAGTCTTGAACGTACTCACTGATTAGCTTTTGCTGATCTTGCTCATTAAGTTCTTTTTCAATTACTTTAGAAGCAATAAGTACTGATAAAGATGCTACCTGCTCGCGAAGTGCAGAAACAGCATTGTCTTTCTCTTGTTGAATTTCTTTTACTGCAGAGTCTTTAATGCGAAGTGCTTCAGAGCGAGCTTCCTGAATAATAGAATTCTTCTGGTCTTCGCCTAGCTTCTTAGCATTTTCAATCAACTCTTGCGCTTCTGTGCGAGATTGCTTTAGTTGAGCTTTTTGCTCTTCTACTAGCTTTCTTGCTTCAGCGTTGCTTTGTTCTGCCGCAGTAATCTCATTTCTAACATGATCTTCACGTTGTTTCATAATTCCCATAACAGGACCAAATGCAAATTTACGTAAAAGTGCTAATAAAACTAAGAAGATTATTAATTGGTATATGATATCTCCAGCATTAATACCTTTCCCAGTTTCAGCACCTAAGATGAATAAGTCAAAATTGAACGGCATATTGTTCACTCCTTTCGAAGAGTTACATTACTACTTCCTACATGACATGAGTGTAGTTGTTCTTTATCAAGTATGAAAAATAGACATAAAGGAATGGCGAAGGTTCACAAGGAAACAACTTCGCCATTTTCTTGTGCAGTAATCTTAGAAGTTAAGGAGTCTATACCAGTAGGAATCCCTTAAGGTAATGCACTTCTCACTTCTAATTACTACAAAAGCATTTTTATTATTAAGCGTTAGCTCCGAATACCATGAACGCGATAACAACTGCGATGATAGGAATCGCTTCTACTAACGCTACCCCGATAAACATAGTTGTTTGTAGTGTTCCACGAAGTTCTGGTTGACGAGCGATCCCCTCAACTGTACGTGATACGATTAATCCGTTACCAATACCTGCACCTAGTGCTGCTAAACCGATTGCAATTGCTGCTGCTATTAAACCCATTGTAATAGTCCTCCTTCAATGTAAGAAAATGTTTTAATTTTTTTATGATTAATGGTCATGACTCACTTTGTGTGCCAAATATACCATCGTTAACATAACGAAAATAAAGGCTTGAATTCCACCTACAAAAATACTGAATGCTTGCCATACAAGCATCGGTAATGCTGCTACAAGACTTCCAATAATACCACTACCTAAGCCATCAAGATAACCATTAGTAGCGAGTCCTGCTAGTAAACCTAATAAAATTTCACCAGCGAAGATATTTCCGTAAAGACGGAGACCTAACGTTAATGTGTTAGCAAATTCTTCGATGATTTTTAACGGGAATAAAAAAGGCAGTGGCTTAAAAAACTCACGTCCATATTCTGAAGCACCTTTCATCTTTACACCATAAAAGTGCGAGAGTGCTACAACCATAACTGCTAGGGTTAGCGTGATTGTTGGATCCGCTGTTGGTGACTTCCACCATAATTCATGTGTATCATCGTTAATGATTGAGAATGGTAACCCAAGCATATTGGCAACGAAGATATACATTAAGAGTGTCATCCCTAAAGTTAAGAATCTTCCACCTGTGTTCCAATCCATCGTACTACCAATTATGTTCTTAACGAAATCCATGACCCATTCTACAAAATTTTGCATTCCAGTTGGTTTCAAGGATAATGAACGAGTGGCGATAATAGCGATGATCAACACAATGACTGCTGTAATGGTCGTCATCATAATGGTAGACCAACTGAACCAAAGTCCTAAGAGTTCGAATCTAGGAGCTCCATGTTCCAAATGTGTTCACCTCTCTTCTGAGCTACTTGCGTATAGTTTGGATGATGATATCTATTAAAATGACAATATAAGATGTCATTAATCCCAGTATTACTCCAGCGATGTGAAACGTGTCTGGAAAGCGGTAAGATATGATAACCGCTAAGGCAGCCGAAGCTAGTCTCGAAAAAGTACCTATGGTACGGGCGTTTCTTCCTTCTACAATCGCTTGTCCAAATCTTTCTGTTTTCCTTACCATTACCCAGAGATTATATAAACTCAACAGCGTTCCGAAAATTAACCCCAGAAATACGGATTGATAGGCGGTAAAACCCCACCCGAGTACATATATGGAAAGTAAATAAAGTATGTATTTTCTGTGGCGGACGAATATGTCGTTTAATTCGGACATGATTATCTATTCTCCTGAGAAATAATGGCGGATTAATCGCAGCAAAGCATAAATTCCAGCTGCTAGGCCTAATAAGAGACCTATGATTAAAAAAAGCGGAAAGGTTCCAACCGTTTGATCTATCCAACGTCCGAGGAATATTCCGACAAGGATTGAACCTACAAGCTGTGAAAGTATGGCGGACATTAGCGCCATTGCGTGAAATGGATGTCGGTTTTTTTCAGGCATTTTGGTTTCCCCTTCAGCAACGACAAAGTCGTTATTTCACTTTGGAAATCGATGAAAAAACATTGTTATAATGCAATTTATACCCTTACCAACTTTCCCTTTGTAAGCATACAATAGGGTCTTGTCAATGTCAACGCAAAACCCTGAAAAAGTTCACATGTCCGCCTTTGCTTGTTTGCAAAGTGTTCACAAAATTTCTACCAGTCATTTCACTAAAGAAACCGTCCCTAAAATTATTCGTTTTCACTTGATAAGTTACTTATTTTCAACCTTTTCTGATCCATCAAAAGAAATTTCAACTTCTATAGTATCTTCTCTACCCTTATTTTTTGCGAAAACTAGTCCTTTATAGGTACCTTTTAACCCAATGTCATTTTGTGTTAACTGTTTCTTAATTAACCCTCTTTCAACATTTTTTTGGAAATCTAAGTACTTTACAAAACGGAAACTATCTAATTCATATAGGGCGATACCAAATTCTTCTGCCCCTCCTGGAAGATAAGCTTCGTAAAGATACGAATCTTGAGAGTCACCACTCCCGAATTGAAAACCCATTAATCGCGGATAATCAGGTTCTTCTACAACAAATATATAGGGAAGGTAGGTTGTATTGCTTTTTTCATTAATAGTTAACCAGTCCGAATGTATCCCTTCTTTTAAAACGGATGGTGTGATATCCAGTCCTATTGAAACGTCCTTCTTCTGTCCTGGAGGAATGATTAAAGCAGTAGGTACTTTCCATTGAACTCCATTCCTTGATTTCGGCATTACAATGTAATAGGTTTTCTCTTCATTAGATTGATTGTCTATTGTAATCTTTACTTCCCTTTCTGTTCGTGTGTCCTCAATATGGAACATTCCAAATGAAAGGGATGACGGATATATGAGTGTTTCGGTTAATACCGCTTTATTAATTTGAATTCGTCCTGCACCTTGCTCTATCGGTTTATAGTAGCCCTGTTCACCCTTTATTCTCTTCGCAGTATTCATTAGAGCTGCTTTAATTTGTTCAGGGTTCCAACTTGGATGTGATTGTTTAATAAGCGCTGCCGCTCCCGCTACATGCGGGGCCGCCATACTAGTACCCTGAAGGGATTCATACCCATCCGGTATTGTACTATTAATATTAACTCCAGGTGCAACAACATCAGGCTTGATATTCCAATTTTGGGTAACTGGTCCTCTAGAACTAAAATCAGCCATACTATCTTCTATCTTCTTGTAGCTCGTTTTTAAGAATGGTCTTTCCGCTAGACACTCTTTTAGATATTCACCGTCTTCCTTCGAAATGGAAACAACAGGGATTAACGCTTCCATTTCCAATCCACCTGCAAAGCTACCGTTCACATTATTATATATTATTACCCCAATTGCACCTTTACTGACAGCATTTACTACCTTCTCTGTAAAAGGAATCTCACCTCTCTCAAGTAAAACCACTTTCCCTTTTACATTTTCTTTATAGTCTTTTAAGAATCCCTTCCCCATGAAAACTAACACTTCTTCCTGCTTGAATGACCAGACTTTGGCTCCTTGCAAGGGTGTAAGATTAATTTCTCTATTACTTAGTCCCATTTTAATAATCGGAACCTTCATTGGGGGGGTCGATGCCCCAACAGTAATTGCTTTTGATGCTGTACCTGGAGAACCCACTGTCCACATATTTGGCCCTGAATTACCACTCGAAGTAACCGCAACGATACCTTTTTCAACCGCCTTATTGAGTGCAATGCTCGTTGGCCAATCCGGTCCATTTACATCATTCCCTAAGGAAAGATTTATTACGTCAACTTTATCAAGAATTGCTTTTTCAATAGCGGCGATTACCTGCTCAGATGTACCCATTCCCCCTGGACCAAGTGCACGATAGGCGATAATTTCAGCATTAGGAGCAACACCTTGTATCTTCCCATTCGCGGCAATGATTCCAGCAACATGAGTACCGTGTAGAGTAGGTAACCCTTGCTTCGTATTTGTTTCCATTGGATCACGATCTTGATCAACTAGATCGTAACCTCCCTTATAATTTCTTCTCAGATCTGGATGAGAGTAATCGACTCCAGTGTCTATCACCCCTACCTTTATCCCCTCGCCAGTTAGTCTGTGATTATGATGATCTAAGTAACTCCTTACCTTTTCTGCACCTATATACGAAATACTATTTTCAATTGTTGCTCTATATGTACGACTTGGATATACCGCTTCAACTCCAGGCATTTCTCTAATCCGTTCAATATCTTCTAACGAACCTGCAAGTGAAAATCCAGAAAATACTGTATTATAGTCCTCGTTTAGTGAAACGGAAGACAGATTCTTAACCTTCCGAACAATATCCTGCTTTTTTACAGCGTCAGTAGAGACAATTACAGAGAGTATTTTATCTTCCTGAATCTTTGGTAATGGCGGATGATCTGGAAATGTATATGAGTTACTGTATCCATAAAAACTAGGGAATGTTAAACACAAAATAGTTATCAACAATACGAAAACAGGTACTATTTTCTTTTGCCTATAAATATATACCACCCCTCACTTCCGTTAAATTAGTTTGTTCCTTATCCTTATATTTCATTCCTACAACCCATTTAACTTCACCACTTTAAAGCAGTGGGGGTCAGACCCCTTAAAGGAAATTGAGCTATATATGTTGAAGTGTAGAGTTTAAGTTATATTAAGGGAAATGGAGTGAGGACATTGATGATCAGGAAATTTGTTTCTGCTATAATAACCTGTGCAATTATGATTATTCTATATTCGATACCTGAAGAAATAGGATTAGGTCTTTTTTTAGGGATGTATCTCCTTCCAATTCTTTTAATATATGGAATTCCTTCTTCTATTCTTTCTGACTTTCTTACCAAAAAGTTAAGCTGGTTAAATCGATTTTTCATTGCTTTGATGATTCATTTATTCATGGCTACTTTATTCGTAATTGTTCCAACACTACTTTTGGAATCAGAAAGAGATATTCTATTTTCGGAGACAAGTAGTTTATTGAATAACTTTTTCTTTATTAGTGCAGTATTATCAGCTTTCCTCTTTTGGTTTATAGATGAACTAATAAGAAGTGAACTAGGACAGAAAATAGGCTGGAAATTCAAGGAGATTTTAAGGAGGTTTGGCAACTTAAGAATATAAGCACTCATTTGGTTAAGTTATGAACATTTGGGAGTTGCTCATTTTAAGGTGCATTTTTTCACAACGAAGAAGGTTAATAAAAGAGGGATAACTCATAAGGACAAAATGGTTAGCATTTTTCATCATTTCAAAAACGATTTTGATAGTGACTATGTCTATTTACGAATAAAAAAACACCGCATTATGCGGTGCCTTTCTTTAATCTTCTTTTACATTTAAGTTTTGTTAAAAGGGAACGGAGCAATTAAGCTTTGTCCCCTTGTTTTTGATAACTATTTTGTTCCGAATAATCGGTCTCCTGCATCACCAAGACCAGGAATGATATACCCGTGGTCATTTAGCATTTCGTCCATTGCAGCTACATAAATATCAACATCAGGATGTTCTTTTTGCACGAGCTCAACACCTTCAGGAGCTGCTATGATAACCATTAACTTAATATTCTTAGCACCACGTTTTTTTAATGAACGGATTGCTTCTGCTGCTGAACCACCAGTTGCTAGCATTGGATCTAGAACGATGAAATCTCTTTCTTCAACATCACTAGGTAACTTTACATAGTACTCCACAGGCTGAAGTGTTTCTGGATCACGGTATAAACCTACATGTCCAACCTTCGCTGCGGGAATAAGTTTCAGGATTCCATCAACCATTCCAAGACCGGCACGGAGGATTGGAATTAACCCTAGTTTTTTCCCAGCTAACATTTTTGATTTAGCAATTGCAACAGGTGTCTCAATTTCGACATCCACTAAAGGTAGATCTCTTGTGATTTCAAAAGCCATTAAGCTAGCAACTTCGTCTACTAACTCACGGAACTCCTTTGTCCCAGTCTTCTTATCACGTATGTATGACAATTTATGTTGAATTAATGGATGATCAAAAACATAAAGTTTACTCATATATTACATCTCCTCTTTTTAACACTGCCATAGATTTTACAGAAAAACCTTCCTCACTTCAAGTAGAGCTTTATATTTTTCTAAAGAAAAATGTTAATCAACCTTGAAACCTATTTTTATCAAGCTACCAACCACAAGCTTATCCAGAATGCAGGAAGAAATACGCTATTCTAATTGATCCTAATCCGAAAAAGTGATGCATAAACCACAGTTTGTGCATCAGTAAAAATAAACTCATATCTACTTTATAAAATTATATATACACAGTTTTACCCACTATTTATTAAATATATCGACCTTAATCAAGATATTCATTAAATATATTTAATTCATTTAACCTAAATGCTCTGTTAAACAGTTGTTGATTTCAGCTCCGGGATGCTCGCTTTCTGCGGGGCGGGCGGTGAGCCCACTCTACCCCAGTCCTTCAATCAGTTTCGTTCAGCTAACTATACACAAAAAAAACAGGCCAATATGAACTGCATCGAATTAGCAAGCTCTAACCAATTCGATGCAGTACAATAACGACCTGAACTTATTTACGTATATAAAGGGAATTTGCTAGTTAAATCAAGAACTCGCTTTTTAGCTTCGTTTAATGTTGCTTGATCTTCTGGATTACGAAGAGTTAGAGCAATTATTGCAGCTATCTCATCCATTTCTCCTAATCCGAAACCTCTTGTCGTCACAGCTGCCGTTCCAATTCTTATACCACTAGTAACAAATGGGCTTGCTGGGTCAAAGGGAATAGTGTTTTTGTTAACGGTTATTCCAACTTCATCTAGTACATGTTCCGCTACTTTACCAGACACGTTTAGTGAACGAACATCAACTAATAAGAGGTGATTGTCTGTTCCTCCAGAAACTATATTCAGACCTTCTTTCTTTAATGCGCCTGCTAAACGTGAAGCATTTCCAATAACTTCACTTGCATATGTCTTAAAGCTATCCTGCAAAGCTTCTCCAAATGCCACAGCTTTTGCCGCAATTACATGCATTAGTGGTCCTCCCTGAATTCCAGGGAAAATAGACTTGTCAATTTGTTTAGCAAATTCTTCTTTGCATAAAATCATTCCGCCACGTGGCCCACGCAGAGTTTTGTGAGTTGTTGTTGTAACAAAGTCAGCATAAGGTACTGGGTTTTGATGTAGACCCGCTGCTACTAAACCAGCAATATGAGCCATATCAACCATTAGGTATGCACCCACTTCATCAGCAATCTCACGGAAACGTTTAAAATCTATTTCTCTTGGGTAAGCACTTGCTCCCGCTACAATTAACTTCGGTTTATGTAATCTAGCTTTCTCTAAAACATCTTCATATATGATTCGATGTGACGTTTCGTCTACACCGTATTCAACAAAGTTATATTGAATCCCACTGAAATTCACATGGCTACCATGTGTTAAATGGCCCCCATGAGAAAGATTCATACCGAGAACCGTATCTCCTGTTTTAAGCACAGTAAAGTATACAGCCATATTAGCTTGAGCACCTGAATGAGGTTGGACATTGGCATGCTCAGCACCAAATAATTCCTTGGCTCTGTCACGCGCTAGATTTTCTACTATATCGACATGTTCACAACCACCATAATAACGGCGGCCTGGATATCCCTCAGCATACTTATTCGTCAACACGGATCCTTGCGCTTCCATAACAGCTTCTGTTACAAAGTTTTCAGATGCAATTAATTCTATTTTCTCTTGTTGCCTTTTTCGTTCTGCTTCGATTGCTTCAAATACTAGATTATCCTGCTGTGATAAAGTGCTCATTGTCCATCCCCCTCAAATTCCTTTGTATACACCCATTCATTTTACCACTTTTCTCCTTTAGATTAAAAGCGAATTATTTCTGTTAGGCCATAATTAAACGTTCGTGTTTATTACACAAAAGAAACTTGATTTTTTTCATTCCTACGGCATTTCTTCTTCGAGTGTTAATATATACTCAGTAAAATACCAGATATATTTCAATACTTTCAGCCGCTTTTTACTATTGGTTCAGTTAAACGGTATTGTTGATTTCAGCTGCAGGATGCTCGCTTTCCACGGGGCGGGCGGTGAGCCAACTCGGCACTTGCGCCTTCGGTGACTCACCTGTCCTCCTGGAGTCGCGCGTCCTTACACTTCAATCAACTTTGTTTAATTATCAACATGGAGCTTTAACAGAACCTTACTATTAAACCTAAACCGATCGAATTTACTTAACACACGACTTCTAAGAAATTCTTTTTTATTATATTCTAGAAATACCTACAAAATTTCAATACCTCAAAGGAGGATGAGTAAAATTGACAATAAGTATTAAAGAATTAAAGACTAAAGAAGAATGGTTATTGGGGTATATTGTTATCCACGAATTGAGGACCCATCTATCTGAAGAAGAATACTTAACCCTTCTTGATAAAATGTTACCTCAGGGCTATCGGATGTTTGCATTATTCGCTGATAAAAAAATTGTCGCTGTAACCGGAATTATTGAATTAGTCAATTTCTATCATTTGAAACATCTATACATATACGACCTAGTTACTAAGCAAACTGAACGTTCAAAGGGCTATGGTGAAAAATTACTTACTTTCATTCACGACTTAGCCAAAAATGAAGGTTTCCATTCAGTAGCTCTTTCATCTGGAATACAACGAGTTGACGCTCACCGTTTTTATGAGGAAAAAATGGATTATTCTAAGAGTTCTTATTCATTTGTAAAAGTAATGAACGAATAAAGAAAAAAAGCCAAGCGAATTCAACTATCTAATCGCGTGGCTTTTTTATATTAATACTTACTTTCACCCTCAATGTCTATAGGTGGCCCTTCACTATTCGGTAATTCAGATGGAACGGTACGGAAGGCGAATACATAATAAGAGACCACTATTCCTGCGTATATAATCCAAGGCAGATGAGCATTAAGTGCAATCAGTAAAATTGCCAGCATTGACGGGAATGTAATAGCGTATAGACCCAAACTATACAACTCTCCGTATGAGGTGGATTTCTTTTTGACCCTTGCTACAATCATTCCCAGAAGGGCATATAATAAACCCATCGCAAGCTTGCTTACAAAGAACCAGATAGGTATACCCATTCCAATAATTACTATAACCCCTATTAAATAAGGCTTAAAGTTTAATAGCATTTCCTTATCCATTCTAAAATTTCCGAAATCGGCGAAATTAACTTCTGTTTTTTTAATCCCGTCTTCGTTAATTATATATTCATTTGTAATGAGAATAATATCTTTGCCTTCATCTGGGTAAGAATCGATATTTTCACGGTTATATACGCCAGTATCATCAATGATTATTATCTCTTTCTCTAGATTCCCCAAGATTATGGGCTCATCACCTTCAACAGCTAGTATTCCATTTTCTAAAGAAAAATCCGGTACATCTGTTTTCACTTTTTCAATCATAGTAGAAAAATTTAGATAGGCTTTAAACGAGAAGATTGTTCCACTTAGGACACCTAGCGTTAGCGTCAATAAAAGTAAATACTTTATTGCACTTCCGACTCCCTCTTTAGCCATGTTCGTCAATTCACTTGGTCGAATAATAGAGTTCTTACTTTTTCGAAAAAATGATTGCTTGTTTTTTTCCATAAGATTTTCACACTCCTCTTTTCCGATGGCTACCCTGAAAATAAGGGGATCTTCGTTCCAGAACACTCGCGGTCCGTGGGGCGGGCGGTGAGCCAACTCGGAACTTGCGCCTTCGGTGTCTCACCTGTCCCGCTGCTCCCGCCGGAGTCTCGCACCTTCCACTTCAATCAACTTCGTATGAAAATCAACATTGAGCTTTAACAGAGCCTTTCCGATCGTAAAATAGATTCCTCGTTATGATAAATTTTACCTTTGATAGAGTCTGGATATAAAAAGAAGGCTCTATTAGACGTAGTTGTTGATTTCAACTCCAGGTTCTCGCGGTCCGTCTGGTTTCTCACACTTTTCACATCATTCAACTTCTTAATATAGCAGGTCCGTATCATTTTTTTTAGAAAGCAAAAGTCTTTTAGAAATGAGCGATTCTATTTGCCAAAGAAATACACCTCGCCCAATGCTCGAGGTATATTGGCTAACATGAAAGATTACTTTTCTCATTTGTATAAACTGCTCTCGTGCCTCCTATTAACTTCGGCCTTGTTTTTGCCATGGTCACATGTGCGTGACCAAGCATCTTCTCTGTCGATCGTATAGGAACGGCTACATGTTTAAGGTGCATTCCAATAAATGTATCACCTATATCAATACCAGCATCTGCCTTTATGAATTCAACTACAATAGGGTCTAAAAAACTTTGAAAAGCGCATGTTGCCATAGCTCCACCGGCTGTTCGTACAGGTACAACTGATACTTCATCTAAAAAAAACCGATTAGCGGTTTCTCTCTCTACAATAAGTGCTCGGTTCAGATGTTCACAGCATTGATAAGCTACATGCACACCTGCTTCTTTTCCAAAAATAGTGAGTTCCTGGAAAATCATCTCTGCAACTTCCTGAGTTCCCGCTGTCCCGATTCTCTCACCAATAACTTCACTCGTACTACAACCTAAAACAATCACTTGATTTTCCAATAAACCCGTTTGTCGCTTGAAATCATCGAGTATTATCCGCCATGTCTCTCTCAAATTCTCAATTTCCAATTTCACGTTAAGAACATCCCTTCAGCTTAATTAGCCCTAAGAATCTGAATTTTCATAAGCCATTACCTTGTCCACTCTAGTCTTATGTCGACCGCCCTCATAGTTGGTCGTCAGCCATATTTTAGCAATTTCACGAGCAAGGCCTGGACCAATTACTCTTTCACCCATGGCTAAAATATTACTATCATTGTGTTCTCGAGTTGCTTTTGCACTAAACATATCATGAACGAGTGCACAACGAATCCCCTTCACTTTATTTGCGGCAATACTCATACCAATTCCAGTTCCACAAACTAAGATGCCACGATCCACTTCACCATTGGCCACCTTTTCAGCTACTGGAATCGCAAAATCTGGATAATCAACAGATTCCGTACACTCACATCCTAAGTCTATGTATTCAATCTTCAATTCTTCCAAAAGATTCTTAATTTCGTTTCTAATGTTAATCCCACCATGATCTGATCCAATTGCAACCTTCATGTATTTACACCTCAATATCATATTTATTTACTAATGTCGTCTTATATATTGTTTTTGTAACCTTTTTCCGCTCTAATTATTGCACTCGGTTATCGAGATTTTTAAGCAATAAATGAACACTTTTCTCTATTTCCTTAAAGGTTTGTCTATAAATATCAAGTGTACCTCCGAACGGATCTATTACATCTGTTGGTTCCTCTTGGCTTAATTCTTTTATAGTATATATTTTAGTTCTAGCCTCTGGAAACCTTTGAATGGCAAACTCCTTATGCGCCGAGGTCATTGTAATAATATGCGTTGCCCATTCTACTAAATCATGCGTAAGTAATTGTGAGGAGTGCTCAATTGATACTCCTTGTTCACGGAGTGCTTCAATAGAATAGCCGGATGCTGGGTGGCCACCTTCTGCAAATACACCAGCTGACTTAATATTCACTTCAGTTGAGTGATGTTTAGCAATAGCAGCCGCCATCGGACTCCGGCAAGTATTGCCTGTACAAACAAATAAAATGTTAATCAAGCACTCTACCTCCTATCAATTTTAAAATTCACTTATTCTTGTTCTAACATTATTTTATTCTTTTCACAAACTTTTTGATGAACCCCCCTTAAAATTAAGGCTAAGTTAAAATAATATGTTAATACCATACACTATATAATATCGATAGGTGTGAAACACGTCCGAATTAGTGGTAGCAAGGTGAAAATATACACCCTGTTTAACTTCGGTAAAATGAAAAGACTCTGTTAAAGATTATGTTGATTTATAAAACGAAGTTGATATAAGTGGAAGGCGTGAGACTCCAGTGTCAGCAGCGGTTCGGCGGAGACACTGAAGCCGCAAGTGCCGAGTTGACTCACCGCCCGCCCCGCGGAAAGCGAACATCCTGCAGCTGAAATCAGGAACAAAGTTTAACAGAGACCTTCATGTAAAACAATTTTGCACCATGAGGTATGAAAATAAGCAATATATTTCTTTAGCAGTGATCGAAGTGGAAGAACGCGAGACTCCTCGATAATACTCCCGCATTTCCTTCGTGCGGTGAGAATTCATGGAAGCCTATTCAAAGTCCTGTGGGACTAGCGGGACAGGTGAGACCTGAAGGCGCTATCGCCGAGGGGCTCACCGCCCGTCCCACGGAAAGCGAGTGTTCTGGAACGAAGATCCCCTTATTTTCAGGGGAGCCAAAATAAAAAAGAAGCCAGTATTTTTTACTGCTTCTAAAATGGTAACAGTAATTTTAGTCCAAATGCAAAAAGGATACTACCACCTAAAGCCTCACTATAACTCCCAATCCACAATTGAACTCTTCTTCCTACTAACAAACCGATCCAAGTGAGAACCATACTAACCATACCAAACATTAGTACCGCGATTATTGTATGTACCTTATAAATTCCAAGACTTAAACCAACCGAAAAACTATCTAGACTTACTCCTAATGCAAAAACGATTAAACCAAGACCAATAGGCGTAATCATAGGCTCTTCTTCTTTATTAAAGGATGCCATAATCATTTGAATACCCAGTAAGACTAACAGTACTCCGCCCACTATAGTTGCCACGGTTCCAAACTGATCTGATAAGAATCGTCCTATCAAGATACCAACCAACGGCATCCAAATATGGAATATACCAATTGTAATGCCTATGTAAAATATTTGACGAAGTCTAAGCTGAATTAATCCCATGCCAAGCCCAACTGAAAAAGCATCCAATCCAAGCGCAAATGCCATTATGAATAATGTTATGACTTCTCCTAATACCCCTGAAATATCCATATTCAACCTCCTTGGACTTGCTAGTTCAACATATGCACGTCCAAGGGAAAATAGAATTGTCAGTTCGAAAATGCTGTGAATTTAAAGGACTAAAAAGTGTATTTTACTTATTTGATAATTCAAACCTTCTATCCTATCAAAGGGGATATTATTTTCCATTCCAATTTTAATAATTAATAATAATTTTAGTCATTCAATGATTTTCTGATAGGCTGCCGCCTTTTCTAGTCGATTCATGATTGCATCTCCCACACCAATATTCGGAAATGTTTCACTATAAATGATATCAACCTCAACTTCATCAAATTGTCTTAAGGTTTTATATAATTGGTTAGCTACAGAATTCAAGTCCTCTCTCATGCCACAAGATAAGACAACGTCTGCCCTATAATACATTTGAGATTCTTCTGTTGTTAATACCCCTACTCTTTTTTGGTTAGCCCTATCTTTATCTACAAGCTTTTGAAGAAAAAGCTTCGATCCTTCTACCATAATTAAGGGAGCTTCTGGTGCGTAATGGATATACTTCATCCCTGGTGATTTCGGTGCCTCATGTTGCACTTGAACGGATGGATCGACTTTCATTTCACCCACAACAACCTCTAACTGTTCTCTTGTGATGCCACCAGGTCGTAATATAACCGGGATCGGTTCTGTGCAGTCCACAACCGTTGACTCTAAGCCCACACCTGTACTTCCACCATCCATTATCCCTGATATTTTGCCATTTAAATCGTCCCAAACATGTTTAGCCGAAGTTGGACTTGGCTTTCCTGAAGTGTTAGCACTTGGTGCCGCTATTGGAATAGCAGCTTCTCGAATTAAGGCTAGTGCAATCGGATGATTGGGCATTCGAATCGCAATTGTTGACAACCCCGCCGTCACCTTATCGGTAACCACATTTTCTTTCGCTTGAAAGACTAATGTTAAAGGACCTGGCCAAAACTCCCTTATTAAATCCTTTGCTTGTAACGAGACATTTGATACGAGATCGCTTAACTGGGAAACCTCTGCAATATGAACAATTAATGGGTTGTCACTCGGTCTTCCCTTCGCTTTGAATATTTTTTCAACAGCACTTGTCGATAATGCATTTCCACCAAGCCCATAAACCGTTTCAGTTGGAAAAGCAATTACTTCACCTTGCCTTAATAGTTCAGCTGCTTGTTTTATTTGTGGATAACCGGTGGATAAGTCATCATCCACGTCTACAATCCACTTCTTTGTTTCCATCTTTTCCACCTCAACGTATACAAATTATTCAAACATTTACACTTATGTAAAAGAACTTGTAGAATTTCTAAATTTATCTCCTTATTAAATCACAAAACTCTCTGTTAATAAATACATCACTACTTATTATGGATGATCTTTTCGTGGAGATTGTTGTTTTTAGCAAGAATCATTATTCCCTAATGTTAATTCTTGCTAAAGGCGTGAACCTCCTCGAAAACGCTAATTAAATTCCTTCTTTCGGTGAAAATTCATAGAAGCATATTCAATGTTCGAAAGAAGAAGCGGTACACATAAGACGCCTTACGTGCCAGTGCCCCGCCGAAATCAAGCATCTTGGAGTAGCATCCAACAGACACTGGTATTCTTGTTTAAATTGTCCAAAAGTTAAAGTACGCAAAAACAGCATTCTGAACAAACACCTGACTGAAAATAAGCCCGTTTACATCGTTAACTTTGGTATATCAATAAATAACCTAGCTTGAGTCTGAAACAATTTAATTATTTCACTTACCTTTTTTCAGTATTAGAGTTACGGGATATTTGAGAGTATTTATTTCGATCAATACTACAACTTCAACCTAATTCCACTTATTTTATCCACAAAAAAAGATAAGTTATACACAATATTGTGCATAACTTATCTTTTATGTGGATAACTTGTTGACAAGTTATCAAATCGTAAACTCCATAATCATCGTTTCACCCATTTGAAAGGACTCCTCAACATGTTCCGCTTCTAATATATGTTTAGGGACCTCTTTAACTTCTTTATTTATAAAGCCTAATAGAGAAAAAAATTCGATTGATACACTTTTGTTTGTAACTAAATATAAGCGAGACATTTCTTTATCTTTAGCAAGTATCATAATTTGTTGGAACATATTTAGTATATTTGTTTGGTCAATCATTGGTGATATCACTAGAGAACGTAGTAAACCGTCACGATCTATTCTCTGAATGCCTAAAGTGCCTAACAATCTACCATCTACATCTTCCATTAAGATAAAATGATCTATTTGTTCTTCTAGACCCTTCGTACTTACTTTAGCTTGTCCCAAAAAGGTTTTCATTCCTATAATATCCTTTGATTGTGCGGCTCGAATTATTTTAGTCATACTACATCCCCCTCATAATTTCTTCATTCTTAGTTACTAAATTATGAGAGTGAAGATATAAATAGACCATTTACTAGATTCTTTTTTTACCTTAATAGCTTTATCGAATCAGCTTTGAGAACCATTCTACTATAAGGAATTTGATTTCTATCTCTCTTTCTTCAATAACTAAATCAGCAGACAACTCTTCTTTCGACGTGTCGACTGCTACACCATTTCCAAAATCTAAGAAGCATAATGGAGGAAACAGCACACACCACCAATTGTCTCCTTGACCCTTTCCAAGTGAAATAAGAATTGCTTCATAATCACCTGCAGGATATATATAAGCTCCATATAATTTCGTCGGGAATTTCACCTGTTTTCCATATTCAACTGTAAAGGATTGATCAATACCGGCATCTTTCAAAACTGTCTCTACAATACTCTCTAATTCACCAAGTCTATTTTGGATCAGATTTCTCGCGTCCTGAATCGAGGTTAAATCTTCAACCCAAATTGAAACTTCACTATTTATCTCATCTCTAATCGTTCTTTTTAGTTCTTGATCTTCATCCGAATTACTATTGGCTAATATCCTTAACCTGATTGCTTCGTCCGGTATAACCACCGCTTCGTCTGATTCAGCCAATACCGGTTTTAAATTCACTGAAATGGTTGCACCAATAAATAGAAATACTATATAAATAAGTACTAGTTTCTTTAATTTCATTCTTCCACACCGCCCCTTCACTAAGACAGTTTTGACAAAAGATGAAATTATTAAACTAGTAAATTCAAAAAAATCTAGTAAACTTTTAAAAGCGTCGTTCTTACGTTAGAGATGGCCTGATTTTAATCGCTCTGTTATACGTTGTTGTTGATTTCAACTACAGGATGATAGCTTACCGCCGGCTCGTGGAGTCTCAAACCTTCCACTTCAATCAACTTTGATTGAAAATTCAACATTGAGCTTTAACAGAGCCAAAAAATAAAAAAAGATTCTGACTAGACAATCCTTTTCCAAAGACTGGCTACAGTAATCTCAATAAGTCCTACTCCTCATTTAAAGCTGCAAAAACCATTCTGTCTTTTCCATTAATGTCGAATTTCACTTCGACATTAGCATTAGGGAACGTATCCTTTAGCAGGCTCAAAACCTTATATCCTTGTCCAGCACCCACTTCAAAGGCTACAAGTGCTCGTTTATTAAGAACTTGTGGGAGCTCTACCATAAATCTTCGGTAAAAATCTAATCCATCTATTCCGCCAAATAACGCCCGATGTGGTTCATGGTCTTTTACAATATCGGACAATTCTTCATTATTAGGGATATATGGAGGATTAGATATGACTATATCAACTTTTTTTCCAGCTTCTATAAGAGGAGCTAATAAATCTCCATGCATAAATTCAACATTGCCATTTAGTATTTGGGCATTTTCCTTAGCGACCTTAAGAGATGGCAAAGCGATATCCATAGCGATTACTTGTAAGTATGGTTCTTCAAGTGCCAAAGTAATGGCAATTGCACCGCTGCCAGTGCCAACATCCACAGCTACTACTTGCTGATTTAAAGGAAAGTGCTTTTGCTTATATTCGAGAACTCCAAGCACTAATTCCTCTGTTTCTGGCCTAGGTATAAGAACCTCTTCATTTACAATGAACCTTCTACCATAAAATTCTTCATAGCCGATGATATGCTGCACAGGAATTCCCTTATTGTGTTCATGTATAACTTCAATAAAAGCAGCCTTTTGTTCCTCAGTAAGGTTTTCTCTCATATTCATAAATAACTTGGTTCTTTCCCATTGTGTAACATGTTGGAGTAAAAGCTCCCCCGCTTTCGCCTCTCTTCCACCACGCTCTAAAAAAGAAGAAGCCCAATTTAGGGCTTCATACACTTTTGTAAACACTATTCAGCCTGCTCCATACGACTTGCTTGGTCTTCCATGATCAAAGCATTAATGACTTCATCAAGTTTACCTTGAAGTATTTGATCAAGCTTTTGGATAGTTAACCCGATGCGGTGGTCGGTTACACGATTTTGCGGAAAGTTGTATGTACGGATACGTTCTGAACGGTCACCAGTACCTACAGCAGATTTACGATTTGCATCATATTCATCTTGAACTTCTCTTTGGAATTTATCATAAACACGTGCACGTAATACTTTCATTGCTTTGGCTTTATTTTTTATCTGTGATTTTTCATCTTGACACGATACGACTACCCCCGTAGGAATGTGAGTTAATCGTACTGCAGACATCGTCGTATTTACAGATTGTCCTCCAGGACCGCTTGAAGCAAATGTATCGGTACGAATATCTTTATCATGAATCTCGACTTCAACTTCTTCAGCTTCTGGCAAACATGCAACTGTAGCAGTTGATGTATGAATACGACCACCTGATTCTGTCTCAGGAACTCGTTGTACACGGTGAGCTCCATTTTCGTATTTCATCTTTGAAAAGGCACCTTTTCCATTAAGCATAAAAATAATCTCTTTGTAGCCACCTGCACCTGTTGATGATGCTTCAATTACTTCTATTTTCCAACCTTGTGTTTCTGCAAAACGAGAATACATGCGGTATAAGTCACCAGCAAACAATGCCGCTTCGTCTCCACCAGCTGCTCCTCGAATCTCGATTATTACGTTTTTATCATCGTTGGGATCTTTGGGTAATAGTAAAACACGTAGTTGTTCAGAAAGACTTTCTTCCTGTTCTTCTAATTCATTGATTTCCAGCTTCACCATTTCGCGCATTTCTGCATCAAGCTTTTCATCCTGCATAGCCTTAGCTTCTTTTAATTGCTCACGGATAATTTTATATTCACGGTAAGCCATTACCGTATCCTGTATATCTGATTGTTCCTTTGAATAATCTCGAAGTTTATTAGTATCATTAACAACATCCGGATCACTCAAAAGTTCATTCAATCTATCATAACGATCTTCAACAGCCTGCAATCGATCTAACACAGCACTTCACCTCTTAATTTTTTCCATAACATTCTAATTATATTATAGAGAACTTAGGGAGTCAAAGCAAATGATGATGGTGCTAGGTCATTTGATAAGAACCAAGATCTTACACCCACGAAAATATGGTTAAATTCCTTTGACGCATTGAAATCTTATATATTTAACTTCCAAAAAGCACCATAGATATTTTCCTTCTTACCTTTAGTGACTATAAGCCAACAAGTTCCTTTCAACAAAAGTTTTTACTAATATATCCATATGTATAAAATTTAAGAAACCTTGATAATGAATAAGCTACGCTATTTTTATATTGGCTACCCTGAAAATAAGGGAATCTTCGTTCCAGAGCACTCGCTTTCCGTGGGGCGGGCGGTGAGCCCCTCGGCGATAGCGCCTTCCACTTCCAATCAACTCCGTTTGAAAAATCAACATTGAGCTTTAACAGAGCCTTTATATTTAAAAGAGAGGTTCTTAACAACGAACCTCATCTTAGTGCACTCTCACATGTATTTCATAGCGAGGCATTGCCTGTGTGATTTTATTCAATAACTTGTCCCTGAGATGATCACGTTCTTCTTTTGTATAGTTATCATTGGAACTGTGAACTGTGACATAGACGTTATTACCATTAATAAATACCGATCCTGGCTCTAAGTCGCCAAATGTCTGTATTACTTCTCTGATTTTATCTTGATCAGTTCCAATATTGGGTCTACGTTCGGAAAGGTTTATATAGTTAGTTGAACTTTGGTTTGTCAAATATCTTTCATCCGCACCAAGGTCCCTCTCATAAAAGCCTTCTTTATTTTCATTATATTTCATCAGGTTTGCACCATTTTGATCTTCAATCGTTTTTACATTGTTACAGCCACAGAGACTTAAACTAATCGCGAGTCCCATAAAAAAAAGCAACTTTAAGTTCATTGGTGAATCCCTCCTGTTTAAAGGATTCCCTATGAGTTAAAGATGCTTACATGGTAATTTTTTCGTACTAATATATCTCTTGCTTAAGAGGAAGACCCGTATGTTTGTTTCGAACGTCATGGCAATGTCTACATCTGGGTTCATATGATTCTGAAGCTCCAACTAATATTATTGGATCATCATAAGAAGCAGGCTTTTCATTAATTAATCGTTGAGTACGACTAGCCGGTGATCCACATGAAGCACATACTGCTTGAAGCTTAGTCACATGTTCTGCAATTGCCATTAAGTGTGGCACTTGTCCAAATGGTTCACCGCGAAAGTCTTGATCAAGACCAGCTACAATTACTCTGTGGCCTTGATTAGCAAGCAACTCCACAACTTCTAACACTTCACTATCAAAAAACTGGACTTCGTCAATCGCAACTACATCCACATCCGATGTAACGAAAGTTAATATGTCACGAGAAAAGGATACAGGTCGCGCTATGACAGATGTGCCGTTATGAGAGACTACACTTTCTTCACTATAACGATTATCAATTACTGGTTTATAAACTTGAACATGCTGTTTAGCATATTGAGTCCGATTGACTCGTCTAATAAGCTCCTCTGACTTCCCAGAAAACATACTCCCACAGATAACTTCGATCCAGCCGCTTTTTTTCATTTCATACATACGACGATCTCACCCTTCCTCGTCTTTACGTTTTTACTCAAGCCATTTTTATGACTTGACTTCATTTATATAAATTTTTGTGAATTTCCATCGAAAGATAACACTTCTTAAAAGTAAAAAAAGCAAGCAAGAGATATACACTTGCCTGCCTTTTAAATTAATCAATTGTATCAGAGGATATACTCTAATATTACTTGATACCGTATTTCTTGTTGAATCTATCTACACGTCCATCTGCAGTAGCAAACTTTTGACGTCCTGTATAGAATGGATGGCATTCAGAACAAATTTCGACCTTTACCTCATTCATTACAGAGCCGCTTTCAAATTCATTACCACATGCACATTTAACCATAATTTTTTTATAGTTTGGGTGAATTCCTGTTTTCATGTTTTCATCTCCTTCCGCCCTGAAACTAGTAAGTGAATCAGAGTAAGTTACAAAATAACGTAATTGAAATCAGTAGAAAAAAATCCCTGCCGAAATCAACATATGAGGAAATTATAGCAGGACTATGATTCTTTTGCAACCATTCTATCATAGATGGTATGAATTGCCGACTTTACTATACTTTACGCTCAACTTGTTTCGATCCTACTTTTGCATCAGTTATTAACTGAATAAATTCTTCATTCGTTTTGGTTGATTTTAGTCTCTTTAGGAATCTTTCGACAAAATCTGGAGAATCAGTCATTCCTCTTCTAATGGTCCATAGCTTTTCGATATGTTCCTTAGGTACAAGTAACTCTTCTTTTCTCGTTCCAGAACGGCGAACATCAATTGCAGGGAATATACGCTTTTCAGCTAACGATCTGTCTAAATGTAATTCCATATTTCCTGTACCTTTAAATTCTTCATAAATGACATCATCCATTCGTGAACCTGTTTCAACTAATGCTGTTGCAAGAATTGTCAGGCTACCACCCTCTTCAATGTTACGAGCCGCACCAAAGAAACGCTTTGGACGGTGAAATGCCGCTGGATCAATTCCTCCAGATAAAGTTCTTCCACTCGGAGGAATGACAAGATTATATGCTCTCGCTAAACGAGTGATGCTATCCATTAAGATAATAACATCCTTTTTATGCTCAACCAAACGCATTGCTCGTTCAAGAACAAGCTCGGCTACCTTGATATGATTTTCAGGTACTTCGTCAAAAGTAGAACTTACTACATCACCGATTACTGACCTCTCGATGTCTGTAACTTCCTCAGGACGCTCGTCTACTAAAAGAACAATAAGCTCAGCCTCTGGATGATTTGTAGTAATGCTATGAGCAATTTCCTTAAGGAGCATAGTTTTCCCACCTTTTGGAGGCGCAACTATAAGTCCACGTTGGCCAAATCCAACTGGAGAGATTAAATCCATTATTCTAGTAGATACCTGTGTTGGGCTGGTTTCAAGAACAATTTGACGGTCTGGATATAAAGGAGTTAATGCTGGAAAATGTACACGTTCTTTGGCTGTCTCTGGATTTTCACCGTTAACTGCTTCTACGTGAAGCAAACCATAATAACGTTCGTTTTCCTTAGGGGGTCTTACTTTCCCAGAAACTTTATCACCGTTTCGCAGATCAAAACGTCTAATTTGGGAAGCGGAAATGTAAATATCTTCAGAACTCGGTGAATAATTGATAGGTCGTAAAAATCCAAAACCTTCGGATTGAATAATTTCTAAAACGCCTTCCATAAACATGAAGCCATCTTTCTCCGCTTGAGCCTTTAAAATCGCGAATATTAATTCTTTTTTTGTTAGCTTGCTATAATAAGAAACCTTATAATTACGGGCAAGCTCGTACAGGTCCTTAAGCTTCATTTC
Source organism: Bacillus sp. (in: firmicutes) (assembly GCA_041611945.1). Taxonomy (GTDB): domain Bacteria; phylum Bacillota; class Bacilli; order Bacillales; family SA4; genus Bacillus_BS. Next base: position 27,043 of record JBFILZ010000011.1, read on the forward strand.
CTCTAAGCTTGAAAGGGTAAGACTATTACTCATGAGAACACCACTCTTTTTCAACAAGATTATTGTACGTTATTGCAAGCGCTTAGTAATCCAATCATTTCAAACTATATGTATAGATTAAATGGATCTATATAAATTATGGTTGAAAGAATGAAAGAAGAATAATAAAGAAGTAAGGTAAGCGAATGATAATACGTAGCAATTCTTATTTTAACTCTTTTATATTCATTTAATCAACACTTGTTATAGATAATGTTTTGACAGATTCCGCAGTTTTTTTTTAATAAATCAGGAGCAGCCCTATTTTCAAGGCTCCTCCTCTTCATTTTACTATGGTTTCATCACTAAATTTGGTTTTTTATTTAAACTGTGTCTTCCATCAATAAATCTAACTGTTCCGGATTTAGCACGCATAACTAGAGAGTGTGTCGTACCAATCGTCCCTTTAAACTGTACACCTCTTAGGAGTTCGCCATCCGTTACACCTGTTGCAGCAAATATTGCATCGTCACCTTTTACTAAATCATCCATAAAGAGAACACGATTCACATCCAATATCCCCATTTTTTTACAACGAATGAGTTCCTCTTCCGTTTGAGGCAATAGTTTCCCTTGTAGTTCTCCCCCTAAACACTTTAGGGCTACCGCAGCTATAACACCCTCAGGTGCTCCACCTGATCCAAAAAGAATATCAACACCAGTGTGGTCAAATGCCGTATTGATGGCTCCTGCAACATCTCCATCGCTTATTAACTTAATACGAGCACCTGCTGCTCTAATCTCATTAATAATCTTTTCATGTCTTGGTCTGTTTAAAACCGTCGCTACTACATCTTCAATGTTTTTATTTTTAGCTTTTGCTACCGCCATTAGATTATCGTAAATTGATGCATTGATGTCTATCATTCCCACCGCTTCAGGGCCAACTGCTATTTTTTCCATATACATATCTGGAGCATGTAAGAGATTACCGTGATCCGCAATTGCCAAAACGGCTAATGCATTCCAACCTCCAGTTGCCACTATATTCGTTCCTTCTAGGGGATCTACTGCTACATCAACCCTTTGACCAAATCCAGTTCCTAGCTTTTCACCAATATAAAGCATAGGGGCCTCGTCCATTTCTCCTTCACCAATTACAACAGTACCCTTCATAGGAACTGTATCAAAAACGTCTCGCATGGCAGAAGTTGCCGCTTCATCTGCTTCATTTTTAAGTCCTTTTCCCATCCACCTCGATGATGCTAGTGCAGCAGCTTCTGTGACTCGTACAAGCTCCATTGATAGGCTACGTTCCATATTCAATCTCTCCCCTAAATATATATCTCTATTTTCCTGCCCAAACCTAAATATGTTATACCAATTGTGTTTCGTCACAATTAGTATAACATATTTAAGGGAATCTGCTATTATGAATTTTGAAGTTGTTCAATTTCTTGTTCTGACATGCTTTCACGCCATATTACTGCACCGAGACCATTAAGCTTTTCTACAAGGTGTTCATATCCGCGGTCAATATGTTCAAGTCCAGTAACTTCTGTAATCCCTTCTGCTATCAGACCGGCAACAACAAGGGCGGCACCTGCTCTCAAATCACTGGCTCTAACTTTTGCACCTTGTAAATTTGACGGACCACTAATAATGGCCGAACGCCCTTCCACTTTTATATTCGCATTCATTCGCCTTAACTCATCAATATGCTTAAAACGAGCTCCATATATGGTGTCTGTGACCACACTAGAACCAGTCGCCTTTGTTAATAACGATGTAAATGGTTGTTGTAGGTCTGTTGGAAATCCTGGATAAACGAGTGTCTTTATATCCACCGATTTAATATTGTCTGACCCCCTTACAATTATCTGGTCATCTTGCGTTTCAATGATGATTCCCATTTCTCTCAGTTTTGCAATCAGCGATTCTAAATGAAGTGGAATGACATTATCAATGAGAACTTCATCTCCCATTGCCGCTCCTAAGATTAAGTATGTACCCGCTTCAATCCGATCTGGGATAATAGTATGCCTACACCCATGCAATGAATCGACTCCGTCTATTCGAATTACATCGGTACCAGCACCTTTAATTCTTGCACCCATGCTAGTTAATAGTGTAGCAACATCAATAATTTCTGGCTCTTTGGCAGCATTCTCGATAATAGTACGCCCTTTAGCACGAACTGCCGCTAGCATAATATTTATTGTCGCACCTACACTTACAACGTCTAGATAGATTCTAGCTCCTCTAAGCTCGTCCGCTCGTAAATAGATAGCACCTTGCTCATTTGTAACTTTCGCTCCTAATGCTTCGAAACCTTTAATATGTTGATCAATTGGTCTAGGACCTAAATGACAACCTCCAGGTAAACCAACTACAGCCTTTTTAAAACGACCTAGCATCGCACCCATTAAATAATATGAAGCACGTAACTTCTTTACTTTTCCATTAGGCAGTGGCATTGAAATCATTTGTGAAGGATCTACGATAATTTCGTTATTCTTTAACAAAACTCCCCCGCCTATTTCCTCAAGTAAATCTGATAATATTTGCACATCAGAGATGTTAGGTAACCCATCAATAGTAACTGATGACTCTGCTAAAATGGTTGCCGGAATTAAAGCAACCGCACTATTTTTAGCACCGCTAATTCTTACTTTTCCTCTTAATTTATTTCCGCCTTCTATTTTTAGCTTTTCCATATAGTATAATTACTCCCTTCTACATAAAGGTGTCGTTGAAGGGTTGCGAGGTGATTCTCCCTCTTAAAAGCGTTCAATGCCCTTCCACTTATCTTTTACCCTTTAGTTTACACGAAACAGAAAATAATATGTAAAGAAAAGAAAAATATGAGACAAATTATCTATGTTTAGATAAATTCTATCAACTTTTTCTTCAACTCCATCATAACATATCTGCTCTCACAAACTTATATTTGGTCTACAAAACGGGGGAAATGTTGAATACTCGATTACGACTGATTACTTTGTAATTAGAGTAGACTAACTAGATATTTCTAACCTTCTGACAGAAAAATCAAGCCCCTCCTATTCTGATATAGTTGCTGATTTTCCCGCTGAGTAGTTCCTCTCTCTTTCATCAGGAGACCTCACACCTTCTACCTTCACAAAACATGGTTAGAAATCCATTTTCGGGCTTAAACTAATTGAACTGCACCCGATAATTGTTAGACACAACTAACAATTGCAGGTGCAGTTCACGATACTTTCTTTTCTTTTCTTTTTCCAATTTGGAAGGAATGTTGGGATTCTCTTCAAGCAATCCTAATTCATACTTACTAGCGTTTATCCCAATCTGCTAAAAACTGCTCAATTCCTTTATCTGTTAACGGATGGTGAAAAATTTGCATAATCACCTTTAATGGAACAGTTGCAATATGCGCACCTCGAAGTGCAGCTTCTGTAATATGAATAGGGTGCCTGATAGAAGCAGCAATAATTTCAGTCTGTATATCATGGACCATGAAAATGTCTGCAATCTTGCTCACAAGATCTAATCCATCATGACCTATATCATCAAGTCTTCCTAGGAATGGAGAAACATATGTAGCACCCGCCCTTGCAGCAAGTATTGCTTGATTTGCCGAAAATATTAACGTTACATTTGTTTTAATTCCTAGCTCAGTAAATGCCTTGACTGCCTTTAGTCCATCTGGAGTCATTGGTACTTTCACCGTAATGTTTGGTGCTATTGACGCAAGCTTTTTACCTTCTTCGATCATTTCTTCTGCTTTAAGTCCGATTACCTCTGCACTTACTGACCCTGAAACCTCAGCCGTAATTTCGCGTAATCTGTCTTCAAATGAAACACCTTTTTCTTTTGCTACAAGTGATGGGTTAGTCGTAACCCCCGAAAGAATTCCTAGTGCATTTGCTTCTTTAATTTCTTCTAGGTTAGCCGTATCAATAAAAAACTTCAACTTCTTATTCCCCCTTAAATAATAGACTCTGTTAATCGAAGTAGTTGTTGATCTTCGCTAGCGGATGCTCACTTTCCACAGGGCGTAAGTTTCACCCCTATTATATCAAACAACTTCACTAACAGATCAGCATTACGATGTCTTATCAGAACTAATTACTATATTCATGATAAACAACTAGACCGCCATTTAGGCGGTCTAGTGAAAAACGAAATACTATTAAGATTTATTAGAAGAACCAAATTCACGCATTTTCCCTTTTACAGTTTCTTTAATAGTATCACGGGCAGGGCCCAAATATTTACGAGGATCATACATTTCTGGATTTGCTTCTAATACCTCACGAACTTTGGCAACAGAAGACATTTGACTTTCAGTGTTCACGTTAATTTTAGCCGTTCCAAAAGAAATCGACTTTTGAATGTCCTTTGTCGGAATTCCTGTTCCGCCATGTAATACTAGCGGTACACCAGAAGCTTTACCTATTTGTTCCATTTCTTTGAATCCGAGATTTGGTTCACCTTTATATGGACCATGAACAGATCCTAATGCAGGAGCTAAGCAGTCAATTCCTGTCCGCTTTACTAACTCTTCGCACTCTTTAGGATCAGCATAAATAACACCCTCTGCTATTACATCGTCCTCTTGTCCACCAACAACACCAAGTTCAGCTTCAACTGATACTCCATGGAAATGAGCAAGCTCAACAACCTTTGAAGTAGTTTCGATATTCTCTTCAAATGGGTGGTGAGATGCATCGATCATTACAGATGTAAAACCTGCATGAATCGCTTTTGCACATGCTTCATAGCTTGATCCATGGTCTAAGTGAATGGCAACTGGTACAGTTACCTTATACTCTTCCATTAATGATTTTACTATTTCAACAATTGTCTTGAAGCCACCCATATAACGAGCTGCACCTTCTGAAACCCCTAAAATAACAGGTGAATTTTCTTCTTGTGCCGCTTGAAGTATTGCTTGAGTAAATTCTAAATTATTTAAATTAAACTGACCAACTGCATACCCTTCTGATTTTGCTTTTATTAGCATTTCAGTCATAGAAACTAAAGGCATTTTTTTATCCTCCTTATGTATCCAAATATACTCGAGCCATTAAAAGAACCATTGTCCAATCTTCAAGTATTTTCTCCTTGAAATTTTCAATTATGTATAGACACTTCGGAACTTCCTGACCTACTAAGCATACCAACTATAACCAAAAACAGCAATCACCCAGTTCATAACCTACCTAGATTTTTAATTCACGAACTAACCGGTAAATATTTCCTTACTTCATCTCTTATTTCATCAATATCGAAAGGCTTGGCAAAGTGTGTAATTGCCCCTAGGTTCTTTGCCTCTTGAATCATGTCAAGTTCACCATATGCTGTCATTATTATCGCTTGTATATCTGGATCAACAGCCTTCATTCTTTTCAATATCTCAATTCCGTCCATACCTGGGATTTTCATGTCTAATAACACTAAATCAGGTGAATGCTTATCTAATATATCCAACGCTTGAAAACCATTTGCAGCTTGAAATGTTTTATAGCCTTCCTTTTGGAATACCTCATTTAATAGAATTCGAATTCCAAATTGATCGTCAACAATTAAAATTTTTCCAATCACCATATTCACTCCCTAGTTGTTTGTGCATAGTATATATGTAGTCTAATTCTCCCTTCTTGCTGTCTTCTCCTTCTTTTTTCATTTGTTTTTCTTCGGCAAAATCCTACTAAATTCGTCTTATTTCGCATTTAACACGCAATTCGCTATAATTAAAAGCAGAATAATAAAGATTGGGTGATACTGTGCTAAAGATGTTTGCAACTCAGTTACAAGGTGTTTTTCAAAAGATAGAAACAAAGGAATCCATACATCTAGAAGAAGGTGCCAGGTTGCTATCACAGGCACTAGTAGGGGATGGAAAAATATTTATAAAGGGTTTTGGTGAATTACAATCCGTAGAATTAATCGCCACTCTTGGACCTGAACCATTGAAAAGGGCTCGAACGTTTAATAAAAATACCAACATGGAAGAAATCTGTTCTATGGACCGGGTTTTACTTGTCGCTAGACATTCTAACGATGTCGAAGCTATTGAGTTTGCCAAAAAGTTAATTGAAAGAGAAGTACCCATCGTTGCCATTACAACTATTGTTAATCAAGATACAGAGTCATTAAATGAGTTAGTTGATGTACATATTGATACTCATCTAACGAGAGGGTTGTTACCAGATGAAGTAGGTGGGCGCTTTGGTTTACCAACTTCACTTATTGCCCTGTATACATATTACGGTCTTTCCTTTACTATTCAAGAAATAGTGGATGAATATGAGTGAAAAATCACCCCCCTCTTGATTTCAAGAGGGGGGTGATTTTTCAGATAATGTATTTCAAGCAAAATGCCAGTAATTAACCAAGTTGACTCTGAAGTAAGATGTGAACTTTCATACGTACTAAAAGCTAGTATCCTAGAACAGCAATCAACAGAAACGGTTATTCGTGTTAAATCAGTTATAAAATAACATTTTTCAACAAAAAAGCCTTCGATTATGCCTCTTTATTTTGTAATGCCGCTTGCACAAAATCTCTAAATAATGGCTGTGGTCTAGTAGGGCGTGAAATAAATTCCGGATGGAATTGTGAAGCCACAAACCATGGGTGGTCTTTAATTTCAATTATCTCAACCAATCGACCGTCAGGACTTGTCCCAGAGAAAATGAAACCTGCTTCTTCCATTGCTTGACGATAATGGTTATTAAATTCATAGCGGTGACGATGGCGTTCATAAATTACCTCGTCCTGATAAGCCGTGTAAGTACGAGTTTCTTCATTGAGTTTGCAAGGCTGTAAACCAAGTCTTAACGTTCCACCAAGATCTTCTATATCTTTTTGTTCAGGTAAAAGATCGATGATTGGATGTGGAGTAGTTGGGTCGATTTCAGTAGAATGTGCTCCATTTAATCCAAGTACATTCCGAGCAAATTCGATAGATGCTAACTGCATTCCTAGACATATGCCAAGGAACGGAACCTTATTTTCACGAGCATATCCAATAGCTGCAATTTTACCATCAATTCCACGGTCACCAAATCCACCTGGAACTAAAATTCCATCTACATCACGCAAAACTTCTTTCACATTTTCAGTTGTAACTTGCTCTGCATTTATCCACTTGATTTGGATATCACTATCAAATGTATAACCTGCATGACGAAGTGCTTCTACTACCGAAATATATGCATCTGGAAGTTCTACATATTTACCAACCAACGCAATAGTAGTCTGTTTCGAAAGGTTCTGGACCTTACTCACTAATTCTTGCCACTCTACCATATCTGCATCTTGACAAGAAAGTTTTAAGTGTTCACATACAATTTGGTCTAAACCTTGTGATTGTAAGGATAAAGGGACAGCATACAATGTTTCAGCGTCTAATGCTTCAATTACAGCTTTTGGATCGATATCACAGAATAAACCAATTTTATCTTTCATATCTTGAGATATAGGCATCTCTGAACGTACGACAATTACATTCGGCTGTATACCTAAGCTACGAAGTTCCTTAACACTGTGCTGGGTAGGTTTTGTTTTCATTTCACCTGCTGCTTTAATATAAGGGACTAAAGTACAGTGAAGATACATGACATTGTCTCGACCAATATCACTCTTTATTTGACGAATCGCTTCTAAAAAGGGAAGAGATTCAATATCTCCTACGGTACCACCAATCTCTGTAATAACCACATCGGCATTGGTTTCACGGCCCGCACGAAATACTCTCTCTTTAATTTCGTTCGTAATATGAGGGATAACCTGAACAGTTCCTCCGTTATAGTCACCACGACGTTCTTTCTTTAAAACGGTAGAGTATATTTTCCCTGTTGTTACACTAGAGTATTTTGTTAAATTAATATCAACAAATCGCTCATAATGGCCTAAGTCTAAATCTGTTTCCGCACCATCATCTGTTACAAACACTTCTCCGTGTTGATATGGACTCATTGTTCCAGGGTCAACATTTATATATGGATCAAACTTTTGCATAGTAACACTTAAACCACGGTTCTTTAATAGACGCGCTAACGAGGCGGCAGTAATCCCTTTTCCTAATGATGAAACAACCCCACCTGTTACAAAAATATATTTTGTCATGTTGGTCCCCCTTGTCTGTTTTTTAAATACTCGGATCTTGTAAAGCTCTTTGTTGACTCCTAAATTAAGTTGATTGCAGCGGAAGATCTGAGTCTTCTCTAAAATGCTATAGCATTTCCTTCGTTGGTGAGAATTCATGGAAGCCTATTCAATGTCCTGCGCGAATAGGGATATTAAAGACCCTTGCAATCAGGCGCAAGTGAACCAAAGAAGTAGGCTATTTCACACTAGTAGTGAAAAGAACCATTTCACAACCCATTGAAAATCAACAATCACGTTTAACTGTTCCTAAATATTTATTAATTGAAGCCTGAAAATCTGCGCTTACAAATCCAAGTCACAATAAAAGGCACTGCTAGGGGCAATTTATATTGATAAAATCCATCCCTCAATCTAGCAAATATTTCACTTTATTGTATCCTAATAAATAAAAAAAAAGCAAAAACCACTTCACCTTTTTCAGGAGGAGGAGTCTTTGCTTTTTGTATGTCACGTTTAAACAACGTTCCGGTTTACTAGAGCCCAAATTGTATTTTATATTTAGGCAATTAAAAAGTCAAGTGGAGATTATTCATCTTTATCTTCATCTAATTCTTCTACTTCCTCTTCTTCTTCGTCAAGGTCGTAATCATCATCTAAAAGGTCATCATCAAAATCATCATCGTCATCTTTCTCGTCAACCACATCTTTAACATCGATTAGACTATCAACGTCATCGTCATCATCGTCGTCGTCGTCGTCGTCTAATTCATCGTATTCTTCTTCATCTAAATCATCTAAATCATCAAAACCTTCTACTTCTACTTCATCTTCTTCTTCAACCGCAGCCTTTTTAGCACGTTTTTTCTTTGGCTTAGCAACCGGAACAACCTCTTCTTCAACCTGATCATAAGGGTACCAAATTCTTAGTCCCCAACGATTTTCTCCAATTGAAAGAAAACGCCCATCGATATTTAATTCCGTGTAGAATTGTGGCATTCTTGCTCTAACTTCTTCCTGTGTTAGATCAAGATTCTTTCTAATGTCTTCTATAAGGTCTTTAAAATAAACGGCTTGTTTATTATTTGTTGCAAGTAATTCATAAGCCAATTCAATCATAGATAACTGCTTAATTTGCTCTTTTGTAAAACCTTTTAATTTCAAGTTAAGGCACTCCCTTTCTATGTAAAACCTGTTACATCCCCAATTGAATTCGAGAAAATATTATAAATGTTATTTTTCTAGATGATAATCAATAATAAACATACTTTTCATTATAAACAAATTTATACCAATTATGCTATATATGTGGAACGTTTTTTTTTCAACTGGATAAACAACCTGTTTGGATAAGTATCTAACTTAACAAAAAGGAGCGGTTAGGCTCCTTTCTATTTTTACATATTTCTACGATATTGTCCTCCAACTTCATATAAAGCTCTGGTTATTTGTCCAAGACTTGCTACTTTAACGGTCTCGAGCAACTCTCCAAAAATATTTCCGCCAGATACTGCAACTTGTTTAAGACGGTTTAATGATTCTACAGTTTTGTCATGATGTCTCTCATTAAATTCACGTAAGTTACGAATCTGCTGTTCTTTTTCTTCCTGTGAAGCACGTGCTAGCTCTATGTTATTTAAATCTTCCTCTGAAGGAGGCGTTGGGTTTAGATAGGTGTTCACACCTATTATTGGCAATTCACCTGAATGCTTTTTCATTTCGTAATGCATAGATTCTTCCTGGATTTTCCCTCTTTGGTACTGAGTCTCCATTGCACCAAGTACACCACCGCGATCATTAATTCTCTCGAATTCTTGAAGCACGGCTTCTTCCACAAGGTCCGTTAGTTCTTCAATAATGAAAGCTCCTTGAAGAGGATTTTCATTTTTTGTTAATCCATGCTCCTTCGTAATGATCATTTGAATGGCCATCGCACGTCGAACAGATTCTTCTGTTGGAGTTGTAATGGCTTCATCATACGCATTTGTATGCAGTGAATTACAATTATCATGAATAGCCATTAATGCTTGTAATGTAGTCCGTATATCATTAAAATCAATTTCTTGCGCATGAAGGGAACGTCCACTAGTTTGTATATGATATTTAAGTTTTTGACTACGTTCATTAGCTCCATATTTATCACGCATTACAATTGACCAAATTCTTCTCGCTACACGTCCAATAACCGTATATTCCGGATCCAACCCATTACTAAAGAAGAAAGAAAGATTCGGAGCAAAATCGTCGATATTCATTCCACGACTTAAATAGTATTCCACATAGGTGAAACCGTTGGCAAGTGTGAAGGCTAATTGAGAAATAGGGTTTGCGCCTGCCTCGGCAATATGGTACCCCGAAATGGATACAGAATAATAATTCCTCACATTTTCTTCAGTAAAATACTGCTGAATATCTCCCATCATTCTAAGTGCAAATTCAGTTGAGAATATACAAGTATTTTGACCTTGATCCTCTTTTAGAATATCAGCTTGAACTGTACCACGAACAGTTTGAAGTGTCATTTTCTTTACCTGGACATACTCTTCAACTGTCAAAATTCTACCTAAGTCTTGTTCACGTTTTTCAACTTGTTGTTGAATGGCCGCATTGAAAAACATCGCTAAAATAATAGGTGCAGGACCATTAATTGTCATAGATACCGAAGTAGAAGGAGCACAGAGGTCAAAACCATCATATAGCTTTTTCATATCCTCCAATGTGCAAATACTAACACCGCTTTCCCCTACTTTCCCATAAATATCGGGGCGGTAATCGGGGTCCTCACCATATAAAGTGACAGAATCAAACGCTGTACTTAATCGTTTAGCATTATCATCTTTTGATAAGTAATGGAATCGACGATTTGTTCGCTCTGGAGTTCCTTCTCCTGCAAATTGCCGTTTCGGATCTTCTCCTTCGCGTTTGAAAGGGAATACTCCAGCGGTAAATGGGAAAACACCTGGTACATTTTCTTTATATATCCAACGAAGGATTTCGCCTGGATCGACATATTTAGGTAAGGATACTTTTGGTATTTCGAGTCCTGATAAGCTCTTCGTAGTTAACTTCGTAACGATCTCCTTATCACGCACTTTTGTGACATACTCAGTTCCAGAGTATTTGTTTTTTAGAGATTGCCAACCATCAAGAAGTTGTTTCGATTCAGGAGATAGTTTTAATTCATACGGTTTTCTCGCTTCTTTTAATGCTAGAACAGTCTGTTCTTGATCACTGACAACATCAATTGCTCCATCAATTTGGAACATTTTCCGTGCTACTTTTGCTTGCGTTTCTGTCATCTTATGATAGCCTCGAATTGTTTCGGATATTTCTCTTAGATAATACCTGCGACTATTTGGAATGATAATATTTTGTTTTTGAACTGTGTTACCTTTTGAAAAGGAACTAGTCCATTTAGTTTCTGATTTTTGATTGATCAATTCGATTAAAGCTGCAAAAAGTGAATTTGTGCCTTGATCATTGAATTGGCTTGCAATCGTACCATAAACAGGCATATCCGACAGCTCTGTTTCAAATAACAAATGGCTACGCTGGTACTGCTTTTGCACTTGTGTCTTAGCGTCTTCAGACCCTTTTCGTTCATATTTATTAATAACAATTAAATCGGCAAAATCGATCATATCAATTTTCTCTAATTGGGATGGTGCTCCAAATTCACTCGTCATGACATACATTGAAATGTCACTGATTTCACTAATTTCTGCATCTCCTTGACCAATACCACTCGTCTCAATGATGATTAAATCAAATCCAGCTGCTTTCACAACAGAAATTGCATCTCTAATTGCAAGAGATAGTTCTGTTCTAGAACCACGTGTCGCCAGGCTTCTCATAAATACACGAGGGTTAAAAATAGCATTCATTCGAATACGGTCTCCTAGAAGAGCCCCTCCCGTTTTTTGTTTCGTTGGATCAATTGAGAGAACTGCAATTTTTATGTCATCAATTTCATTTAAAAACCTTCGCACCAATTCATCAGTTAATGAACTTTTCCCTGCACCACCTGTACCTGTAATTCCTAGAACGGGTACATCCGTTGCAAGTTCCTTTACTTGTTCCATAATAGATTGTGCAGCAACAGCTACTTCACTTTTCGTACTCACTTGACCTTCTGCTATGGTAATTAATCTTGTTACTGCTTGTATGTTACCTTCTTTTAAACCTTCGATCTCATCGGAAATAGTGGTTACTGTTTGAAAATCACATTCTTCGATCATACGGTTAATCATCCCTTGTAGACCTTGTGTACGACCATCTTCAGGAGAGAAAATTCGAGCGATGCCGTACTCATGTAACTCTTTTATTTCTCTTGGAACGATAACCCCACCTCCGCCACCATAAATGCGAATATGAGTGGCATTTCGTTCTTTTAAAAGATCATACATATACTTGAAATACTCCACATGTCCCCCTTGATAGGAAGAGATTGCTATACCTTGGACATCTTCTTGAATGGCAGCTGACACTACTTCTTCAACTGAACGATTATGACCAAGGTGGACCACTTCAGCGCCACTCGCTTGGATAATCCGACGCATAATATTTATCGAAGCATCGTGTCCATCAAATAAACTTGAAGCGGTAATAAATCGGATATGATTTTTCGGTTTATACCTTTCGACTATAGCCATATAATACCTCCTGTTACTCTTTGTTTACTTCTTTGCCCCAATTCCATCCAGCACGTTTTCAATTTGTAATTGGGTATACTCCTCAAGCGTATATATTTTTTGCAGCGTCCATCTTCTAAAGCCCCACATCTGACCTTGTACAAAGATATTATGCGCGATAAGTTTTCTTCTTTTTTCCTGAATGGTAAATTCACCATTTTCAACACAGCTTGATAGAATGGTTTCAAACATTTCAACCATTTCTAACTCTTTTTTCAATACATATGGAAGCGCATCCTTAGATAATGATTTTGCCTCTTGATACATGACAAGAACCTCATCTTGCATTTCGTCCATTACTTTAAAATAATAGGAGATTGCTAAGGTGAGACTTCTAACATCACCACGCTTAGAGTCTATATCTCTTTTTAAACGGTCACTAACTTGATCATAAATTCGATCGCAAACTAAGTAAAGGACATCTTCCTTTTTCCGGATATATTCATATAGTGTGCCAATACTAAATCCTGCCGCCTTAGCAATCTCTCGTGTAGTTGTACGGTGAAAGCCCTTCTCCTTAAATAAAGAAACTGCCCCTTTGATCATTTGATTCCGTCTTATTTCAATTAATTTTTCATCCTTTACTGATGCTGGAACATCCTGTTTACTCATCTTCACACACCATCCATACCTATAAGAAAAAGGCTAGCTAACTAGTAACTAACTTCTTCTCACTCTATTATTTTGCTAGCATTCTTGAAATAACTAGGCGCTGGATTTCTTGGGTACCTTCATAAATTTGTGTGATTTTCGCATCACGCATGAACCGTTCTACTGGATAATCTTTTGTATAGCCATAGCCTCCAAATACTTGAACGGCTTCCGTTGTAACTTTCATCGCTGCGTCTCCAGCAAACAATTTTGACATGGCAGATTCCTTCCCATATGGAAGACCCTCAGATTCTAACCATGCAGCTTGATAAGTTAATAATCTTGCCGCTTCAATGCTTGTTGCCATATCAGCAAGCTTAAAACCAATTCCTTGTTGATCGATGATCGGTTTACCAAATTGTTTGCGCTCTTTAGCATACTCAACAGCTGCATCTAGAGCTCCTTGAGCAATTCCTACAGCTTGAGCAGCGATACCGTTTCTTCCACCATCAAGTGTCATCATCGCCACTTTAAAGCCCATCCCTACTTCACCAAGGATGTTTTCAGCTGGGACACGACAATCTTCAAAAATGATTTCTGTTGTAGGTGATGAACGAATTCCTAATTTGGATTCCTTCTTCCCAACCGAAAAGCCAGGGAAGTCTTTTTCAACGATAAAAGCTGTCGTTCCTTTTGTCTTTTGCTCTGGATCTGTTATTGCAAATACAATGTAAAAATCGGCTATGCCACCGTTTGTAATAAAAATTTTCGCCCCATTAAGGATATAGTCATTTCCGTCCTTTCGTGCATTGGTTCTCATTCCACCTGCATCAGAACCAGAACTCGGCTCAGTTAATCCATAACCACCAATTGACTTACCTTCAGCCATTGGACGTAAATACTTTTGCTTCTGTTCTTCTGTCCCAAATTTGAATACCGGCCATCCCGCAAGCGAGGTATGTGCCGAAAGAGTAACCCCAGTCGAGGCACAGACGCGAGAAAGCTCTTCAACTGCTATTACATAAGCTAGATAGTCACTACCTATTCCACCATATTGTTCTGGCCAAGGAATCCCTGTTAGCCCAAGTCCAGCCATCTTATCAAAAATGTCACGATCAAAGCGTTCCTCTTCATCACGTTCAGCAGCAGTTGGAGCCACCTCATTCTTCGCAAAATCACGTACCATCTTCCTGATCATTTCATGTTCTTCCGACAACTTAAAATTCATTACTACATCCTCCTTTTACGGGGGTCTGACCCCCGTTACGTTAATACGCTAAACCGACGGGGGACTGACCCCCACTATGTTATCGTACTAAATTAATATTTTGATTTATAACCTTTTGCTTATTACGATCCGCTGGATTTCACTAGTACCTTCATATATCTCTGTTACTTTGGCATCACGGAAGAATCGTTCGACCGGGTAGTCCTTTGTATACCCGTAACCACCGTATACTTGAATGGCTTCAGTAGATACATTCACAGCAGCCTGTGATGCAAAAAGCTTAGCCATAGAGGATTCCAATCCGCACGGCTTATTTTCCATCCGAAGAGAAACTGCTCTATATACCAATAGCTTCGCTGCTTCGACACTTGTTGCCATATCCGCAATCTTGAAGCCAATCCCTTGTTGATCTATGATTGGTTTTCCGAATTGCTTTCGTTCCTTCGCATAAATTACTGCATGTTCCAGAGCTGCCTCTGCTATCCCTAAAGATTGTGCAGCAATCCCTATCCGTCCAACTTCTAAATTCGCCATAGCAACCCTAAATCCTTCGCCTTCTTTCCCAAGAAGATTTTCGACAGGTACTTTTGCATCTTCAAATGTTAACTGAACTGTTCTTGAACCATATAAACCCATCTTGTGCTCGTCTTTACCTATTATTAGGCCCGGTGTATTCTTTTCGACTATGAAAGCTGAAATCCCTTTGCTCCCTGCATCCGGATTTGTAGAGGCAAATACGATGTAAGTGTCTGCTTCACCGCCATTAGTAATGAAGACTTTAGAACCATTTAATATATACTTATCACGATCCAATACTGCACGTGTTTTTAGACTTGCAGCATCCGACCCTGACCCAGGTTCTGTTAGGGCGAAGGCACCTAAATACTCTCCTGATGCGAGCTTTGGAATGAATTTTTTCTTTTGTTCTTCTGTTCCAAAATATAGTATCGGATATGTCCCGACAGAAGTATGAACAGATAATATGACTCCCAGTGTCGCACTAACCTTTGAGATTTCATGGATGGCAATAATGTAAGACATAAAGTCCATCTCTGATCCGCCATATTGTTCAGGAACTGGTATACCCATAAGTCCGAGTGGCCCCATCTTTTTTAGAAGTTCACGAGGGAACTCTCCATCTTCCATTCTGTTTATAAAGGGGGAGATTTCTTTTTCAGCAAAATCACGAACCATTTTCCTCATCATTTCTTGCTCATCTGTAAATCGTAACTCCATGATGTCTTGCCTCCTTTATCGCACTACCGCAATGGGGGACTGACCCCCTATTAGTTGTATGAGTAAAAACCTCTTCCTGATTTTCGACCTAGCCAACCTGCTTTAACATATTTACGTAGAAGTGGACAAGGGCGATACTTATCATCACCAAACCCTTCATGCAGTGTCTCCATAATATACAAACATGTATCTAAGCCAATAAAATCCGCGAGTGTAAGTGGTCCCATTGGGTGATTCATTCCGAGTTTCATGACTTCGTCAATTGCTTCTACCGAAGCAACTCCCTCATAAAGTGTATAGATAGACTCATTAATCATCGGCATTAATATTCGGTTAGATACAAACCCTGGAAAGTCATTCACTTCAACAGGAGTTTTCTCTAGTTTTCTTGTAATCTCTTCTATCGTGCTATAAACTTCATCTGAAGTTGCTAGTCCTCGAATGATTTCTACTAGTTTCATAACAGGTACAGGATTCATAAAATGCATACCAATTACTTTCTCTGGTCTTTTTGTGGAGGCTGCAATTTCAGTAATGGGTAATGATGAAGTATTCGTTGCCAAAATGGTATGGGCTGGAGTTAATTCATCTAGCTCGGCAAAAATTTTACACTCAATCTCCATATTTTCGACAGCCGCTTCAATGACTAAATCAACTTCTTTGGCGTTTGAAAGCTCTGTTGATTTTGTGATTCTTCTAAGAACTGCCACTTTCTCATCCTCAGACATACGTCCTTTTTCGACCTGTCGAGATAAATTTTTGTTGATGATTCCAAGACCTTTTTCAACAAAATCACTCTTTAAGTCATGCAAAAATACCTCAAAACCTGCCATCGCACATACTTGAGTTATTCCGGATCCCATTTGCCCAGCACCAATTACCATTATTTTATTTACGTTCATACTTCACTCCCCCTTATCAAAGTTCACTTTATCGTTTTAACACACTACCTAGATGGGGGACTGTCCCCCATTCAATTAACGCTTTAAC
Source organism: Bacillus sp. (in: firmicutes) (assembly GCA_041611945.1). Taxonomy (GTDB): domain Bacteria; phylum Bacillota; class Bacilli; order Bacillales; family SA4; genus Bacillus_BS. The sequence goes on from JBFILZ010000011.1 coordinate 43,855, forward strand.
ATAGTGAGGGGCTGCCCCCCCCCTTATGACACTTGAATCATGATGGCGTCGCCTTGTCCTCCACCACTGCAAATTGAAGCAATACCAATGCCTCCACCTCTACGTTTAAGTTCGTGAGCTAGTGTGATAATTATTCGAGCACCACTTGCTCCAATTGGGTGCCCAAGAGCAACTGCTCCACCATTTACATTTACTTTTTCAGGATTAAGTCCTGCTATTTCACCACTA
>JBFILZ010000012.1:0-41380 GCA_041611945.1 Bacillus sp. (in: firmicutes)
CCACCTACATTGCGTGAGTACCTCCATCAACAATAAGAATATTTCCGGTTACAAAATCAGAAGCTTCAGAAGCAAGAAACAATGCCGCTCCTTTTAAGTCATGGTCGTTACCAAATCTTCTTAGAGGAGTCGTTGAGAGAATTTGTTCTTTCCCTCGTTCTATTAAGATTTCCGACATTTTCGTTGGAAAGAAGCCTGGTGCAATCGCATTAACATTAATGTTAAATTGCCCCCATTTCACAGCTAAATCTTTTGTAAATGTGATAACTGCACCTTTACTTGTGTTATATCCAATCGTATCCATATAACGTGGATCTGTTCCACCAAGTCCAGCCACAGATGCTATATTGATAATCTTTCCTCCCCCATTTTCAATCATCACTTTCCCTACTTCTTGAGACATTAAGAAGGTTCCAGTAACATTTACCCGCATTACTTTTTCCCATGCATCTAATGGCATTGTTGCCGCTGGCTCTCCCCATGTTGCACCACTATTATTAACTAATATGTCAATCCCACCGAATTCAGAAATCGTTTCTTGTACGAGTTTTTTCACATCTTCTTGATTTGTTATATCACATCTTAATGCTAGCGATTTCACTCCCAAGTTCTTTAGCTTTTGACTAACTTCCTCACAAGCCTCTATTTTTCTCGAACAAACCACAACGTTTGCTCCAGCTTCAGCGAAACTGCTAGCAATTTGTTCACCCAGACCTCTGCCACCCCCAGTTACGATGGCTGTTTTACCAGATAAATCAAAAAGTTTCTTAACATTCATACAGACAAACTCCTCCATCCTTTAGTAAGTAATAATTTAATAGTTTCGAAGCTCTAGCTTGGCAATCTGGGCTCTATGTACTTCATCTGGACCATCTGCGATTCTTAATGTTCTTGCATTCGCCCATTGCGCTGCTAAGGTGAAATCCTCACCTACACCTGCGCCCCCTAGAGCTTGAATTGCCCGATCAATAACTTTCAAGGCCATAGATGGTGCAACAACCTTGATCATAGCAATTTCTCTCTTTGCTTCTTTATTCCCAACTGTATCCATCATATAAGCAGCCTTTAGCGTTAATAATCTTGCTTGCTCTATTTCAATTCTTGAATTGGCTATCCATTCTTGAACAACACCTTGCTCGGCAATACTTTTGCCAAAAGCCACCCTTTCTTGTACACGCTTACATAAGTCTTCAAGGGCTCTTTCTGCTGCTCCTATTAGTCTCATACAATGATGAATTCTACCTGGTCCTAATCTTCCTTGAGCAATGGCAAATCCTTTACCTTCACCCCAGATAATATTTGAAATCGGAACTCTCACATTGTTAAAGGTAATCTCCGCATGCCCGTGTGGTGCATGATCATACCCAAAAACGGATAGAAGTCTCTCGATTTTCACTCCTTTTGTATCAAGTGGTACAAGAATCATAGATTGCTGTTCATACTTTGGTGCGTTTACATCAGATTTGCCCATTACTATGCCTATCTTACAACGAGGATCTCCAGCTCCAGACGACCACCATTTCCGTCCATTTACTATGTACTCATCACCATCTCTTATAATACTAGCTTCTATGTTGGTAGCGTCCGAGGATGCTACATTAGGCTCAGTCATCGAAAAACAGGATCTAATCTCACCATTTAATAGAGGTTGTAACCATTGTTGTTTTTGCTCAACTGAACCATAACGAGCTAGCACTTCCATATTACCTGTATCAGGAGCATTACAATTAAAAACCTCTGGACCAATAAGGGAACGTCCCATAATTTCACACAATGGGGCATATTCAATATTGCTTAAACCTGCTCCGTATTCACTATGAGGTAAAAATAGATTCCAAAGTCCTTCTTTTCTTGCCTTTTCCTTCATTTCTTCCATTATTTTTGGAACTTCAGACCATCTTGAAGGTTGCTTACTTAATTGTTCTTCATAGATTCTTTCATTCGGGTATACATTTTCACTCATAAAACGTGTAAGCTTTTCTTGCAATTGCTTAACTTTATCAGAATAGGAAAAATCCATGTGCGTCACCCTTCCTTCATACTTACTAACCGGTTGGTATGTTAGTGCTTAATTCTAATAATACATCTTTTGTCAGAAAATTCAAGTAACTACTTAATATAATTCGTGAAATTTTAATAACCTACCGTTAACTAAATATACGGTAGGTTTTTAGATTCTATGAATATATTAAATTTTTAATTTTGACTTTTTCAGCCCTTGTACAATACACCTCTATACGAACCATTCATGAAAAGAACGGTTAAAGTATTCCCAAGATGTCCTGACTGGCATTGTCTCTTGATTTTGATTTTCCTTTTCCCACACCTTCCGATCACTTGCCAATGTCTTAACCTCATACGGCCGTCCTATATCCTTCCAGGAGAGCTGTGACCAATCATTCACAACATTCGCATTCAAAAACTACTCTAAGTCTTGGTTTGAGACATTTCGTAAGTCTACACGTAGGCTTGGCATCAATACAGTAGTTTCATAGTCATCTTCACTAAATGGGTAGGACTTACCTTTAAACTTTTGTTCTAGCAACAAAAACACCCCCATGAGCATCATGTTTCCACTATCTCATAAGGGTTTTAAGTACGCTGAATTAATTGTTTAATAATTCTGAATTCATTGAATTGATATCCTTCCAACCATATGCAATTTCTTCAAAAATTATCTTGTCGATTTCAATTTGGTCTCTGTCCACCTCTATTGGTCTAAAATATTCATAAAATTTTGTTGAACTATTTTCAGCTAATACCCAAACAAGCATTGATTTAAAACCAGCTTGAAGTAAATCATTAATAAAGGATTTAACTAGTTCTTTCCCGATTCCTTTACATTGGTATTGCTCATAGAGATATATGGCATACAGTTCTCCGTCGTAACCATATTTACCAGTTCTTTCTTTGCCACCACTAACAAAGCCAACAACCTGCCCATCAACTTCCACAACCCAAATAAATCTAGTTTTGCTCTCGAACGCACTTCTCCACAATTTTTCTCGATCCTCATATTTAAGTTTGCTTAAATACTCATCTGAGACCAAGCCTCTATACGTTGAACGCCAGCTATCCACATGAACCTTAGCTATACACTTCACGTCTTCTGGCAATGCTTTTCTAATGATACTATTCATGCATTGTCCTCCATCTATTTATCATTAGCCAATTCTGGCGCTACAAGTTCTACTTTAATTCTATCTGGGTCCTCAAAAAATAGGGCATAATAATTTTCTCCCCCAGCATAAGGGTAACGGTCCTCGTACAGCATATTTAATCCTTTTTGCTTCACTTTTTCTGCCAAAAAATCTACTTGGTCTCTTGATTCTGCATGAAAAGCTAGATGGTTTAAACCTATCCCGCTACGATGATAGGGAATGTGTAAATATTTTTCTTTCGTTTGTACAAAAACGATGTATGTATCCTCAATTTTGTAGCTTTGCCCCTCATCCCACTTTTGAAAAGACTCATAGCCTAATTCAAGTAGGAACCAATTCCAGAAACTTAAACTCTCCTGTAAATTAGAAACATATAGTTCGATATGATGAATCAATCCACGCTTCATTATATTTCACACACCTTTCCCTTATAGGAAGCATTCCTAATTATATTTAAACATGACAAAAAATAAAAGCTAGGAAGTTCCTTTTTTCTAAACAAAATACCTCGTTAAATACATTTTTCATTCCGAATCTTTCACTCGGTTTCGCAGAATAATTCTAGATCATAAGGATAATCCATAAGCAAAATCAATCTTTCTACTACTCTTTTAACTTTTGAATCCTTTTTATAATTAACTAGAATCGCAGACACATCTCCACCCCATTTGAGTGACTGTAAGGGCACGATAATCTTATTACAATTGACTCATTTTCCACTAAAAAACTCTACCCCAAAATTACAATAAGAAAAACATCCTGTAACCAAGATGTCCTTTGACTTTAGTTGACTTTCAAATTGTGCAAGTGTCAATGAATCTTTTGACACTTGCTGTTTTTTATAAACCGCCTTTATATTTCCCTGAATTTTTTGGTGCCTTTTCGTTCTTTGCTTTTTCTTTGTGGGCCTTATTTGCATTTGTACTACCTAACTCATGAGAAAATTCAGAGTCAATAACACTAGAATCAAATCCTTTTTTGTTTTTCTGCTGTGGATCATTCTTTTTTGTGCGTTTCGCCAAGTTTATTCCCCCTTATATGTTTCCATTAGGTTTTGTATCAACTAATGAAAATATACGTAGGTTCATTTAACAACTAGGTACAACATCAAAGAAATCAACATAATCATTCAAATAGTAATCTGCTCCGGGTGTATTATTTTGAAATAAACAAGTTTTTATTCCAATTTCCCTAGCTGGAATAATGTCAAGTTCTCGATCACCTATCGCAAGATCAAGATCATATTTTCCTTGTAAATATTGATAGGAAGCAGAATGGGGTTTTCTTGGAAATCCATCGTCTCCAGCAACTATTTCAATAAAATAAGAACTGAGGCCATGTATTGAAAGAATTGCTTCTACTTCCTTGCGATTTTTATGTGTCATAATCACATTTGTATTACTCACTTGTAGAACTTTTTCTACATAAGGAAAGGGTTTTAGGCTCTCTGCTTGAATGTTATTGCTTCTTTCTCTAATCTGTTTTTCTTGCTCTTGAGACAGCTGATAATGTTGAATAGCATGGGTGAATGAAATTTTTAACATGCTAAATATTTCTGTAGCTGGAATATTTTCACCTAAAATTTCTTGTAATATCTTAGTATAAGCAGGATAAGTGTCAAAGATTGTACCATCGAAATCCCATAATATGTTCAAACTTCTATCTTCCACAGCTTATAAAGGGCTTGTGTTCCACTGTTATCTTCACCTAACTCAGAAAGTTGCTCATATAAACTTTTTGCAAGGGTTAAACCCGGCATATATAATTCCATCCGATTCGCTTCGTCCAAAGCAATCTTCATATCCTTAATGAAGTGCTTAATATAGAAACCTGGTTCGAAATTTTCTTGAATGATTCTTGGAGCCAAGTTAGACAGGGACCAGCTTCCAGCAGCACCCGCCGAAATGGAAGCTAATACGCTATCTGGATTTAATCCAGACTTTTGAGCATAAACAACTGCTTCACACACTCCTATCATATTACTAGCAATTGCTATTTGATTACACATTTTCGTATGTTGACCTGCACCTGCAGCACCTTGTAGTATTATATTTTCTCCTAGTAGTTTAAGGATTGGTTGTACTTGTTCAAATACGTCCAAATCTCCACCTACCATTATGGTAAGAGTCGCATCCCTCGCTCCAATATCACCACCTGATACGGGTGCGTCTAATGAATGAAGACCTTTTTCTTTTGCTACCTTGAATATTTCCCTCGCAAGACTTGGTGAAGAGGTTGTCATATCTATCAAAATCGTTCCTGGATTAGCGAAATTCAGTAAACCTTCCTTACCAAAATAGATTTCCTCCACATCAGTAGGATAACCAACCATTGTAAAAATGATATCACAGCATTGTGCTAGTTTTAATGTTTGTTCACACCATATAGCCCCTAGCTCAAGCAGACTATATGCCTTTTCTTTTGTTCGTGTAAAGATATATACCTCATACCCACTATGTATTAAATGTGTAGCCATACTTTTCCCCATTACGCCCGTTCCAATAAAGCCCACCTTCTGCTTTTGAACCATCCAAATCCCCTCTTTTATCTTTATAGTTGAATTTTATCTGTATTTTATTAAGTTTCAATATTTATCCTAATAATGTAAAAAAAAGTTAGTTTCCTAAAACATAAACAATTGAATTAGATGGATGAGACTCCTCGAAAGCTTTATCGCATTTCCTTCGTTTGGTGAGAATTCATAGGAGTCTATTCAATGTCCATAGAGAGCAGCTGGACAGTAGGCATCAACAACAAATTTTACAGAGACTTTTAAATCATAGACTTTGTAAAGCCCTGATACTAATTTTTCGGCTAAATTAAGAGAACACGCTCTTTTGTTTAGAGATCGTGTTCTCCTCTACTAGTAATTTGTATAAAAATTCAATCTAAATAATTGTCCATGGTGTTATGGACGATTATCAAAATTTTGAAATAGTGCACTAAATACTACTTTACACAGTAAGTTTTACCTATTTCACCTATACATTCACAAATCAGAAGTCTCTACCTACATTACCGGTCTTATGTGATGTTTCATAAAATCTAGCATGATTTTGGTTAGTTCGTCTGACTTTTCAATCATACTCATATGTCCTGCTCCATCAAGTATTATTTGAGTGATAGATGGTGATGTTTCTGAGAATACTCTTTCCATAGGCATGATTTGGTCATGTTCACCTGCTAATAATAAGACCGGAAATTTAGAGGTCTTAAGAACTGGATTAAAATCTTTCCTATCCTTCATTGCTCTTAGTGCCCCTTTTGCACCTGAGACACTTGTGTTTAGACCGATTTCTGAAACGTAATCTACTTCATTATCCATCAATTTTATGTTCTCGGGAGCAAATAGTTTTGGGATTAGGCTTTTAATAAAAGGCTCAATTCCATTTTCAGAAATAAGATCTATTGTTTCTGTTCTACCTTGCCTTGCTTCTTCACTATCAGGATGTGCGGTAGAATGTATGAGTGAATATCCTAAAAGCATTTCAGGAAATTGCTCTGCGAATGATAATGTTACGTAACCTCCAAGCGAGTGACCAAACATCATTACCTTTTTCACTTGCAATTCTTCTAATAAACATTTTATATCCATTGCCATGTCTTCAATAGTGTAAGGGTCAGAGACTGAACTTGATTTTCCATGTCCTCTTAATGCTGGTGCAATGATACGATAGTTTTCACTCAGAGCTGGTATAACTTTTTCCCAATATGCTGGACTCCCACAAAAACCATGAATAAGCACGAGAACTTCCCCACTACCCTCATCTATATACGAAACTGTCAAATCATTTACTTTTCTGTTATGTCTATGCAAAAACCTCTCCCCTTTCTTCATTTATTATCATTCTATTTTTTTTATAATTTTCCCTTTTTTTTTTATCTAAACCTAAATATAACCTCCCTTTCAGAGAGGCTAATCATACTTTCTATAAGGGCTGTACTTTTTGTGATTTATCCTTAACTAGAATCTGAAAAGCAAGAAGGCAAATGAACATGATAACTCCTATTGTATCTGACATTCCTTCTGGATATATGAGCAGCACCCCTGTAAGAAACGAAATAAGGCGTAAGTATACGTTCAAACTTTTTTGCCAGTAGCCTATCATTGAAGCACCAATAGCCGTCATACCCGCTATTGAAGTAGTGACAACCCATAATAATCCGTACCAGGTCGTATCAATCATTAATAATTCTGGAGAAAGTACAAATATATATGGAATTATAAAGGCAGCTATAGCTAATTTGGCTGATTGGATTCCTGTTTTTATTGGTTCTCCTCCGGAAACCCCAGCTGCAGCAAATGCTGCCAATGCCACAGGTGGGGTAATATCTGCAACAATTCCAAAGTAGAATACAAATAAATGAGCGGACAAGGCTGGTATTCCTAAGAAAATAATCGCCGGAGCCGCAATAGTTGATGTAATTACATAATTTGCAGTCGTAGGTGAACCCATACCTAAAACAATGGATGCAATCATTGTCAGAAATAATGTTGGAAGCAATAAGCCTCCTGACAGTTCTAATAAACCATTTGCAAGCTTTAGCCCAAGCCCTGTTTTTGTGACTACTCCTACAATAATCCCTGCTGCCGCTGTTGCTGAAACTACTGAAAGAGCTGTTCTCGCTCCATCAACAAGGGCATCAATAAAATCCCTTATTCCAATTCTTGTTGCTTTTTGTATACTGCTAGCTAGTATGGTCACTACTATTGACCAAAGAGCTGATTTAGTTACGCTCATTCCAGACATGAGTAGCACCATGACTGTAACAATTGGTAATAATAGATAAAGTTTCCTTAGTACTTCTTTTTTATCGGGTAATTCTTCATCTGATAATCCCCGAAGACCAATTCTCTTCGCTTCAAAATGGGTCATAATCCAAATTCCTGTGAAATATAATAGGGCTGGAATAGCTGCTGCTTTTGCAATTTCCCAATAAGTAATTCCTCCAATAAACTCAACCATTAAAAAGGCTGCTGCTCCCATTACTGGTGGCATTAGTTGTCCGCCAGTTGAGGCTGCTGCTTCCACCGCACCGGCAAACTCTTTTTTATAGCCAAGCTTCTTCATCATAGGAATAGTAAAGGATCCTGATGTTACTACATTAGCTACAGAACTCCCACTTATAGTCCCTTGTAAAGCACTAGAGAAAATGGCAACCTTCGCTGGTCCTCCAACAAGCTTTCCTGCCAAAGAAGAGGCTAAATCATTGAAATATTGACCTACACCTGTTTTGACTAAAAATGCTCCGAATAATAAGAATAGGAAAATGAAAGTTGATGAAACACCCAGAGGAGTCCCCAGTATTCCTTCGGTAGTAAAAAACATAGTCTGAATAATTTGTTTAATATTCAATCCCCTGTGGACAAGAAAACCCGGCATATAAGGTCCTAACCAGGCATATAGAAGAAATATTCCCGCAATCACAGTAATCGGAAGTCCTACTGTTCGTCTTGTTGCCTCTAGTACTAATAAGATAGCCAGTAACCCAACAACTAAGTCTAAAAAAGTAAGCCTCCCTACCCGTAAGACAAGATCTTGGATCATTAATGGCCAATAGGATCCTACCACGATTCCAAGAATAGATAACACCCAATCATACCAAGGGATCTGTAATCTACCAGTTTTCTTCCTTAGTTGTCCTTTTACCGCTGGAAAGAGCAGAAATATTAATGCTAATCCAAAACCTAAATGAACAGATCTTTGGATTTGAGCTGTAAACACAACAAAGATAGCTGTATATAACTGAAATAATGAAAAGGACAATAGTCCCAAAAATACAACCCATCCTATAATTCCTTTTAACGACCTACTTCTCGATTCAGGATCGTATTTTTCAAGCAAGTCCTGCATTTCTGTTTCTGGAGGGACCTTAGCTTTTTCTTTCATATAAATTCACTCCCTTCAACACTTCCATAGCATTTAATTTCCGGAATTTTATACGAACCCATGATCCAGAATTTAAATATTCTTCAAGTTGGATGTGATTTTTCTTTATAACCAACTGGTGGTTTGCAACAACCTTACTAATTCGAACATCAATTAATTGAAAAGTCCTATTCATTTTTGTAATGTATATTTTCCCATCTTTTTTTTCGAATTTCTCGTTTCCATATGCATTTGAGGGCATTCCAATTCCATAGCTCTCATAAATTAATTCTGTTAAAATGATTTGGTCTTTTTTTGATACCTTATATTTTTCTACAACTTCTGATAAGTGGATGGAATGGGTGTAACTAATAGTAAATACTTCATTTTCATTTATGGAATGATACGCCAAAACTTCTTTTGAGTTCTCTTTTTCGAACACTAGGAAAGTTTTATAGGGTATATGCAAGTAAATTCCAACCACTATAGCTACGAATGCAATAATAATACTTATTTTTTTCATATAATACCCAAACCAATTCTCATTTATTATTTCTTAGAAGTCTGTTTTATTCGAATTCAAAAAGTGTAAAGGTAAGCAAAAAACAGCTTCTAGAAAAAAGATAGACTGTCCAAGCAACAGCCTATCTTTAGAAGGACTATATTATTGAATTCCTTTCTCAGTAAAGTATTTTACTGCACCAGGGTGAAGGTCAATACCCACTCCATCTAAAGCAGATTCAGCTGTTATTAATTTTCCCTTTGCATGGGATATCTTGTCTGTATTTTCAAAAATAGCTTTTGTAATATCATATACCGTATCTTCGTTCAACTCGGTTGAAACAACTAGCATAGCTAATACAGCAACTGATGAGACGTCCTCTGTAAGACCATAGGTCCCTTTTGATACTACTTCCTTTGCATAATATGGATACTTTGCAATTAGCGAATTAATTTTTTCTTGTTCAATAGGAATTAACTTAACTCCTTTTACAGCACCTAGCGCATCAACTGAACCAGTTGGTGTACCCGATGTAATAAAAGCCGCATCAATATTTCCATCTTGTATACCTTCAGTTGATTCATCAAATGCCAAATTTTGAGCATTTAGGTCATCAAATGACATTCCATGAACTTCTAATATTTGCTGTGCATTAGCGAGTGTTCCACTTCCTGGAGCACCAACAGAAACAGTTTTACCCTTCAAATCTTCAATTGAATTAATTCCGCTATCTGCCAAAGTAACAATTTGAATTGTTTCAGGATAAAGTGTCCCGATAGCCTGTACATTTTCAATTTTATTTCCTTCGAACATTAACACTCCATTTTTAGCGTAGCTCGCAATATCAGTTTGTGTGAATGCAATATCAGCATTTCCGTCAGCGAGTGCTTGCATGTTTTCCGCAGAAGCTCCAGATGATTGCGCAGTAGCCTCAACATCTGTATTATCAGAAATTATTGTTGCCATTGCTCCACCAAGTGGATAATATGTCCCGCCTGTCCCTCCGGTAACGATACTAATTAACTGTTTACCGCCACATGCTGTTAACATCATTGATAGTGACAAAATTAAGATGAATGAACCCCATATACTTTTCTTTTTCACGCATTATTCCCCCTGACTAATTTGTATTGTAAGCAAAACAGTGAGATTGACTATTCTAGTGCTTTCGATGTCCTTGGACGTTAAATATTAAACTTAAAAATACTTTCTCATTATTCACCTATGATAATTAAACTATGTAAAATGATGTTGAAATTTTTTATATAAGAGGTCCTGTTTTAGTCTAAATAAATTTACGATTTTTGATTCTTAAATTCCGATTTCACTATTTTCAATCTTAATTGTTATCATTTTTCTAGAATTAGGAGAAAAAGTTTAATGGTTATTCATACAAAAAAATGGAGTACGAATTGTAAGGCTAATTCGTACTCCATATGTGTGAATTCTATTGATCAAATTCAAGTACTCGTTCTATATGCTCATGAATTTTGTCTTTTTGTATATGGACAATAATATTGTATTTTTTATTAACCTCTAATTTAACAATGGCAGTATAAACACCAGCTTCCGTCTCTGTTGCATCAAAAAAATCATGCCTTGTTATTGATTCAGTCCAAGTCTCAAATTTTACTTTGGCCTCTTTTAAAGGGTGGCCATCATGAATTACTATTGCTTCAATTGAAAGTGAATGGTCCTCATTCAATTCCAAAGGGAAATTTAAGTCAATACTAAATCCACCATCTGCATGTAAGTCATTAATATATGAAGGCTCTGCTTTCACTTCTTCTGAATGGGTGCCAACTAATAATTCAATTTTTGGCATGGTGTGCTGATCTCTTGCTGTTACATGTGCCACAATATTGTATTTTCCATTAGATTCGAATGCTTTACTTGTAAAATAAGTCCCTTTTCCACCATATTCACCAACAATCATTTCGTGATCATCATTATTTACTTCCCATATTTCAAAAGTAACTTCATTTGCATCATCCACTATAATACCCGCTTGTGTAACTACGGCTTCAATTTTTACTTTCTCACCTATAGCTGGATTTTCTGAAGATGTTCGTATTTTCACGTCAACTATAGCAGGCATCTCAATGTCATTTGTTTCGTTTCCATTTACTGAGCTACATCCTACTAATAAAAAAAGGATGAAACTGACGCTAAAAAAACGCTTATTTCTCATTTAAATCACCTCAATATATCCTAGTGTCCTAATCATGTTTTCATTATAGCCCTAGTATATGATGAAACATACGATATTCCATGACATTTCCGTGACAAAACTATCTTATTAATAGTGAATCATTTATATCAGCAAATTTAGACTACTTAATTAAAGGATTGTTCAGTAAGATAGCGAATAAATCCTAAAGTGGCAATCTAAACTTAAGTAATATATTGGTTCTTTTTATATAAGTAAAACATAAAACTAAAAATAGTTAATTAATAAAGCCATTTTGAATTTTGGTTTTAATTGAGCCGTTTATACCTAACCTTCGCATTTCCTTCGTTCGGTGAGAACTCATTGAAGCATAGTCAAGCAGGACTGGTGAGACATCAAGGGATCAAATGCCGCGGTCGCTCACCGCCCGCCCCGCGTGAAGCGGACAACTTGTAGTTGAAATAACCAACAACTTAAGAGAGATTACTTTTAAAATCAAATAAACTTTCTCTACAATCTAAAAAATCAATATAAAAAAGCAAGAAATTATCTTGGAGGTACTTATGAATTTTCTAACAAAGTTCAGCTTAAAAAATGCTGTCGCGATCTTTATTTTATCTTTTTTACTCATATTGGGTGGCTTATATTCCTTTTCTAAACTTAAATTAGATTTATTACCGAATATTGAGTTCCCCCAAATTTCAATTGAAGCGTTCTACCCTGGTGCTTCACCAAAAGATGTAAATGATTTGATTACTTCAAAACTTGAACAGAATCTTATGGGTATTGAAGGGGCAACAAAGATTCAAAGTTCTTCATTTGAAAATTTAAGTATATTAAACCTAGAATTCCCATTCAATACTGATATGGATAAAGTCGAGCAAAAATTAAACGCTGTCATTAAGGAAACTGATTTACCAGAAGGTGTTGAACCAAAAGTTAATCGATTTTCATTTGGAGCATTTCCAATCTTCAATATCTCCCTTTTTGCAAGAGATGATCTTACAGATATAGAAAAAATTCTCGAAAACGAAGTCATACCTGATTTGAAAAAGATAAAAGGTATTAACTCTGTTTCTGTTGGAGGATTAAAGGAAGAACTTGTTCAAATAACTGTCGATAAAGAGCTAGCTGAGACTTACGGGCTATACTTAACTTCAATAAAAGACCAAATAAACAATAAACTATTCTCTTTCCCTGCAGGAACAATTAGTTCTGGAGAATTGAGAATTCCGATTAGAGTCGAAGAAAAGATTGAAAAAATGGAAGAACTAAAGAACATAGAGCTATCCTCTCCATTTATATCTCAATTACATTCTGTAAAATTATCAGAAATAGCTAAGATTGAAACAATAACAGATCAGCCTGAGATCACTAGGTATAATTTAAAAGAATCACTTTCTATGGCTGTTACAAAGAAGCAAGATGCCAATACGGTTGAAGTAGCGGATAAGGTGTTAAAGGTGCTAGATAAGTATTCGGCTAAGATAGACTATGCAATCGGCTTTGACTCAGCCGAAGGTATTGAGAAATCAGTTGAAACTTTAATAAAGGAGGGTCTATTAGGTGCATTGTTTGCATCCATTGCCGTCTTACTCTTTCTAAAAAACTTCAGGGCAACCATTATTGCAATTATTTCCATTCCCCTTTCATTATTGGTCTCAGCCATTTTCTTAAATCAAATGGACATTTCTTTAAATGTTATGACTCTTGGGGGGATGGCAGTAGCTGTAGGACGAGTTGTTGATGATAGTATAGTCGTCATTGAAAATATTTTCAGACGAGTTCGTAAAGATAATAGTGGGATTTCCAACGAATTAGTTCAGTCTTCTACAAAGGAAATTCTTAAAGCCATTACCTCTTCAACATTAACAACAATAGTTGTATTCCTACCTCTAGGGTTTGTGGGTGGTGTTACTGGAGAATTCTTCTTACCATTTGCTTTAACTGTCATATTTTCATTACTAGCGTCTTTAATTGTAGCGATAACAATTGTTCCAATACTATCAAAGTATTCATTTAAGAAAGTTTCTAAAATTGAAAAAGAAGATGCTTTGCAAAAATTTTATGGAAAAACCATTTCTTGGTCATTAAATCACAAACTTCTTATTATTGTCTTATCAATTGCTCTTTTAGTTGGCTCAATGGCCTTAGTGCCAGGTCTTGGTTTCACCTTTATACCAAACGAAGAACAAAAAACATTAGTTGCCAGTATCGAATTACCACCTTCTACTACATTGGATAAAACGAATGATGTCTCATTTCAGTTAGAATCAATGTTTTATAAAAATGAAAATATACTAGAAGTAACAGCTGGGATTGGTTCACGTGATTTTAGAACTGGCTTAAAACGTCAAAATCAAGCAAACTATTTTATAAATTTAACTGAACAAGCCGATGTTGGTTCTACAATTTTACAATTAGAGAATAATATGAAAGCTATCGCTGATGATGTTGCTCCTGGTGCAAAGATTGGCATTCAAGAACTAGCCTCTGGGGGGCCTCCATCAAATAATAATGTAGTTATCGATTTGTTTTCTAATAATCTTGATGATCTTCAAGAGGCAGCTGGGAAAATTGAAGATTACATGAATTCTCTAGATACATTAAAATATGTTTCTAACAACTTTTCTGAAAAACAAAAACAACTTATTGTTGAAATCGATTCTATGAAATCTACACAATATGCGGTTTCGGGGTTTCAAATTCTCGCCCTAATATCTGACCAAACAAAACCAGTGCAAATTGGAAGACTATCTCTTGATGAGATCAATCGATCTGTTCAATTATCCTATGACGAAGAGATTAATTCACCAAGTGATATTGAAAAACTAATTATCTTTACAAATAAAGGCCCTATTCCTTTAAGTGAGATTGCACATGTAAAAGAAGCGGATACTTATACTTCTATTCAAAAATTAGATGGAAAAGTGTTCGCTAGAATAGTAGCTCAAATTGATGATACAAATATCCAAAAAGTTACTACTGAAGTTGTTACTGGTGTGAAGACTGAACTAGAATTACCGAGCAGTGTAGAATTTGAAGGTGGAGGCGGAAGTGATGAAACTGTTGAGACATTTCAACAACTTGGGTTAGCAATGGTAGTTGCTATAGGTCTTGTCTATCTGACTATGTTAATTACGTTCGGGCAGGCTCGAATACCATTCATTATCTTATCGTCACTAGTTTTTGTTCCAATTGGTTCGTTTTTCGGATTAGTAATTGCTAATGAACCAATGTCAGTGAGCGTGATGATCGGTTTCTTAATGCTAATAGGTATTGTTACGACAAATGCGATCGTACTTGTAGACCGTATTAATCAGAACATAGTAGAAAAAGGTTTGGCTATTAGAGTCGCTTTAATGGAAGCTGGAAAGACGCGTCTAAGGCCCATTCTTATGACTGCATTTGCAACGATAGCAGCATTAATTCCTTTAGCATTCACGACATCATCAGGAACCTTAATCTCAAAAGGACTTGCCATTACCGTAATAGGTGGTCTGACGACATCAACCCTCCTGACTTTAATTATTGTTCCCGTTGTCTATGAACTGTTTTTCTTTAAGAAGTCCCGAAAAGAAAGAACAGAAATTCAAGTACGATGAGCAATTTCGTTTTACATTTTACCCTTATTTTATGTAGGTTCTGAAAATGCACAATCGTTGATTGCAATATGAGTCTTGAGACTTCTAAGGGAATCTTCTAACCATGTATGCGTCATGAATCTAAAATCAACAACTATATGAATCAGGTTCTATATTTTTAGGAACGCCATTTGGGTATACTTTAAAACCCTTATGGCGTTTTATCTTAATAACTATAGGCTACCCTGAAAATAAGGGGATCTTCGTTCCAGAACACTCGCTTTCCGTGGGGCGGGTGGTGAGCCCCTCGGCGATAGCGCCTTCAGGTCTCACCTGTCCCGCTGCTCCCGCAGGACTTTGAATATGCTTCCATGAATTCTCACCGCACGAAGGAAATGCGGGAGTATTTTCGAGGAGTCTCGCGTTCTTCCACTTCAATCAACTTCGTTAAAAAAATCAACATTGAGCTTTAACAGAGCCTTTCGTTAAGTACAGTAATACAAGCTCAGGAGTCAGATGCTTCAAGTACCAATAGTTTAGACCCGATTACTTATGACCAGGAAACATTTGCAATGCTTCCTAAAGTAGTACAAGAATATCTAAGTGATACAGATTCTAGTACTACAGAATTAGTATCTTCCGTAGCTACTCTTCATGTTCTCAAATCAAGTAATGGGGAAACTAAAAAATTAGCTGAATTAAATTTTAACTTTGGAAATGCTGAAGAAGTAAAAAAATATCATGAAACTATTTCATTACTTAATATGATTGTTAGCTAGTTTTCCACTAGTTTCAACCATATCTAATTGGTGAAGTAAAAACTAGCCAATTGGAGAACTTATAGCGGTAAATCTCTTTTTGTAAAAAAGAATGCAGAAAGTGAAAATATAAGAGAACCTATTCCTATAAATACAAGTGCTGGAACCATAATATCCACCGACCCTGTCGCTACTTCTTGCGGCTTAAACAAAGAAAACACTGTGAAATTTTTTAACCAGGCTATTTCATTACTCATTTTTCCAGCTATATCAAAAATAAAGAACAGTAAAGATATTCCAGTTGAAATACTAAGTGCTTTCTTTTCATCATTTACTAGGCTCGAAACGAGAAAACAAAAACTGCAGATTACATAAAATAATAAAAATCCCATTACATTCAATTTAAGAAATTGAGCTATATCAAGATTTACATTATCAATTACAATTGTTGTACCAGTAACTCCCGATATAAATGTGCAGAAACATATAAATAATAGACCTGATACCAACACAAAAATTTGAGTGAAAATAACCCTTAATCTTGAAGTACCTGTTGAAAGTAAATATGCCATTGAACCTTGATCTACTAACCTTGCTACAAGATTTGTTGATGTCATCACACTATAAATTAATAAAATAACTATGAACAATAAACCAAAATACTCTCCCGCAATAAAAGCTTCAATGGTATCAAATCCTCGAGTAAGTCCAAATGCAATAAGCATTTCGGCTGGCATTGACTCAAATATTTCTTTCATAGCAGGAGAATCTGCAATAGTAGGAAAAAGCCAAATAATCAACCACAAGTAAAGGAAGCTTCCAAGAGAAAGTCCTATTATCATCTTTCCATTGATTTTATACATTGCTTTTAATAGAGAGATACTCATTCTATCCCCTCTCTTTCTTATCATAGTAATGCATAAACATTTCCTCTAGGTTTTGTGTTCTCACGGTCAGGTTTTCAATACTGCAAGAAGATAATGATTCAATGAACGTTTGAATTTCTCCAACTATAGCGATTTGGAGTGTCAATTCTTTTGCATCTAGGATTTCTAAATTCTTATTTTTAAGGAACTTAATGTCCTCTCTTGATTTCACGGTAACCTCAAAGATTTTCCTTTGTTTTTGCTGTACAGTCTTTATGTTCTCAACTGCAACCATTCTCCCATCCTTTATGATTCCTACACGATCACAAGTTCTCTCAATTTCTTGAAAACTGTGCGAACTCATTAGAATTGTTTTTTTCTTTTTCTTTTCCGCGAGGATTATATCTAAAAACACTTTTTGCATCAATGGATCTAAACCAGATGTAGGCTCATCTAATATTAAAATATTTGGATTGTGCATTAGCGCCGTTACGATTGCAACTTTCTGCTTCATACCTTTAGACATCTTACGAATTGGTGTATTCACATCAAATTGAAATCTGTCAATTAAGTCGTTTCGATATGTTATATCATTTGTTCCTCTCATTCCTTCAATAAGTTTAATAAAATCAATACCGGTCATTCCTTCTAGAAAGGATATTTCCCCTGGCAAGTATCCTACATTCGTTAATAATTTAGATGAGTTTGTCCATACATTTAATCCGTTGATAGTTGCATAGCCCTTTGAAGGTCTCATAAAACCCAGAATCTGTCGGATGGTTGTGGACTTTCCAGCACCATTAGGGCCAAGATAGCCAAAGACTTCCCCTGTTTCAACTTTAAAACTAACATCAAAAATTCCTCTTCCATTAGTAAATTCCTTCGTTAAATGTTCTAAATGAATCATTTCCTTCCCCCCATTAAACAATACTTTTACTAATTGGATCAGGTAAATACACATAAACTAGACTTGAGATTCTATTACTAATACATTGTGAAGAAATTTTTTTCGAAAATTATTTTTTGTTTATTTTATTTATCGTCTCGGGAATTCTTAGATCTATTACTATAAATTCTATAGCAATCTTAGAAAAAGGAATATGTTTAAATTATTTCTTTAGGGTCAATTAGTAAAGTAGGTTTTATTTTCAAATAGCGAGATTGATTCGAACAAGTGATCATTGTAATGGAAGACACTATGTCTTCTGCTGTCTTCTACTGTTAATATTGATCTGATCAAAGTGAGTCTCACACAGGTCCAATCGCAAAGACGAAGGAAAGAAAAATAACAGATTAAGTCAAAGCGTCACAAAGTATTCAATTATATCTATTTTTAATGCAATGGATGAACAAATGAGTTAAACTTTTTAAACATGTATATGTTTAAATTTAGTTAAGTAGGAATATATACTTCCAATGGCAAGATAGAAAGGGAACGGTATGATAAAAAATCCACAAGAAAATCAATTGGTAGAAAGTGTTATAGAAGCACTCAAACAAGACACAGAAAATGGATTGAAATCTAGTTTAGAAGAATTACACCCTTATGATATTGCGCAGTTATATTCAATCCTTCCTGACAAATATCAAAATAAATTTTTGCTTTCCCTTCAAATAAATCAACTAGCAGATTTAGTTGAAGAACTAGAAGAACATCAACAACAACTTGAAGTATTTAATAAATTAGGGATTTCAAAGTCTGCACAAGTTATGGACGAAATGGATAATGACGATCTCGCCTCCTTACTAGAACATGTACCTCCTAGTAAAATAGAGGGTTATTTATCAGGTATGAAAAAGGAAGAGTCCGAAGCCGTCCAGCAATTAATGAGCTATCCTCCTGAAACTTCAGGAAGACTGATGACTAATCGATTTGTCTGGATTCCTAATAATTTTACTGTAAGAGAAGCTGTTGAAAAGTTAAAAGACTTTGCAGAGTACTCAGAGACAATCAATTACTTGTATGTAATCGATCAGAAAAAAAGGTTGTTAGGGGTTGTTTCTTATCGTGATATTATTCTGGCAGACATTGAGTCGAAAATCACAGACATAATGTATGAAAGAGTAATTTCAGTTCCAGTAGATATGGATCAAGAAGAGGTATCGAAAATTATCGAGCGTTATGACTTTATAGCGGTACCAGTCGTAGATGCTGATAATGTCCTGAAAGGAATCATTACAATTGACGATATTATTGATGTTGTTATTCAAGAGGCAAATGAGGATATTGAAAAACTTTCAGCTTCTGGTAAGTCAATTGACTTTGAAACGAAATCCTTCGTGGCAGCTTATCGTAGATTACCATGGTTGATTCTCCTATTATTTATTGGAATTATTTCTGGGGGAATTATTAGTAGCTTTGAGGATACTTTACAAAAAGTAGTTGCCCTAGCCTTTTTTATGCCAATGATTGCAGGTATGACCGGTAATACTGGTACACAGTCACTAGCTGTTGTAGTTAGAGGCCTCGTCACACGGGATGTAGATAAGCAAATGGTGATAAATTTAATTATCCGTGAATTAGGTGTTGGAATCATCATTGGTGTGACATGTAGTGTGCTAATTGCGGCTATTGCATACGTATGGCAGGGGGATCTTATCTTGGGGGTAGTTGTTGGAAGTTCTTTATTTTTAACCCTAGTTATCGGAACTCTTACTGGGACGACAATTCCACTAATCTTATATCGTTTAAAAATTGACCCTGCAGTTGCATCTGGCCCACTTATTACGACTATTAATGATATCTTTTCATTGATTACTTATTTCGGTCTTGCTACCGTCTTTATTAAATATTTAATGTAGATTTAGGTGAGAAAAGGAATGGGAGAGAAGTACCCATTCCTTTTCTTCATATTATCTTGCAAACACATGGTTTCCAATTGTTATCGTAATTGGACGTGACTTAATCCATGTGCTTTTGGCTGTTTTTGGATTATAGAAGTAAAGAGACCCACTTCCTTGACCTCTGAACATTAGCGCTTCTTGAACTGCCCGTTTTGACTCACTATCCGCTCCTTGGCTTATCGCACCATTTTCTACTGGTGAAAATGCATAATGACCTCCTGCAGAACGTTCTGTAATTGCACCGTGAATAGTGTTCGGAAATAATGAACTATCTACTCGATTAAGCACAACGGTTGCTACAGCAACTTTTCCCGCGTATGATTCACCTTTTGCCTCAGCAAATACCAATCTAGCAAGTAAATCTCTCTCATAGCTCGTAGGAATATGAGGAATTGTAATACTTTCACCAGCATATAAAGTAAAGTGATTTCTATTGTTTATGTTCAGAATTGAAGTCATTGGAATACCATATTGGTTGCTAATTCCCCAAAATGATTCTCCACTTTTAACATGATGTGTTGTAGTATTTGCATCTGCCGCCTCTCCTTGAAAAGAAAAGATTGTCGCAGTCAGTGTAGTAGCAATCGCTAGTTTTTGAAACCATTTCATATGAAAACCCCCTAGTAGTTTGCTCATCTACTAAATTACCAGTTTACTAGAAAGTTTTCATGGTCCAAATTCTCCCACTAGAAAATGTTTATAGAATAATGCGGTTATAGCAGGGACTTAAATTATCATAGGTAATATTATACATTCTTGTTTTTTGATTAAGATAAATAGAAATAAAGGTGTTCAAACCATCTATGAAAATGGCAAACTAAAAAGTCATACTGGATAATCCAGTATGACTTTTGATAATAACCCTTAACTTTTTAACTTTTTAACTTATTTTACAGTTGGAAAACCAAATCCTGACGCGTAATCATCACCGGATGCAGCACCTGATCCTGCTAATATATCATTAGCTTTCGCACGATTTTGGAGCTCAGTACGTAATTGTACTGCAGTATAACCTGGATTTGCAGCCCAAATTTTTGCTGCTAAACCGGCTACATGTGGACTTGCCATTGAAGTACCACTGATTGTGTTGTAGTTCCCATCATACCAAGTTGATTCAATTGCACGACCTGGAGCTGATACTTCGACATCGCGTTCCACAATAACATAATCTTCATCTGTGTTTGGATTTCCACGAGAAGAGAAGTCCGCTACACGGTATGTTCCATTTTGTTGCACATCCTCAAGTGCGGCAACAGCTACCGCATTTGCTAGAGCACCTGGATAACCTATTGTATCAGCATTAGGACCACTATTTCCTGCTGCTGCAACGACTAGAACACCTTTTCCATATGCATAAGTAACAGCATCTGTGATTAAAGAGTTCTTCGTGCTTGAACCAAGTGACATATTAATAACAACATTTACACCTAAACGGCTTGCTTCATCTCCTACATGTTGAATTGCAGCCGCTATATCATCTGAGTATCCTGAACCACGGTCATTTAATACTTTATAAGACCATAGTTTTGCCTCAGGTGCTACTCCGTAAACACCTAGTCCGTCAGCACCTCCATTCGCAAGCACTGTTCCTGAAACATGAGTTCCATGTCCATTTTTATCTGTACATGTATCATTTACAAGATTTGACTTTCTTTGGCTAAAATCCTTACATTGTTCAACATTAGCTGATAAATCCACATGGCTCTTATTCACACCTGTATCGAGAACAGCCACTTTAATTCCGTTCCCACCAGTAGTTGTTAAAATATTGGCATCCACATACATCGCTTCTATTCCCCATGGAGTTGAATCATTTGGAACTGTAGCTCTACTACCTGTTGAAGGTTCAGGTTTTGCATCCAAAGAAACTAATTCCACCAATTCTACTGTAAGGTTTTTGTTTTTTTTCAATGCCTCAAGCTGATTTTGAGTTACTTCAGTCGAAAATCCTTTTTCATTAAAATCCCATCGCTTACCGTAATTCCATTCTGCGACTTTCTTTTCTAATTCATTCGATGAGTTGATGAGTACGCGTAGCTTTTCAGACTTCTCTACACTGGCTCCAACACTTGTAGAGTACATGGGTGCGATTAGGACTACAATCATAAGCAAACTTCCCACAATTTTTAACCATTTCATCTACATACACTCTCCTTTAAATTGTTTTCTACTATGTACTAGTAGAGGAAAACTCTGTTTTTTATAATTTTCAGAATCTTCACTGTTATCATATCACCCATTATGATTATTTTGTATTGGGAAAATCAACGAGAAAAACGAACTTTAGATACTAGTTTTTTGATCCACTTTCCCAATATGATGGATTGCTATCACGAGGATGATTGAAGTATATGGTGTGAAATTCCAGCGGGACTTCGGGGACACAGAAGGCCCAAGTACCATGTTGGCTCTTCGCCCGCCCCTCCGAAAGCGAACAGCCTGCAGCTTTACTTAACAACAAAGTTTAACAGAGCAAATACAAAAAAAAGCGAAAGAATTCTATCTTTACATAGAATTCTTTCGCTTTATAAAATTTTTTTAAGAATATTATTATGAATGAATTGAGACAGAAAAAACTAGCTCCTGGCCTCATCCATGTATGAATACATGGTTGCTCCTTGATGCATTGCAACCCCACGGAAAAACTTAAAATCTTCTTCTTTTACTAATACCTCACGGAAAGCTAGGAAATTTTCTTTCAACACTAGGAATTCTTCTATTTCACGGTTTCTAAGTCTTTCTATAACAACTTCAATTTCATTTCTTTCCATAAAAACATCCTCCTTACAATTTTATTCTAATACCATTTTTTGATGGAACTAATCCGGTCTAGGATATTTGTTAACGGAATTAAAAGTAACTTTTTCTTATGAAAAAGTTCTAAACTATGTAATCACTATAAATTAAAGAAGTAATTTGACATCATTAACATTTTTCGAGCCATTGTAGCAGTTGAGGATACATTCTTCTTCCATCCTCATAACCTTCATTATAGAGATCAGTTAACCTCTTTTGGTTTCTTTCAATTCTTCCCACCTTTAAAGGGTTTGAAGGTTGAATAACAAAGACATTTCCATCTTTTTTCTGATTCTCAATATATTCAAGTGTTTCATTGTAATAGCTAGATCTGTTTGAAAATTTTTCAAGTAAGTTGGGGTAATTCTTATAGGCCCTTCTGGATATCCATAAATTTGGAGTAGGTTTCTTCTGATATCCTTGATGTTGAGTCAATATAACAACATTTCTTGAAAAACCCTCTTCTTCAGCCTTCTTAATTGGAATAGGCTCTGATATTCCTCCATCCAATAGATCTTTTTCATCATAGGAAACCATTGGGGCAATAAATGGAAGTGAACTTGATGCCCTGAGAATCTTCAATAAGTCACGCCCATGCTCACGGTTATTATAATAAACTGCTCTTCCGGTATGGCAATCTGTCGTTCCTACTACAAATGTCTCATTTATTTTATTGAAAGCATCAAAATCAAAAGGCACTATTACGTTCGGAATTTTATCAAAAATAAAATCCATCCCAAATAATTGTCTGTTTTTCAAATAATTTCTAAATGATAAATAACTTGGATGCTTGATAAAATCAATATTTACAGTTCGATTTCTTCCCTTTTGTCTAGACAAATAGGAAACTGCATTACAAGCCCCGGCTGAAACACCAATATTATATTGAAAATAAAGTTCCTGTTCCATAAAGTATTCTAGTACTCCTGATGTATAAACGCCTCTCATCCCGCCACCTTCTAAAACTAACCCTGCGTTAACCATTCTGTTCGTCTCCTTTCCACAATAGAAAGTTAATTATTATTATTTTAACATATTTAAATATAACAATTTAAAACGAAAACTTATAATTTGTATAATATTTTCACAAAAATGAAAAAATTACTTTACCTTTCATCAATATTCATGCAAACTTGTATTGTAAGGTATTGGGAAGGAGAGATTTATGATGAAGATCGCTGTTTTAGGTGATATTATTGAATTCAAAGATGGACTACAAGGTATTGTAGAAAAAGTAAATGAAAACTCAGTAATTGTGGACCTCACATATATGGAAAACTTTCTAGACCTTGAATTAGAAAGAAGAACTGTCGTTAACCACAAAAACTATAAAATTATAGGTGCCGTAAAAGCGTAAATTAAAAAGTAGGAGCAGATATCTGTTCCTACTTTTGTTTTAGTCTCTATATAGATACATCCCACTTGCAATTCATCCCTGTTTAGATGAGATACTAGGAGAAGTAACCATTACGGAAAATATCTTTTTTAAAGACGTTTTAATTAGCCGTTAAGGTCTAGCGATTATCAATCTTTTCTGGATATAAATCATGATTCATCAAACGATAATCAGCCATTTGCTCGTATTTTGTACCTGGCTTTCCATAATTGGTATATGGGTCAATCGATATTCCACCTCTTGGTGTGAATTTCCCCCAAACCTCTATATAACGTGGATCCATTAGCTTAATTAAATCATTCATAATAATATTCATACAATCTTCATGGAAATCTCCGTGGTTTCTAAAACTAAATAAATAAAGTTTTAATGACTTACTTTCAACCATAAGCTTATCAGGAATATAACTAATATATATAGTTGCAAAGTCAGGTTGCATAGTCTTCGGACATAAACTAGAAAATTCTGGACAATTAAATTTCACAAAGTAGTCTCGATTTTCATGTTTATTTTCGAAATTCTCCAATACCTCAGGGGCATATTCAAATAAATACTTGGTGCCCTGATTTCCTAGCAATGTTACACCTTCTAATTCTGAATCTTTTCTTCCACTCATAGGTATACCTTCCATTCTATTAGAAATTTATACTCCTCTTTTATTGCCCCAAATTAGTGTATGAAGCTGAGGAAGTACTCGTACATCATTCATTTCTTTTGTCTTAACGACTTGTTCAATAAGCCATTCATACTTTGATAATAATGTCTGAACTATGACCCCTCCATCTGTCCCATGTACATCGTCATTCCCAACCTGCACATAAAAAGAAACCTTTGGATATCGTTTATGAATTGATATAGCATATTCAAAGTCTTTACTATCAAAAACTACTACCTTTAATGAAAGATTGCTATCTGTACTCTTGTTCAAGTTAGCAATAACACTATCTAATTTCACATAGTCTGTTTCCATACCAGAGCTTGGTGGTTTAGGAGAAACGGTCACGTCATGAACAAGTGATAACCAATCCTGCCATTTGGATCCTTGTGTTTCTACACCAATTCTTATCTGGTTCTTCCTAAGTATAGAAACAAGTTCACTAATATTCTTAATTAGTGCAGGGTTTCCACCAGAGATAGTAACGTGAGAAAAGTTATCCTGACCAATTTCTTTCAATCTTTCCCATATTTCTTCTGAAGTCATTTGCTTTATATCATTCTTCGCTGATCCATCCCATGTAAAGGCAGAGTCACACCATTCACAAGAATAATCACATCCAGCTGTTCTGACGAACATTGTTTTCATTCCAATAACAGAACCTTCACCTTGTATGGTTGGCCCGAAAATTTCTAAAACAGGGATTGAATTTGTCATTTATTGTCCACTCACTTTCGGACGATACACCACATAGCTAGTTGGTGTTTCTCTAACTAAAACTTGAACACAAATAGGATTATTGGCAAGAGTATTCAAGTATTCTTGTAGGTTTTCCCAAATTTTCCTCGCTACTACTTCTGTGGTTGGAAAATCATCAGAATTTATATCATTAAAATCGTCTTTATGGTCATTCAATAATGTATGATCATAGCGATTATGAACAACTTTTTTTAAGTCTTGGAAATTAACTAAAAAACCTGATTCATTAAGATTATCCCCTGCTACAGTAACATTAACAAAATAAGTATGACCATGAACCATTTGACACTTACCAGCTCCTGAATGGGGGACAAAGTGTGCAGCTGCAAATTGCATATCTTTATTTAATTCATACGTATATGGATGAAAGACCTGAGGATAAAATTGTTGGATCATATTATTCCCCCCCCCTTATTTTCTAAGTATTCATGTAAACCTTTTTGACGAAGTTCACATGCAGGACATTTCCCACATCCATCAGAAATGATTCCATTATAACAAGTTAATGTTTTGTTCCTTACAAAGTCCAGTACACCTAAATCATCTGCTAATCCCCATGTCTGAGCTTTATTAATCCACATGAGTGGTGTATGAATCACAAAGTTATAATCCATCGCTAAATTAAGTGTTACATTAAGAGATTTCACAAATATATCGCGACAATCTGGGTAACCGCTAAAATCTGTTTCACAAACTCCTGCTACAATATGTCTAGCTCCGACTTGTTTAGCCAAAACAGCAGCAAAGGAAAAAAACAGGTGATTCCGTCCATCAACAAATGTACTCGGTAATTCCCCTTCAGCTTGACTTATCTCAATATCATCACGAGTTAACGCATTTGGTGCAAGCTGATTTAATAAGGACATATCTAGTATTGAATGTTTAACATTTAATTCTTTCGTAATTGCGACAGCACAATCTATTTCTGATTTATGTTTTTGATTGTAGTCGAATGTAACAGCTTCCACTTCAGCAAAATTATTCAACGCCCAAAAAAGGCATGTTGTACTATCTTGACCTCCACTAAACACGACAATTGCTTTTTCTTTTTTCAACAAAAAAAGCCCCTTTCTTTATTCCAAAGAAACGAGCACCATTGTTATTCATCATTCTCCGACTTATGGGCATCATTGAATAAAACGATATCCTGAGATATCGCCCTCACCCATAGTTTTTTATAGAGGGAGTTTGCGAACCTCTCGTTTCATATGTTATGACAATACATTATTATAAATTTATATTTTTATCATTTTTAACTATACCATAAAAATAAAAATCAACAAGGTGAATGCATGAAAGCTATTGATTACTCCGTTAAATAGTTATTATTTCACCAAAAAATAGTGCTACTAATTATACAATAGAAACTTCAACAGCGCGAACAACCTAATGGTCAAGAACTCAACTAATACAATACACCACAATAACTCTTTCCAAATTAACTGATAATATAAAATCTCTTTATTGAAATGAACACCCGTCACATACACAAAATTAATTGCTGAAAACAACTTGTAATAACAATTACACCTATCAGTCAGAAAGCGAGTACTTAGCATGTCCTCGGAAATCGACTATCCTTGAGAGAACGTAACTACTCACTATTTACATAATTTCTCATTTTAAAAAACCAACAATTAACAAGTATTTGTTATTGAACAACAAAGAAACGGGAAAAACATCATATATTATGACGAAAACTTACAAATCTCGCCAGTTTTTGTCGTTCGAAATTTATACATTTTCTATGTTTTCTTTGATATATTTTGTAGATACAGAGTGAGAAATATCCTTAAATAGTACAAATTTTGAAAATCACGGGGGGAGGATTTTATATGGGAGCACGTACTCAATTAGATGCACAGCTTGTAGTACTTAAAGAAAAATTACTTGAAATGGTCTATCACTCAAAACATGCAATCGACCAATCTATCATAGCACTACAATCACAAGATCTAGAATTGGCAAGACTAATTATTGAACAGGATGTTGAAATAAATCGACTTGAAAAGGAAATTAATGAAATTGCAATAAGAAACATCGTTAAGCAACAACCAGTTGCTACCGATTTAAGAAGAATAATTGTTGCATTAAAAATTTCTTCCGATATTGAAAGAATAGGTGATTTGGCTGTAAACATTGCTAAATCGACACTTTTTATCGGAGATGAACCTTTCTCCACTTCTACTGAGGCAATTCCTGAAATGGCAAAAGTTGTCCAAAAAATGCTAAGTGATTCATTAACAGCTTATCACGAAGAGAATATCGAAATTGCTTACCTTATTGCAAAAGCTGATGATACTGTAGATAGAATGTATGGAGAATCTATTCAAAAACTCCTATACTCTATGACAGAAAAACCAGAAGTTATAGCACAATTAACACAACTTGCATTCATTTGTAGATATTTAGAACGCGTTGGAGATCATATAACAAACATTGCAGAGAATATTATTTATCTTGTAAAAGGAGAAAGAATTGATTTGAATCTTTAACACAAAAAAACGCAGTCCCTAGTGGAATCTGCGCTTTTTAGAGTTATTTACACAGTCGTGTATAAAGCCTCTACTTGTTTTTGTAAATCAGTATTTTCAATATACTCATCAAAGGTACATTGTTTATCTACAATTCCCTTTGGTGTAATTTCAATAATACGATTTGCTATGGTTTGAACGAATTGATGGTCATGAGATGTAAACATCATTGTTCCCTTATATGAAGTTAAACCATTATTAAGTGCCGTAATTGATTCTAAATCTAAATGGTTAGTTGGCTCATCTAACATTAGTACGTTAGCCCCTGTAAGCATCATTTTAGATAACATACAACGAACTTTTTCTCCTCCAGACAAAACCTTTGCCTTCTTCATTACTTCCTCACCAGAAAACAACATTCTACCAAGGAATCCACGTAAGAAACTTTCTGTTTGATCATTGGGTGAATATTGGCGCAACCAATCTACCAAATTCATTTCGTTTTCTTCAAAATACTCGGAGTTGTCTTTCGGGAAGTAAGCTTGATTTGTTGTGACCCCCCACTTGTAGGTTCCACTATCAGCTTCCATCTCTCCTGTTAAAATCTTAAATAATGTTGACTTAGCTAGTTCATTTCTACCAACAAGAGCGATTTTGTCTCCTTTATTGACAATAAAGCTAACATTATCTAATAATTTGACTCCATCAATAGTCTTGGAAATTGACTCAACACGAAGTAGGTCATTCCCAACTTCTCTCTCCTGAGTAAAGGCAACGTATGGGTATTTTCGAGAAGAAGGTCTAATATCGTCTAATTGAATTTTGTCTAGTAATTTCTTTCTCGATGTAGCTTGTTTTGATTTAGAAGCATTCGCACTAAATCTGGCAATAAAGGCTTGAAGTTCCTTTATTTTTTCTTCTTTCTTTTTGTTCACATCACTGGACAACCTTGTTGCTAACTGGCTAGATTCATACCAAAAATCATAATTTCCAACATACACTTGTATTTTGGCAAAATCTAAATCAGCAATATGTGTACACACCTTATTTAAGAAATGTCTGTCATGGGAAACAACAATTACTGTGTTATCAAAATTAATCAAGAATTCCTCTAACCATCGAATTGCTTGGATATCCAAATGGTTGGTAGGCTCATCCAATAGTAAGATGTCGGGCTTACCGAATAGGGCTTGTGCTAGAAGAACTTTAACCTTTTCTCCTCCCATTAAATCAGCCATTTTCTTTTGATGAAGATCTTCTCCAATTCCCAATCCCTTTAAAAGAATAGCCGCTTCAGATTCTGCTTCCCATCCGTTTAAATCTGCAAATTCACCTTCAAGTTCAGCAGCTTTCATCCCGTCTTCATCAGTGAAGTCCGCCTTCATGTAAATGGCATCCTTTTCTTTCATTACTTCATAAAGTCGTGCGTGACCTTTTATTACTGTTTCCATTACTTCGAATTCTTCATATTCAAAATGGTTTTGTTTTAAAACAGCAAGTCTTTCACCAGGAGTAATTATTATATCCCCCTGTTGCGCTTCAATTTCACCTGATAATATTTTTAGAAATGTGGATTTCCCTGCTCCGTTTGCACCAATCAGCCCATAACAATTTCCTGGGGTGAATTTTATATTAACATCATCAAATAGCTTTCTATCACCATATCTTAAACCTACATTCTGTACTGCAATCATGCTTTTGTATCCTCCAATCTATTTCACTTCGGATATTATAGCATAATTTACCCTTATATTAACAGAGCTTAGCAAGAACAAAGCAACTAATAATAGGAAAGGGTGTGAGATATAGACCTCACACCCTCTTGACTTACCGATTTGGATTATTATTCTTTACGGCATCTTCACTTAGTTCTTCAAACGTTTTCACTTTGCCATGAGGATTTTGGGCTTCTTTTCTTGTCTCCCACTGACGTTCTTTTTGTTTCTTCGATTGTGTCATTTTATGGCTCCTTTAACAAAGACTTCTCATATATCATTTGAGAAAAACAGAATCTTATGTATTAGAAACACTTAATTTTCATTTCCACTGTTTATTTTCACTATTAATAAGGTAAATCATTACACTTTTTTAAATTAGGCACCCTGAAAATAAGGGGATCTTCGTTCCAGAACACTCGCTTTCCGTGGGGCGGGCGGTGAGCCAACTAGGCACTAGTGCCTTCGTTGTCTCACCTGTCCCCTGTCTCGCTGCTACCACAGGACTTTGAATATGCTTCCATGAGTTCTCACCGCACGAAGGAAATGCGGGAGTATTTTCGAGGAGTCTCGCACCTTCCACTTCAATCAACTTCGTTTGAAAAAATCAACATTGAGCTTTAACAGAGCCTAAAATTAAAAGTGTCATGTATCATAAAATTTCATTAATTTCAGAACATATCTTTTTCCATATTAGGTTCTAAACACTAGTTTCTACCTGGAATTGTGTTGTACTGTTCATCCATTACTATAGAGAATTTTTTTTCAAGGTCGATTAATTGTTCTGCACGGTGTTTTATTTTTGAAAAACATTCACAAAAATAGGGAATAATTTTATCATCAAACTGTGTTCCGCTATTTTCTATTATAATATTTTTAGCTTCTTCAATTGTAAACGCTTCTCTGTAAGAACGATTTGTAGTGAGTGCATCAAAAGTATCTGCAACTGCAATAATTCTTGCTAGTAGAGGAACTTCATCTCCCATTAATCCATTTGGATATCCTTTTCCGTCCTTCCTTTCATGATGGAAGAGAATTGGATTAATAACATTTTCCGGGAAATCTAGACTTTTTGCTATTTCTGAACCGAATACTGGATGTTTTTTAATTTCTTCATACTCTTCAAATGTTAACTTCCCATTTTTTTGTAAAATATCATTAGAAATATTAACCTTTCCAATGTCATGAAGTAATGAGCTAATTCTAAGAATTTCTAAATCAATTGAAAATCCTTTTTCTATTAAAGCTTTACCGAAAATCATACTGTATTCAGATACACGAGTCGAGTGCCCCCTTGTATACTCATCCTTTGCTTCTATTGCAAGAATTAGAGCTTCCATCGTCTTGGTATACATAGAGGATATTTTTTCCTCCTTAACCATTGTACTTGCTACAATATAAAGAATTACAGAATAACTCAGGAAAACTGAAAACTGAACAATCAAAGAAAAGAAGTTGAATGTGAGGCTTGGGTGTACCATTATGATACCTGAATAGAAAACAATAGAACAAATGAACGCAACTATGAAATAAATTCTATCTTTAAAAAGGACTGCATAGATCGGAGTAAGATAGAACAAAACTGGACCTATATAAGGTGCTATGTAAAAAAATAATCCCACAAGAATGGATGAATAGATGATAAAGAATAATCTTTGAATAAAGAGAGAGAAATATTGATATATCAAAATAAATGGAAAGTATCCTATGATCAATAGTGTTGAATAAAAAACCTCTACCGTCACTTCATTTAGTAAATATGCTGTACTCATTGCCAATAAGCAGGCCCCAAGTGCTGTATTAATCCAAGCAGTATACACAATCTTTTTCATCATATCCATATGAATTTTCCACACGCCCTATATTACTTAATTAAGTATAATTATAAGGCAATTCACAACCTTCTACAATTATTAAAAAACTTTTACTTAACAATGATAAAGACTTTTACATATCTTTACTTTTCAAGCCCACCATAACTACGATTCCTATTCACTCTCTGGAGTAGTATTAAAAAAATCTTCCCCTTCAAATTCTCTCACTTGATTATCATTTTGCTCTTTTCCCATTACCCCATCTGATTCATAGCTTTGATTTTTTTCCTTTTCCTCTTTTTTCATCTTTAGTCTCCTTTTTTTAGGCTCTGTAAAATCTCAATGTAGATTTTTTAAACGAAGTTAATTGAAGTGTGTGTGACTCCTCAAAAATGCTATTCTCTTTTCTTCGTGCGGGAGAACGCATATTTAATATCCTGCTGCTGACATAAACAATAATTTTTTTACAAAGCCTTTTATCATAGGATGACCAAAGCTCGGTATAATATGACTTTTTTTCAATGGAGTTTGCACTATCTTCCAACACATATTTAGTAAAGATTATGGGGGATATTAGGTAAGTATTATGAAAACATAGTAAGGGTGAAAAGATGAAAAAACTCCTTATCATTGTGGCATTTAGCATTTTTGTCGTTCAATTTCCGACAAATACATTTGCAAATGGTACTAGTTACTGGAACCATATTAGCTTTGAGCTTGATCTATTTGATTGGAAAGAGGTAAATATACTTCTTCCTAAGTATAAAATATTTAATGTGATAGATCTTGAGAGTGGAAAAAGCTTTGTAGTCCAACGAAGAGCTGGAAGAGATCATGCTGATGTTCAGCCTTTAACGAGAAGGGACACAAGCATAATGAAGGAAATATACTCAGGGAAATGGAGTTGGAAAAGAAGGGCTATATTAGTTCAAGTTAATGATTATTTAATTCCAGGGTCCATGCACGGAATGCCTCATGGAGCAGGAGCCCTAAGTAATAATTTCCCTGGACATTTTTGTATTCACTTCTTTGGAAGCACTACACATACATCAGATTCAATGGACTTTTCCCATAAACTAATGATTCTTAAGGCATATGGGGAGCTTGATCAATACATTTTCGATGCTACTGTCCATGAACAAATAGAAAATTTCATAGAAGCCATTAATCAACAAGATCAATCTATCCTTGACCTCGTTTTTACAGACAGTTGGAAAGAAAACAATATTTTATCGACTCTATTGGAAGATATCGATTCTATAAAAATTAAGAAAGTTCTCACTATACCAACAGAAACAGATGGTTTATTAGTTGTTAAAGCCCAAGTCAAAGTGACCACTTATTCCAAGAGTACTGGTTTGGAAAATGCGATTTTACATCTTCAATTATCGAGAACTTCTTTACTTGGGCAATGGGAAGTTCATCACGAACTTGTTTCCCTTGATATTGAATAAACAATGTAAAAAAGCCGGAACGAAAAATTCCGGCTCCTTAAATATTAAAGTTCAGAGTCATCAAGATCATTTAAATATCTTTCAATTTCCTGAACAACAGACTTTACAGTTCCATCTTGAAATGGCGAATCAAGATTTGCCACCTTTACTAGCTCAGTAAACGGTTTACTTCCACCTTGTTTACAAAGATTGTCATAATCCTTCCATGCATGCTCTTGATTATCTCTTGAACGCATCCAAAATTGGAAAGCACAAATTTGCGCTAACGTATAATCAATATAATAGAAAGGAGAATTGAAAATATGAGCTTGTTTTTGCCAAAATCCACCATTAATTAAATAGTCATTTTCTTCATAGTCACGATGTGGTAAATACTTTTTCTCTAATTCTTTCCAAGCATTTTTTCTCTCTTTTGGTGTAGCATTAGGGTTATCATAGACAAAGTGCTGAAACTCATCGACAGCAACACCATAAGGCAAGAAAAGCAGAGAACTACTTAGGTGAGAGAATTTATATTTTTCAGTATCTTCTTCAAAGAATTTTTCCATCCATGGCCAAGTAAAGAATTCCATACTCATTGAATGGATTTCACAAGCTTCATATGTTGGGAAATTGTATTCTGGAATTTCAAAGTGTCGACTTGAATAGACTTGGAAAGCATGACCAGCTTCATGAGTTAACACATCAATATCTCCTGATGTTCCATTAAAATTCGAAAAGATAAATGGTGAACGGTAGTTATTAATATATGTACAGTATCCCCCACCAGCTTTACCTTTTTTAGCAACTAAGTCCATCAAGTTATTATCAATCATAAAGTTAAAGAACTCGTTAGTTTCATTTGATAACTCACTGTACATCTTCTTGCCATTTTCAACAATCCAATTAGGATCTCCTTTTGGTTCAGGATTCCCACTTTTAAAGTCGAATCCTTCATCAAAATAGAATAATTCACTAACACCAATACGATTTCTTTGGCGTTCCTTAAGTTTCGTTGCAAGGGGTACAATAAATTCTTTCACTTGATCTCTAAATTTCCTTACATCTTCAGCCCCATAATCTGTTCTTAACATGCGATCATAGCCTAAACCAACGAAATTTTCATATCCTAATTTTTGAGCCATCCTAGTCCGGACTTTCACTAGTTCATCATAAATTCGATCCAGTTCCAATGAATTCTCTGCAAAGAAACCATAATATAATTCACTTGCCTCTTTTCGTATATCGCGATCTTTTTGAATGGTATATGGATACAGTTGTGCTAAAGTTTTTTCCTCACCTTTAAAGTGTAACTTAGCAGAAGCGACAAGCTTTGTATATTCACTTGAAAGTTGGTTTTCTTGTTGCAAATCTTCAATTATTTCTGTGGAAAAGGTTTTCAATTCAAGATCCGCTAGATTGAATAACTGACTACCCCATTTTTCTTCTAAATCTGCTCTGTATTTTGAATCAACTAAGTGCTTGTAGAAGTTTGTGCTGATTTTTTGCATTAGTGGACTGTTTTCGTCAAAATATTCATTTTCGGCTTGGTAGAAATGATCGTTTGTATCAATCGTATGCCTTATTTGGCATATATTGGACATTGTACTAAAATCATTTCGAATTGAATTAATCTCCATCATAACTTGATTCTGTCCCTCTATATTCGGAGCTTCATCAAACTTTTTTAATAGTTCACTAACATTTTGTTCAATTTCCACAAGGTTTGGTCTCTTGTATTCAAATTGTTCAAATCTCAAATCATTCACTCCCTAATATCTTTCCTCTTTACTCATTCTATTGCAATTTCAAATGACTTTCTACTATTATACTCAATTTTATAGACAATTCCGAATCAACATCTACTTACTATTCTGACTCCATCAGAAAATAATACTTGAAAATGTATAAAAATTATTGATACTATGTCGATATTACACTTATAAGTAAACATAACTTATATACACAGTACTAATTATTATTAACAAACTAGAAAAAAGATAAGTTAGGTGATCATATTGGACAAAGCTACCGTAATAGGTTTGATTCTTGGACTTACTGCAGTTCTACTAGGAATGTATTTCAAACACGTACATTTTGGTGTTTTATTAAATCCTGCTGCATTTTTCATTATTTTTGTAGGAACAGCTGGTGCTGTTTCTATAGGTTTCCCAGGGCACGAACTCAAACGGATACCTAAATTATTTGGAGTATTATTTAAAACAAAACAATCCTTAAAAATAGTGGATTTAATTCCTACCTTCACTAATTGGGCTAATATTGCTCGTAAAGAAGGACTACTAGCATTAGAAGCTCAATTAAATGATGTAGATGAACCTTTTTTAAAAAACGGCCTTAGTTTAGCTATAGATGGCCAGTCTCCTGAATTTATTCGAGATGTAATGAATGAAGAAATTGAGGCGATGGAAGAACGACATCTTGCTGGTGCAGGTATTTTTAGTCAAGCAGGAACTTATGCACCTACTCTAGGGGTTTTAGGGGCAGTAGTTGGACTTATTGCAGCATTAGGAAATATGGCAAATATAGAAGCTCTAGGAGAAGCCATTGCAGCAGCTTTCGTAGCTACATTACTTGGAATTTTTACAGGCTACGTTTTATGGCACCCATTTGCTAATAAGTTAAAGCGCAAGTCTAAGGAAGAATCTCATGTTAAACGTGTAATGATCGAAGGCGTCCTATCAGTTTTAGATGGTCAATCTCCAACAATGCTTGAGCAAAAACTCGCTAGCTATCTACCCAATTACGAACGCAATAAATATTTTGCTTCTCAAGGTGGTAACAAAGATGAGTAGAAAAAAAAAACAACACCACGAAGAACATATTGATGAAACTTGGTTGATTCCTTATGCCGACCTATTAACTCTATTACTAGCGCTTTTTATTGTTCTTTTTGCAGCCAGTTCAGTTGATGCTCAAAAATTTCAACAAATTGCAAAATCGATGAATGGGGCAATGAGTGGTGGATCTGGGATCATGGAATTTCCAACTCCACTACCAGAGGAGCAACCTCAATCCTCCGACGTAGATGATGCCGAAAATGATAAAAATAAAGATCCAGAATTTGATGAGCAAGAAAAAATCGAGCTTGAAGAGTTACAGAAAAAAATAAATGCTAAAATAACCATTAAAAATTTAAACAATAAATTAAAAACAGTATTAACTGACGAAGGTCTTCTTATTACAGTTTTGGATGATGTCCTCTTTGATCCAGGTAAAGCAAACGTCCGTTTTAAGGATGAAACAATTGCAAGAGAAATTTCCGAATTACTTGTATCTAATCCACCTAGAGATATTATTATTAGTGGTCATACAGATAACGTTCCTATTAATAATCTTCTTTTTGAGTCAAATTGGCACCTTAGTGTTATGAGAGCCGTAAACTTCATGAAAATTATCCTTGAGAACGAAAAACTAGATGTAAGAAAGCTCAGCGCAAAGGGTTTTGGTGAGTATCAACCAGTAGATACAAATGAAACTTCTGAAGGTAGAGGGAGAAACCGTCGCGTTGAAGTACTTATTTTACCTAATGAATTTAAGGATTAACTAAAATAAATTCTCCTATAACATCGGTATAATTTACCTTTCTAGCTGTTTATCTGTTTCACTACTAAATTAATTGAAATACCAGTCTCTTCATACAACCAAAAAACCATTTTTTTAAACTGTACATCCATTTGTAGTGTAAAAAACTATAATCGGGGGTGCAGTTTTTTAAATTGAAAAAATAGAAGTAATATGGCACTGTTAAAACTCATTGTTATTTTCTAAACAAAGTTAAATTGATGATTAAGGTTTTTAGACTCCTCGAGTATTAATAGCAATTTATTTAATTGTTGATTTGAAAAAAGTTTAACCAAAAATAATCTAGTAAATTATAAAAAAACAAGACCAAATCAATACATGATTTGGTCTTCTGATTATTAACTTATCCATCATGTTTGAACACGATCTTAGTATTATACTAGGTTTTGGATAAGTCACTATTCATTTATCCTGCTAATTAGATTCACCCTTTACACCATATCCAAGTTTCTTTAGTAGCAGCATCAGTTGTTCCTTCTCTTCTATAGTTAATGAAGATTGGATATCGTTCAAATATTCAGCGTGCTCTGGGAATATTCTTTCCATGAATTTAATACCTTCATCAGTAAGAGATGCAAAGGTAACTCTTCTATCTTTAGGACACTGTTTGCGAATAAGTAGACCTTTCTTTTCAAGCTTATCTACAACATAAGTGATACTTCCGCTAGCTATTAATATTTTACCACCGATTTGCTGAAGGGGTGTATCCCCTTTATTGAATAATAGTTCCAAAACAGCAAACTCAGTTGGGTTTAGTCCAAAACGATGAATAGACTTATTGGCACTGTCCCCAACATTTCGATAAGCACGTGACAATATAACAAATAATTTAAGGGAAGTATTTATTTCTCTCTTTTTATCCATAAAACACCAAATCCTTATCGGTTTAATTATCTTGAATTAAAAGCAATTATACTTTTTGTACTTAAATTTGTCAATTATCGCCTAAGAAGAAACATGTACTAGAATCTGATATCTCGGCGTCCGCTCTTAAAAGAGAGTATCCAGTAGCTGCTATTAACAGCAATGTTTAACAAAAACAATATTAAAAAAAGACATGATTTCTCATGTCCCTATACGATACGCTTACGAATATAAGCACTCGCAATATCAATGAATGTGACAACAACAATAATGACAAGAAGAATCATCCCAACTTCTTCCCAATTTCGGTTTAGATAAGCAAATGTAATTAATGTACCAATTCCACCTGCACCAACGATACCAAGTATTGAAGAAGCACGTACATCTATTTCAAATCGATAGATCGCATATGAAAGAAATTCTGGGATAACTTGTGGCATTATTCCATAAAAGAGAATCTGGATTTTGTTTGCTCCATTTGCTTCCATTGCTTCAATTACCTTCAAATCAATAGATTCAATAACTTCAGCATAAAGCTTACCTAACATCCCTGTGGAACCTATAGCAATGGCTAAAACCCCTGCAAAAGGATTGGGACCTACTGCCGCTACAAAGATAATGGCTAAGACAATATCAGGGAATGCACGAATTCCACCTAGTATCCCCATGGCTATTTTGTTAATTAATTTATGACTAGATATGTTTGTTGCTGCCATAAAGGCAAGTGGGATAGCAATAATCGCTGCTGCCAAAGAACCCGTGTAGGCAATAAATATTGTTTCTAACATACTGATCATTATATTGCCTGTCTCTGACCACGCTGGTGAGAAAAGTCTAGGAATAATACGGGAAAAGTTATCAGCAGCTCTCTCTACAATTTTTAGCCAATCGATATTAATACTAGTGAATGTCCAAATATATATAACTAGGAGCACAATAGCTATTAGTGTATTTCTAAGCAACGCTTTTATACTTCGTTTAGGTTTAGGAGGCATTTGACCGTTTTGCATTATAATAAGCCCTCCCTTATCTTCCCACTAATATAATCAATAGAAATAACTACAACAAATATGATAAATGAAATAGTTGTTACGCTAGGATAATTTAAAAAATTGATTTGCTGGCTTAGTAATAACCCAATTCCACCTGCACCCACTAGCCCCAAAACAACAGAAGCACGTATATTGATTTCAAATACATATAATGAAAACGATACGAACTGTGGCAAAATTTGTGGTACAACAGAATAAGCAATCGTTTGAATTCTATTTGCACCAGATGCCTCCATCGCTTCTATAGGAGTCATATCAATAGACTCAATTGTATCACTCATAAGCTTAGCTAAAATCCCCAAAGAAAATATAATAAGAGCGATTATACCTGGGAATACTCCGATTCCAAATAATCCAACAAATACTACTGCCAAAATAATATCTGGAATAGTTCGTAGTACGTTTAGCAGAAATCTCACAAAATTATATAAATATTTATTTGTTGTGATATTTCTAGAAGCTAATAAACTAAGAGGGATACAAATGATTGTCGCAACAGTTGTTGCAATGATTGCCATTTGAATTGTTTCAAAAAGTTTAGGCCAAACCACTTGAGCATAATCCCAGTTAGGAGGGAAAAATCGTATTAATAAGTTAAAGATATTCGGTAATTTTAGAATAAGGTTTATAATAAATGAATTTGTCGTAATCGAACTAACCAAATAAAAACCTATAACTAGAACAAGGACAATGGTCATTGTTTTCTTTGTTTTAACTGAATAAAGGCTTGTAGGCGTAAACTTTTCTACTTCCTTCATTCTTCTTGCCCTCCCCGCAAA
The DNA here is from genome assembly GCA_041611945.1 of Bacillus sp. (in: firmicutes). GTDB lineage: Bacteria > Bacillota > Bacilli > Bacillales > SA4 > Bacillus_BS. The sequence continues at coordinate 39,096 of JBFILZ010000012.1, forward strand.
TCATCTTCACGGATTGAACGGCCATATATCTCCTCAAATGTACTCTCAGTAACTTCTGAGGCAGGTCCGTCAAAAACAACTTCTCCAGCTCTCATTCCAATTATTCTATCGGCATATTCCATAGCCATATCTATAAAGTGAAGATTTACAATGGTTGTAATTTTATCTTCCCGATTTATTTTTTTTAAGTACTTCATAACTTGATGTGAAGTTGGAGGATCCAAACTTGCTACAGGCTCATCCGCTAAGATGATTTTGGGCTGTTGAGTTAAGACACGTGCAATACTAACTCGTTGCTGCTGTCCACCACTTAATTCATCTGCACGGCTATATAGCTTTTCTTCGATATTTACACGCTTTAAACTTTCATAGGCTAGTGCTAAATCTTGCTTTGAATAAAGATTAAGAATACTTTTCCAAGTGCCTGTATGTCCAAGTCTTCCTGCAATTACATTTTTCATTACTGTAGAGCGCTTGACTAGGTTGTAATTCTGAAAAATCATCCCAATTTTTGTTCGGAGTTTTCTTAAACTTTTGCCATTATGTTTGAGTATATCTTCACCTTCAACTAACAACTCTCCATTAGTTGGAGTAACCAATCGGTTTATACTTCTTATAAAAGTAGATTTCCCAGCACCGGATAGGCCGACAATTACGACAAATTCCCCCTCATTAATTTTGATGTTAATGTTCTTTAGCCCTACTGTCCCATTAGGGTATATAAGAGATGAATTTTTAAATTCTATCATAAAAAAACCTCCTTAGCCCTCGCCAAGTTATTATGTATTTTTTTTAATTAGGCTACCCTGAAAATAAGGGGATCTTCGTTCCAGAACACTCGCTTTCCGTGGGGCGGGCGGTGAGCCCCTCGGCGTTAGCGCCTTCAGGTCTCACCTGTCCCGCTAGTCCCACAGGACTTTGAATAGGCTACCATGAGTTCTCACCGCACGAAGGAAATGCGGGAGTATTTTCGAGGAGTCTCGCGTTCTTCCACTTTGATCACTGCTAAAGAAATATATTCCTTATTTTCATACCTCATGGTGCAAAATTGTTTTGCATGAAGGTCTCTGTTAAACTTTGGTGTTGATTTCAGCCGCAGGATGCTCGCTTTCTGCGGGGCGGGCGCATCCTTCCACTTCAATCAACATCGTTTGAAAAATCACATTGAGCTTTAACAGAGCCTTTAATTAAGTGTGATTAGCCTTCCCTTTAAACCATCTGAAGAATTAGTTGATAGAAAAGACCTAATAAAAACTTGGCAAATGCCAAGTTTTTATTAGGATTTAGAAAAACACACATCCCTTAAAGGATATCCAACACTTTCTATTTATCTAATTTTATTGAATCCTTGAACTTGTTATAAGTTACACGAACGATTTCATATTCGCTATCTTGCGCTTCGCGAATTGCATCCCATGAGTAAACATCATTCATAATCGTAATCATTGCTTCGTCTTCGTTAAAGCCAAGGAATGCTTCTTTAATTTTAGTTTGCATTTCATCACTCAACTCTTTTGTAATCGAGATTGTATCGTTTGGAATATAATCAGTGTAAGCAACAACTTTTAACTTTTCCATTACATCTGGATATTCCTTTTTCAAGCTACTACGAACATCTTCAAATGTAGTTGCTACATCAGCATCACCATTGTAAACGGCGATTGCAGCACCATCGTGACCACCTGCTTGAACAGTCATACCAAAATAGCCAGTTTGTGGATCTTCTACCCCAAACTTATCCATAATTTGAGCGGCAGGAAATAAGAAGCCACTTGTAGAGGCTAAATCAGGAATAGCCCAAGACTTCCCTTCCATATCTTCAAGGGATTCAATACCAGAATCAGAACGTACTAAGTATTGTGCACGATATTGGTCAGAACCATAACGCTCTGATTTGAGAATTACTTCAACACCATGCTTCTCATTTGCTAAGACATAAGCAAAAGCCGGAATAAAACCAATATGAACTTCATTTGTACCCATTGCTTCAACAAGAGCTGTATAGCTTGTCATTACCTTACCTTCAACCTTTACTCCTAGCTCTTCAGACAATTTGTCCGCTAAAGGTTGTACAGTATCAGCAATTGTATCAGATTCTTGTGATGGAACGAATCCCAAGACGATTGTTTTTGGATCCCCAGAATTTCCACAACCTGCTAGGCTAATACCTAAGACTGCAACTAAAAGAATACTTAAAAGCTTTTTCATTTGTTATTTTCCTCCCTTGTATTAATTCTATAAGTTTACAAATTCTATTATCACCCAGATGCAAATATCTTTCTATA
>JBFILZ010000013.1:0-39355 GCA_041611945.1 Bacillus sp. (in: firmicutes)
CAGGACTTTGAATAGGCTTCCATGAATTCTCACCGCACGAAGGAAATGCGGGAGTATTTTCGAGGAGTCTCGCGTTCTTCCACTTCGATCACTGCTAAAGAAATATATTGCTTATTTTCATACCTCATGGTGCAAAATTGTTTTGCATGAAGGTCTCTGTTTAACTTTGGTGTTATTTCAGCTGCAGGATGCTCGCTTTCCGCGGGGCGGGCGATGAGCCAACTCGGCACTTGCGCCTTCGTTGTCTCACCTGTCCCGCTGGAGTCGCGCATCCTTCCACTTCAATCAACTACGTTTGAAAAATCAACATTGAGCTTTAACAGAGCCTTCATTTAAAAAAGTATTTAAGTAGTGGTACTATCCTTCTGTTGATAACCATATCAAAAGGTCTATATAAAGCAAAGCTTTATCGATTATGAAGGGGATTTAGTCTATTAAATAAATTTTAATAGATAATATGGATCGTAATACACATCACTTCTCAATCCTTGGGCAATGATTGAGAAGTAAGACCGTCACCTTGTGGTAGTACTTTGGTACAAACTCTACTTTCCACAAACCATACCAAAAATCTATATTTTAGGGGGGGGGATAAAGTGATAAGAGTAAGAGGAATACTTTCCATTTTACTAGTATGCTCTATTACTATTATTGGTTGTAATAATAAAGAAACGGGTGAAAAGCAGGAAGCGATTAGTTTCACAACAGAAGAAAGTAATCTTGGGAATTCAAAAATAGAAGAGCCTAATCAAAAAGAAAATAATGAAATTAAAGAGTCTGTGGAACTTACTGATGAAGAAATGGATGCTGTAACACAGGAAGTAGTTGTTATTGAGCCTTATTGGCCAACCGAAGAGTGGCGAAAAACTTCTCCTGAAAGTGTAGGGATGGAGTCAGCATATTTATTTAATATGTTTAGGCATATAAAAGAACAGAGTATTCCAATGGAAGGTTTTATCGTTGTGAAGGATGGATATATTATTGCTGAAAAATACGGTGGAGAGTATAGTAAAGAAACAACCCATCCAATCTATTCGGTAACAAAGAGTTTGACTTCTGCACTAGTAGGTATAGCTATTAATCAAGATGAAATTAACAGTGTTAATGATAGGATAAATACTTATCTTCAAGATGATAAAATAATCGAAAAAAATAGATGGAAATCAGATCTTACTATTAAACACTTCTTAACAATGAAGTCGGGACTTGATTTCCCAGAACAAACCCAAAGGGGATTTTACCAGTCAAATACTTGGAAGGAATTTATGAGTAGTAATGACCCGGCATATTATGTTTTGAACCGACCAATAAGAGAAAACCCTGATACCTGGAATTATAGTACAGGGGATGCCAGAGTTGTTTCAAAAATAATTCAAGAGGCAACTGGAACTAAACTTTCAGATTATGCAGAGCAACATTTATTTAGTCCATTAGGAATAAGGTCTGTTGAATGGCCAACAGATTCTTCAGAAACTTCATTTGGGGGAACGGGTGTATTGATGAAGCCTCGAGACATAGCTAAGATTGGCTATCTATATCTGAAGGATGGAAAATGGGGAAATCGCCAACTTCTACCTGATGGATGGGTTAAAGAAAGTACAACTCCTTATGTGGATACAAAGGGGAATTTTGATGGGGCTAAATATGGATATTACTTTTGGTTAAAAGAAGTAGGTGGATTTGATACCTATAGAGGCATGGGGTTATACGGTCAATACATGGTTGTAATTCCAGATTTAGATCTTGTTGTCATCCAAACCTCTAGTGGGATGGATGTTGATCCCTTATTAGAAGAATATATTATACCTTCGATAAAATAATTAGATTTTCCCGTAACTAGCACCAATATTAGTTTCGTATTTTAATGAACCATCTCTAAATAAATGGTGCTAAGTAATTTAGTGAAAATTACTTAGAGACTCTCTTCTAAGCTAATGGAAATAACTAATATTTGTAGAGCTAAGTTTCTATCATTTCTTTCATTTAACTTCCAATAGCCAATAACAAATAAAAAGATATAGGAATGGAGATTATCAAAAATATGTGTGGACGTCTTACGCTTTTTACAAATATTGATGAGATTGCGGACCAATTCAACATATCGAATATGAGTGAAATAGAGTATTATCCAAGCTATAATATTGCCCCGTCTCAACAAATATTAGCTATTATTAGTGATGGTCAATACAACAGGGCAGGGAGGCTTCGTTGGGGATTAATTCCTTCTTTCTCGAAAGATAAATTGAATGGATACAAGATGATTAATGCGAGAGCGGAAACAATTGATGAGAAAGCCTCTTTTAAACGTCTGTTTGAAAGAAGACGTTGTCTAATTATTGCAGATAGCTTTTATGAATGGCGTAAAGGCAGTGACAAAAAAGTTCCATTTCGTATTCATATGAAGAACAATAATCCATTTGCTTTGGCGGGATTATGGGATCGCTGGGAATCACCAGAGGGTGAAGTTATTCATTCATGTACAATTATTACGACGGCACCGAATAAATTAATGATGGACATACATGATAGAATGCCTGTGATTCTTCCGAAAAAACAGGGAAAAGTATGGCTGGACCGTTCCGTTGTCGATAAGGACTTGTTAAAAAAAATCCTTATTCCTTTTGATGCTACACAAATGGTAGCACATGAAGTACCTCCCTTGGTTAACTCACCTCATAACGATTCTTACGAATGTATTACTAAAAAATGACGCAAGGAAACATGGCTGTTGAATTGCGCGCTGCAGAAATACCCACTAGTCCGCCTTATTTTCTAAGAGTCCCATACCTTCGGCTTCGTTTTAATAAACTATTAACAATACCTAGTTCAATGGGTACCATGTTGTTAGTTCTCAGCCCACAAATATAAATGTACCTTTGTTAAACTAACTACAGAGATAGGTGAAAATGGAAAAATCTCAAGGATTATTCATTGATAAAGTTTTTTACCTAGTTGAAAACATTTGTTGAGCAAATATGATTTAAAGATTTGTTCTTTAGGGTTAGGGTAATGTGTAAATATATAAGGTTTTCTTTTCACTTTACTAGGCAACTAGATTTCATTTATGATTAAGTGCAGGATATTGCTGGTTATTTTTAATATGGCTCTGTTAAAGCTCCATATAGATTATTTAAACAAAGTTGATTGAAGTGGAAGGACGCCCGACCCGCGTAAAGCGAGTGTTCTGGAACGAAGATCCCCTTATTTTCAGGGTAGCCAATATAAAAGATAAAAAGGGAGTGATTTGATGAAATATCAGGGGCGATTAATTCTTGTAGGTATCCATATACTTACTCTTATAATTAGTTCTATATATCTAGCTCTGAAGGATGTTTTTTCAGTTCAATTAATACTATTTCTAGTGACTATTATTTTACCCTATTGGTGGATGGGGAAAAAATTAGATGATTCAGAAAACCTTAATAAGGAATTAGAAAATACAAATGTAGAATTGGGAAAAATGAACGTTCAATTAACCCAAAATATTGAGGAGTATAAACAAAGTATTGATGACCTAAATATGAATTTTCTCTCATATGATGTTGTCAAAAATGAATACTTTGTCTTTAAAGGTGTTAGGGATATTTATGGTTTCTCATTTGAAGATATAGCAAAATATCCAACCCTACTTAATGAAATCATACACCATGAGGATATTGATAAGATATTAGACAAAGAAGGTAAATTAATAATTCATAAATCACCTATAAAGTTGATTTTTAGAATTATTCGTAACGAAGAAATAATCTGGATGGAAAAAAACTCAGTACCAATCTTTAACGAATTAGGACAGGTTATTAAGGTGAACTCTCTACTAACAAATATATCTGAGCGTAAATTACTAGAAGAAAAATTAAAGAAGATGGCATATTATGATGAATTAACTGATTTGCCTAATCGGAAATTAGTTTCTAGGCATCTGACCAAAGCAATTGCAAGATCTAGTCGTAAGAAACATAATTTAATCGTCATGTTTCTTGATTTGGATGGTTTTAAAAAGGTGAATGACACACTAGGACATAAAGCTGGTGATTCTTTATTAATAGAAGTTGCTAAAAGATTGCTATTAAGTGTAAGGGAAGAAGACCTTGTAGCAAGGCTTGGTGGAGATGAATTTATCATTGTATTCGAAGAAACATTAAGTCCAGAACTAGAGATGATTGCTCAGCGAATTATTGATAGTATTAGTACTCCTTATATAATTGGTGAAAATGAAACTAAAATATCACCTAGCATAGGAATAAGTATTTATCCCGAAGACGGAGAAGATAAAGAGACACTAATTCACAATGCAGATAAGGCGATGTATTTTGCGAAAAATAATGGAAAAAATAATTATAAATTTTATTCATCAGAATTAGACTCCTTAGAAATCAAAAAAAGAAATGTTTTTGATAAATTTGTAGATGCCTTTTTAAAAAAATCTAACTAGATGATGCCTATTCAATTTGTGAGAAACCAACAGAAACATGAATAATCAAGTAACTAGATCCTTTAACTTAAAGTTGAAGGATCTTTTCTATGTGAGTTTTGGGAGTAAACCCATTTACTAGATTGGTGCTACCTTCCATCTAATCTCTAATTATAGTGAAAGATAATATCTAGAATTATGTAGTTTCTAAATTAATTAACTGTTATTAAAAATATATATGGTAAGATATAAAAAAGATAAAGTAGGGTGGGTACGAACATTATTACTTCATATACTAACTTAGGCTACTAATAAAAAAGAATCTGGAGAGTTTACTGATGATTATGCCATATATTCAAGTATGTATTTTTACGATTCTAATAGGAATTATTGCTAATTTTGTTCGTTTTAAAGGTAGTAATCTTTTCAATAAAGTAACACTAGTTACAGCAAGTCTTGTACTAGTGGGAGTTCACGAGTTATATCTTAATAACAACCAAAGTATCTGGATTTTATTAGTGTTTGTCGTAATTTCATCAATATGTTTCTCGTACTTTGGAGCCGTTCTTAGTGCTTGTATTGCATGGGTATTGTTAGTGATAGTATCAAACGTTAGCGATTTGAAATTGATGATTAGTTATCTACTTTTTGCAGTTTGTGTCTCGTTTATTTCCACTTATATTGTTAGCCTAAAGAAGGAAAGTGGAAACAGACTCACTAAGCTTATTAGCAACTCAAAGCAACTTAATGTTTTTAGAGAAGTTAGTTCTTCAATGCAGCAAACATTACACTTACAAAAGCTATTACAAACAATCCTTACATCAGTGACAGCTGGATATGGATTAGGTTTTAATAGAGCCATGATTCTTCTAATCGATGAGAATGGAACAAAACTAAATGGAATAATGGGAACGGGTCCTATGTCAGCTGAAGAGGGATTTGCCACATGGGAAAGACTTGCTAAGAATAAATATAAACTAATAGAGTTAATTGAGATTAAAGAATCCGAAGATTCCTCTGATCAGTTGTTGAATGAAAAGGTAAAGAAACTCGAAATAACATTGGATGAACCTAATTTTCTTTATAAAACATTAGAAAGTGGATTTCCACTTCATATTAGTGAAATTGATAATAGTGATCAAACATTGTTTGAATTTGTAAGTGAATTTAAAATGGAAGAACTCGCAATTATTCCTTTAATCAATCAAGGAATAAAAGTAGGGGTCCTCATTATTGATAATCCAGTTAATAAAAAACCAATAACTTCAGATGATATTGATAGTGTAATTCCACTTGCAAACCAAGCGGCTATAGCGATTCAACATGCACATTTATACACAAAAATTGAAGATATGGCTCTTAAAGATGGTCTAACAGGTCTATTTAATCTACGTGCATTTCAGACATCAATAGAAGTACATACTGCTAAATCAAATCAAAGCCAATTCTCGCTTATTATTATCGACATCGATTTTTTTAAACATTACAATGATACAAATGGTCATATGCTTGGAAATCAAGTATTAATCCAGTTAGCAGAGGTAATCCAAGACTCAATTAAAAAGGATCATATTCCATTTAGATTTGGTGGAGAAGAATTCATAATTTTATTACCAGATACTAGCTTAGACTTAGCAGTAAGTGTTGCAGAGAGTATTCGTGAAAATGTAGTAAAGACTCCTTTTCCATGTGGTGAGAAACAACCGCTAGGCAGATTAACGATAAGTATAGGTGTGGCTTCTACAGAAGGGCTACAAGAATCAAACTCTCGCAAAATAGTTGATGCAGCTGATAAGGCACTTTATAAGGCAAAAGAAACTGGTAAAAATAAAGTTGTATCATTTGAAGGAGTAATAACGTCGTGACTGAATTTAGCAATTTACTAATTATTCTACTTTTTATTTTTACTATATTACTAAGTAGCAAGTTTTTTTATATAGGAGAATTAAAAATATTTGCTCGAAGAATATCATCTTTATATGGATTGGATATAATAAATTTAGACTTTTCATTCGAGCAAATGGTTTATTTTGTCTCTCTACCAAGCCACTCACCTATTATGAAAAACGTAGAGTTGTCAGATATTCACATCGAATATGACTATACCTCTCTCTTTCTGCCAGAACTATCGGGAATTCAGGTGTATATTAATGTCGAATCAGAAAAAATGCTGATCGCCTACTTAGCAACTAAGGACTTTAGAGTACCGAAGCTCGACCAAATGCAAGAGCAAAGAAAGATTAATTCAACTGGATATCTAAAAATTAGTTCGTATAAATTAGTCAATCAAAAAACTATTAAGGAAATAACTAATGAAGTGTATAACCAAATTCATAGTGGAAAACTTAATAAGTAAAAAGAATTAAGCTTATAAAAAAGACAAGAGGATACCAATTTTATGGTTTCTCTTGTCTTTTTTTTTAGGCTGTTTTCCAAGGGATGTTTCGTTAAGCAATAATTAACACGTCGTATATTAGTGTTCAATTATTAAAAAGGCTACCCTGAAAATAAGGGGATCTTCGTTCCAGAACACTCGCAGCCTTTATTAACAAACACTCGCCAGAATTCAACCTCCTCAAGATTCGATAGAAAAATAAGTGGGGAATGGATTGCTTCCTTATTTTTTCACCACAAAAGTTATAAGAATGATACTAGAAAATGAATTAATTAGATTTAGACGTATGAATACGTCTTGAGCTATCGGGAAAAATAAAAAAAATGTAGGTAAGGGGGATTATATGGACACTAGTTTGTCAGTGAGTGAACTAACCAATCTTTGGAATACATATTTGGGTAACACTATGGCAGTAGAAGTCACAAAGTATTTTATCGGTACAGCGAAAGATCCAGAAATAATTCACGTGCTAAAAAAGGCTTTGGATCTAGCGGAATTCGAGGTGAAAGAAGGGAAGAATTTTTTTAATCTAACGGGTCATCCTCTACCAAAAGGTTTTTCGAGAGAAGATGTTAATTTTGAAGCGCCAGCACTTTATTACGATAATATAATCATATTAGTGAAATATATATTAGCACAGAATGCTGGTACTGTTTATACAAATGCCCTTTCAGAAGCTACACGTTCTGATATAAGGCAGTATTACTTGACCAATTTAACGAGGTCTGCTCAGTTATTGGATGATTTTGTAAGAATAATGAAGGGGAAGGGTTTATTTAATCCAATGATACACCTTCCGATTCCCGAGACCATTGAGAAGGTGCATAAACAATCATTTGTTGGTGGATGGTTATCAGGTGATCGTCCTCTAAATGCTGAGGAAATAGTGCTTATCGTTTCAAACTTTACTAATATTGAAGTAGAAAGAGAATTTCTAAAAAGTTTTGTTCAGGTTGCTTCTTCAAAAAAACTAAAGGATCATTTTGAACGTGGTCAGCAAATTGCAAAAAAACATTTAGATATTTTTCAATCATTACTAACAATAAATGGTTTGCCTCAACTTCCGACTTGGGAAGCAGAAATATCAGCAAGTACAATTTCGCCTTTCTCGGAACGTTTGATGCTTTTTAAAATTTCACTATTTGCAGCTACAACTGTGGGACGTTATGGAAGAGCACTAGCAACTATAATGCGGAAAGATATAGGAGTAGATTTTGCAAGGTTAATGGCTGAGGTAGGGTTATATGGTGAAGATACGTTGAATTTAATGATTGAATTTGGTTTCTTAGACCAGCTTCCCCTAGCAAAAACAAAGGACGATCGTAAGTAAAATTTTGAAATTTGTAGTAGTTGAATTCATTATCGTGGAGAGACTTGGAATGATTGTTAAAATTACGTAATAAATTTAAGCTGTAATCAATGACCATCTTATTTAACAAAACCCAATAAATAAGAAATAATTTTATCCTTTACAATGTATTGGTTAAGTAGAAAAAGCCTCTAAAAAAGAGGCTTTCGTTCTCAATAAAAATTGTGGGTAATCAAAACAGTGTTACTTAACTGCTTTGCTTACCTTTAGTTTTTTTCCTTTAATGGTTGTATTCTCCAATGCTTGAAGAACTAATGAACCCTTACCATTTAAAATATCTACATATGATAAATTTTCCTGAATGGTAATTATGCCAATATCATCTGTAGTAACTCCAGGAATTTTGGCAATCGTTCCGACAAAGTCAATGGCACGAATTTTTTTGTTTTTCCCAGCACTAAAGTGGAGTTTTAGGATATCTTTGTTAACACGAGCAGTTTTATTATTGAAAACGACACGGCGACCACTACTTTTTTCTTCAAAAGCAGCTTTTCCTGAAGAAACTTGGCGTGATGTCGGAGCTTCCATTGTTGGTATTTCAAAGCCAATGTATCTTTCAATTGCCTTAAGTTGCTTTTCTTCAAAAGGTAAGACAAAAGTGATAGCTTTACCTTTATTTCCAGCACGACCAGTTCTTCCGGTTCGATGAACGTAAACCTTCTTCTCTAATGGAACGTCATAGTTAATAACAAGGGTCACATTATCAATGTCAATTCCTCTCGCTGCAACATCAGTTGCTACAAGATAACGAAAATTACCTAATTTGAAACCTTCCATAACGCCAAAACGGTCCTCTTGAAGTAATCCTCCATGTAGTCTTTCACATGAATAACCGGCTTCATCTAATTCTGAATATACTTTTTCTACATTACCTTTTGTTTTACAAAAGATGATACAGCTATCTGGGTTTTCAACAACAGTAACTTTTTTTAATAATGCTACCTTGGCTTCTTCTTCTTCTAATTCAATTAATAAATGTTCGATTGTGTTCGTAGTTAACGTGGTTGTTTCTATTTCAATGTTAATTGGGTCATTCATATAACTATGACAGAGATTTTCTACATCTTTAGGCAAAGTAGCAGAGAAAACCATCGTAACTCTATCTAAGGGAAGTTTCTTTAATATTTTCTCGACTTCTTTAATAAAACCCATGTTGAGCATTTCATCTGCTTCGTCTATAATTAAGAACTTAATTTCGTCTAAGTCCAGAGTTCCTCTTTCAATATGGTCCATGACTCGGCCCGGAGTACCGACAACAACATGAGTTTTTTGTTTTAATTCTTCCTTTTGTTTCGTGAAAGGCTCTTTTCCGTAAACTGCAAGAGCTTTTATTAGCTTAAATCTTCCTATATTAGTGATGTCATCTCGAACTTGAACAGCTAGTTCCCTTGTAGGTGTAAGAATTAATGCTTGGGGCTTTTTTTCATTCCATTTAATCATTTCACAGATAGGTATACCAAAGGAAGCTGTTTTCCCACTTCCAGTTTCTGATTTAACCACCAGATCTTGATTATTCAATGCTCTAGGAATAACTTCAATTTGTACTTCAGTTGGAGTTTCATATTTTAGCATTGCTAGAGATTTTTTTAATTCCTCACTTAATTTATAATCATCAAAGCTATTTTCGCTCATAATTTACCTCATTTATTTTTATTATCCGACTTATATATAGGATTCTCTCTTGAGAAATATCATATGCATAATCTGAACAAGGTTCATTATACTTGAAATTGGTACCAAAAACGTTTTTATTTTAAAATAACCTGGTTTTCATGTGAAAAGAGGTAAGTAGGATAATATCTTAATATTTGCTATAATTACTATTAATTAGATTTAGAAGGGGTTCAATTTTTATGAAAGAAAAAATATATGAAGTGGATTTGTATGAGCCAATTCGAAGTTATTTTATAGATCAGGGTTATGCTGTGCAAGGTGAAGTTAATCATTGCGATTTAACCGCCATAAAAGAGGACGAGCTAATTATTGTTGAAATGAAGTTGAACTTAACAGTCGATTTACTTGTTCAAGCTGCCAATCGTCAACGTTTGACTGACCAAGTGTATATTGCAATACCAAAACCTAAGTACAATCTTTTTTCGAAAAAATGGAAAGATATTTGTCACTTAATTAAAAGGTTGGAGCTTGGGTTGATTCTTGTTTCTTTTCAGGATGTTGAAGCTTCAATGGATATTAAGATAACACCTGTAACATTCGATCGATTGAAAAGTATGCAACGTAGCAAGAAAAAGAGAAACAACGTCATTAAAGAAGCGAATGAACGGTTTGGTGACTATAATGTTGGTGGTAGTACTAAAACTAAAATAATGACTGTCTACAAACAAAATTGCATCCAAATTGCTTGTCTCCTTGATCAATTTGGATCATTGTCGCCTAAGACCTTACGTGAGATGGGAACAGGGGAAAAGACATGGACGATCCTTCATCAGAATTATTACGGCTGGTATTCTAAGGTGAGCAGAGGTATTTATACGTTGAGCGAGAAGGCAAAAGATGAATTGGAGCATTATCCAGAGCTTGTTAAGAAATATCTTGAAGTTGAAATTGATTCAAAAAGGGTTAACCAAAGTGATCTTAATCATTAATTAATTTTAAGAACTTAGATGTTATTCTCTTCAGATTTTGAGGAGTTTTTTTTATGTACTGAACCAATAGGCTCAATTAAACATGACTTGTGATTTCTGCTTTTGAAAAGAAACAAGGTAGATAAAAGTTAGGTGATTGATTTCCATACTAGATATCACCCTACACTCAATAAAGCAGCAGTTTCAGATATTCCGGTTTAATAAACTCAGTTAAAATTAAGAATTCAGCTTAAAAAGTGCCAGGAGAAATATAACATATAGGCTAAACTAATAAAAATTATAGTGAAAGTAGGAGAACAAAACTGAAAAATATCAATAATAAACCAATGTACTATATATATACTTATGCATACCGTCCAGAGGAAGAATCTCTCTGTTTATTAGAAATGCGTTCGCTTTTTGGGATGGATTCCAGGACTAGAATTATCGAGAGCCCAATGGCAATAGAGCCAAATAGAAGCCCTTTTATGAGGGAGAGACTAGATGTGTTATTTGAAGGTGAGTCCCTAGAGGAAATAGTGGATAAGGTCAAGGGACTTACAATACACAAATCTACCTTTAAAGTTTTATTTGTAAAGCTTGATGACCCTAAAATATCGAACAAAGTTGGATTTAATGAACGACGTACAATAGAGCGAGAAGTAGGTAGTCACATTCAAGGGGAAGCGGACTTACTTAAACCAAATCAATTATTTGGTATTATGATTGTTAATAATCGGTGGGTATTTGGTCATTATCATAAAAGCGAAGCAGTTTGGTTGAAGCACCAAAAGAAACCTCATGGATATTCAACTGCATTAAGTACAAGAGTTGCAAGGGCAGTCGCGAATATTGCTGTCCCAATTCCTGAAGGGATAAAGGCAATTGATCCTTGTTGTGGAATTGGAACGGTTCTTGTTGAGGCATTATCAATGGGAATTTCAATTGACGGAAGTGATCTTAACTCCCTTATTACGGATTTCACAAATGAAAATATTTCCTATTTTGGCTACCAAAAGGAAGTAGTTGTTATGGATATTAGAGATGTTACTAAGAGCTATGATGTGGCTATTATTGATATGCCCTACAATTTATGCTCGGTTGTTTCACCTGAAGAACAACTGGAGATGCTGGAGAGCACCAGAAGATTTTCAAGAAAATTGGTAGTTGTAACTATCGAGGATATTGACTCAATTATTGTAAATGCAGGATTCGAAATTATAGATCGATGTAATGTTCCAAAGGGGACATTTACTAGGCAAATCATTGTATGTGAATAATTCGTCAAGTAAAAAAATTAATAAGGAGATATTAGTTTTTTTACTTATTCTTAATGTTAGCACCAACTACTAACACCTTGTAGTATAATTAGCCTATATGACATTTGTCATGCCCTGAACTGACACTTATTACTTATACTAATGAAGTGAAAACCGTATACTAAAATCAATTAAACTAATTTGGTGTTTAGACTAATTTCTAATTAAAACACTGAGGAGGAGATCACTAGTATGAATGATTCTAAAAACATATCAATGCTTAAAAAAGAAGTTGCTCCTTTTGAAAAAACAAATCTAAAAGCAAGTATCACACAAATAGTAAATACAATTCTTCCGCTTGTCCTGTTTTGGTATTTATCTTATTTAAGTCTTTCTGTTTCATATTGGCTTACACTTCCCTTGATTCTTGTCGCATCAGGATTCATGGTTAGAACTTTTATTCTCTTCCATGATTGCTGTCATGGATCATTCTTTAACAATCGCCTCGCAAATGATATTCTTGGTACGATTACTGGTGTATTAACATTGGTCCCGTATGAGCAGTGGAAACACAGTCATTCCATTCACCATGGGACGAGCAGTAACCTTGATAAAAGAGGGACAGGAGATATGTGGCTCCTTACAGTAGATGAATATGCAGCATCTCCATTATGGCGCAAAATATATTATCGAATATATCGTAATCCTGTTGTTATGTTTGGAATCGGTCCAATTGCTGTATTTTTACTTCAGTACCGTTTTAACGTTAAAGGTGCAAGAAGGAAAGAAAGAAATAACACCTATTTAACGAATGTACTGATTGTGACTTTATATGCACTTCTTAGCTGGGCTATTGGATGGCAGGCATTTCTAATGATTCAAGGTCCTATATTTTTTATCTCTGGTCTATCAGGGATTTGGTTGTTTTATGTGCAACATCAGTTTGAAGATTCATATTTTGAACATCAAGATGAATGGAGTTACGTAAATGCAGCCGTAGACGGTAGCTCATATTACAAGCTTCCAAAAGTCTTACAATGGATAACTGGAAATATTGGGTTTCATCACATACACCATTTAAGCCCGAGAGTCCCAAACTATAACTTAGAAAAAGTCCATAATGCATCAGTTGCTCTTCAAAAAGCAACAACAATTACAATTGGGACTAGCTTGAAGTCACTTAGTTTCCGACTATGGGATGAAAATAAAAAGACATTTGTTAGCTTTAAAGATATGAAAAAGAATTTTAAGCTGTCTGAATCTAAGGCTGAAGAACTTAAAGAGAAGTTGACAAGAAGAAAACCTAGTTTAGAAAGTGAATAATTACTACTGCTAATAAGAATGCTTTTTGTCAATTGGAAAGGGGAGAATTATGAAGCACTGGAATGAAATGTTTCGAAAGAATACTGGTCTTAGCCCTTACGTTTGGGTAGTGTTTTATATCCTCCCTTTCTACTTTATTTTCCATTCAACATCTACGTATCAAATTGCTTTAGGGATTACAATGATCATATTATTCTTTGTTTGCTACGTGCTGTCCTTTGTTTCTAAAGGATGGCTTGTCTATTTTTGGACGAGTGTGCAAATCGCTATTTCAACAGTTATGAGTATTCTTTTTGGATATATCTATTTTTCATTATTCCTAGCTTTTTTTATTGGGAATTTAAAAAACAAAATTGCTTTTTTTATATTATATTCCATTCACATTGTTTCAACTTTTGCGACAATTAATTATGGATTCGTAACAGAGAAACAAGTTTTTTTTACCCAACTTCCTTTTGTATTTTTGAGTCTAATTGCAGTTATTCTTCTTCCGGTAAGTACATATAACAAAAATAAAGAGGATAAATTGCAAGGACAGCTTGAGGATGCAAATAAAAGAATCTCTGAGCTAGTTAAAATGGAAGAAAGACAGAGAATTGCTCGTGACTTGCATGATACTCTTGGACAAAAACTGTCGTTAATTGGTTTGAAGAGTGATTTAGCTGGAAAATTGATAAGCAAGGATCCTTTAAAGGCGAGAATTGAGATTAATGATGTTCAACAAACTGCTAGAACTGCTCTGAAGGAAGTCAGGGAGTTAGTAACGAAAATGCGAGGAACAAAGTTAGAAGATGAGATTTATAGAGTGAAGCAAATATTAAAAGCAGCTCAAATTGAATTTCTTGTAGCGGGGGATCCTAGGTTAAATAATACATCCCTAATCTCTGAAAATGTTATAAGTATGTGTATTAAAGAAGCTGTTACCAATGTTGTCAAACATAGCTATGCCTCAGTTTGCTCCGTTAGTATCGAACCTTCAAGAACAGAGTTAGTAGTTAGAGTCCATGACAATGGAGTAGGAATGAAGGAACCAATAAGTAACCTTATTGGAAATGGTATAAAAGGAATGAAAGAGAGACTAGAATTTGTGAACGGTAGTCTTGGGATTTCAGCTGAAGAAGGAACAACTTTTATTTTTAGAGTACCTAATGTCACCATAAAACCAGATGAGGGGGTGGAGATATGATTCGAATTGTTATTGCAGAAGATCAAAATATGCTGCTAGGGGCTCTGGCATCTTTACTAGAGCTGGAAGAGGATATGACAGTTGTTGGAAAAGTAGGAAATGGTGAAGAAGTCGTGAAACTCGTACAAACACATAAACCAGATATATGTATTATGGACATTGAGATGCCAGGAAAGAGTGGTCTTGATGCGGCAGAAGAACTAAAAGGTTTTGACTGTAAAGTGATGATCCTTACTACTTTTGCTAGATCTGGATATTTTGAGAGAGCTATTAAAGCAGGAGTTAATGGGTATCTCCTAAAGGATAGCCCTAGTGAGGAATTGGCAAGCTCGATTCGAAGTGTTATGGCTGGAAGAAGGATATATGCTTCAGAGCTTGTTGATGAAGCATATAAGGAAGAAAACCCTTTGACAGACCGAGAGAATGAAGTGCTTGTACTAATGGCGGATGGAAAAAGTACTAAGGAAATCGCAAGTCAACTTTATTTAACAAATGGTACAGTTCGTAATTATATTTCTACAATCCTTGAAAAACTAGAAGTTGGAAACAGAATTGAAGCCATCATGCGTTTCAAGGAAAAAGGTTGGTTTAAGTAATCTCAAAGAAGAAATCGAAATCAAACAATATATACTTTGTGCGTTGGAGTGTGAAACCAAAGGGTTTTCACTCTTTTTTTATGATTGCATTTTGGAATGGATAAAAAGCAGAATACTTTTGTTTATAATAATTGCGACTAAAATTCCAATTAAATAGTACCCTAACAAGGATAAATAATTCATATTAGGGTCTAACCAGAATAAAATCAAAACCTGTAACAAGGGCTTTATTCCGAAAGAAAATAAAACAGCACCCATGGATGTGAAGAAATAAAAAGCTAATGGTTTATGGGAAGTGTACTGGTAAACCAACATGAATGTAATTGGTAGTAAGGAGGAATCTATTGCTAAGTTAGCGGCAATCTTTGGAGTTATCTGGTAAGGGTAGCCCCATAAACCTTCCTTCAATATTATCCTCTTGCAAGACTACTTCTGTCTGGTGAAGACGGAGGTTTCTCCAACCACCCATTATTTATTAGAATGTTCATACCATCTTCAGCATGAAGTCCAACCTCAGCAATTAAACGGGTATATGCAGCTGCAATATCTCTTCTTGGACTCATTCCAAGCGATGCCCCATAATAACCAATACCTGAAGTACTAAGTGCTGCAACATGAAACATAATCAATTTATCAGAAAATGGAGAAATTGTTGAAATCGTTGGCTCACTATCCCATGTCACTGGTGCAGTTAAATTGTCCTTATTAAGAAAATTAACAAAAACTGAACTATGGTGTTTTGAGATTTCTGCTCCCCTTACTAAATATTCTCGAATTTCTTTAGATTTTGTCACTTGACTGAAGCCAGTTAGTAGTGCAGTACCAAGTACATTTCTCTGAAGATTAAAAAATAAATATGAAATTTCAATAGCAGTAAGTTGTCTTGTTTTTCCTAACCACCCTGATAAAAAATGTTGTTTTTGAATAAATTCCACTTGTTCTGGATATGGAATATAGGGTGGACGAATCATAACCCCTTTTTTTAATAAAAGATCAGATGAACGATTGTAAAGCTCTGCAGATGAATTCAAACAAGCTGTATAAAAATCTCTTATATCCTTCCTAGAGGAGTTAGGTAGGGCAATACTGTAATTATTTAGACCGATCGCACCCATATTCGCTAAATAATGAAGAATAAATATGTCAGAAAAAAGCCTTGGTGCATTTACATTTACATCTTGCTCTGAAAAACCAATGGGAATAGGTATTTTTTCAGAGGTGAAAGTTTCTTTAATAATTTTTATATGATCTTTTTCTAATGTAAGTCCATAGTCTAGAATTGCTTTTATTTCAGGATCTTCGACTATTTTTAATAAATATGAAATAGTGCAAATGCCTAACGTATCGTTTTGATAATGTCCCCATAATAGAGAAAGTTCAGAGGAAGTTAATTTTGCATTATGATTGCTTTCCATAATTCACCCACCAATCTACGTATTAACGTTTATGATTTCCAAAAAAAATGTAATTATAATTCATTTGAAAAGTCTACTTTCTCCGATATTTGAATTA
The DNA here is from genome assembly GCA_041611945.1 of Bacillus sp. (in: firmicutes). Classification (GTDB taxonomy): domain Bacteria; phylum Bacillota; class Bacilli; order Bacillales; family SA4; genus Bacillus_BS. The sequence continues at coordinate 16,634 of JBFILZ010000013.1, forward strand.
ATACCAAATATAAATGGTCATCCCTAAAGGGATGACCATTTATATTAGTAAAAGTAAGGGTAAAGTAATAATCTTAAAATTCTAGCTAAAGGGAAACGATATCTCCTAAAGCGACGGAAACGTCTTGGATATCCGTACCCGCCTCCGTAGCCACCTCCATACCCATATCCATAACCTAAGTTATCACCGTAGCCACCAAATAATAGCTCTCTATCATCATCATTTTCACCGCTAGGAACTAATAAATAAATGTTATGGTCATCGATCCGATCAACTATTCCATCGTATTGTTGACCATCATTCATATCCACAAGTACAAAATAATCTTGATATTTTTTACAAAACTCCTTCATTTGATCGGAATCCATTGTGCCCAAATTTATATTGGGATTAATCGGCATTGGTGCATGAGAATAGTATTGAGCATTTCCAAATGGATTTCCTTGAGGGTATTGGTTGTAAGGTATTGGTGAATTCTCATAAGGATACTGTGGCATTGAGTATTGGCCTTGTTGTCCTGCTGGGGGTACATTCATATTGTAATATGGATTATGACTCAAGGTAATTCCTCCTCGTATCTAAGTTGTAGTACCAACATAAAGATATGTTGAGAAAAGTAAAAATAGATATTTTATTTTACAATTTACTAACAATTAAATTATTAGCATTGTTAAAGCTTAATTGGTATAAGGGTACAAAGTTAATGGAGGTGAAAGCTGTGAGATTTTAGAAAATGTTAGAGTATTTCCTGCTGTGAGAATTCATGCAAGCAAATGAAATGTCCTGAGGGATTAGTAGGAACAGAGAGGAACTTCACTTAAAAGTGCTCCGATGATGGATTTTAACGAACGTGAAAATAACTCTATCCTCTGAGCTCTAATTTTAAAGAGAGCAAACTGGATTAAAATTCACATGATCGAATTACAGCATAAATAATATTTATCCACATAAATCATCCTAGTTATAACAGTTGATAAATATAGATACACACAATGTTATCAACAGTATCCACAATTTAGATAGTAGTTATCCACAAAATAGCTCTTTTTTTAAAAAATAAGACTAGGTTAGTAAAATGGTGGGTTAGTAAAAATATTGTCCACATATTCCACAGTGTTGTTGATAAGTACTTGTGGATAAAATGACTGAGAGTAAAAAACGAGCGGTATTGATGAAGCATTGTAATAAATTTAGTGGAACAGTTCTACGAAAATAAAGTCAAAAAGGGAGTGATCATTAAATCACTCCCTCTTTGACTTCTAACTATCACGCTAAAAACTCCATAACAAATGTCATTTTTGTTTTCAAGTGTTTAGCTATTTTCTTTTGCCCTGGCATCTGCTGCTTTTGAACGTTCTTGTGCTTTTACATCATCATTGTCTGCAAATTCTTGAGAAAATTCGATATCTCGTCCATCCGAAGATAGTTTGGCATAACTAGGTGTTTGTGGGAGTGATTGCTTGTTTTTATCACGAGCAGCTTGTCCATGATTTGTTGGCATTAGAATTTTCCCTCCTTGAAATAATTGAACAAAGTTCTAGATTATCATTTCACAAGAGAAGAAAGTTATGTTAGGAAGTATTAGGTATGACGCTTTGGTGCAAATCCAGCTGCCCGATCAGCATTTCTAAATTCACGTGAATAAGTAACTTCCTGCATGCTACTCAAATTACTTTTCGTTTTTTCTCTTTTTTTCTTATCCGCCATTATTCATCCCTCACTTTTCCTTAAGCTATTAACATCGTTACCGAATCAAACTTTATTTATTCAAATTTTCAACAAAAAAACCCATCCAAACGGATGGGTTGCAAACCAGAAAATGTAAATACTATGCTTCTTTTAAATGTTCTTCATGGAAACCTATTTGTTCTCTCATTGCATGAAGAGTATATAGATCTTTTGGAACTTCATATAAGTTATATATATTTTCTTGTGCATTAAGTTCATTATACAGGTTTTTCCTAGATTCATTCGCGTTTATAACATAGGGGAGTTTTTCAGCAGCTTTTTGAGAACGTATATTATTTTTGCGGATACGCATAAAGATTGTCTCAATTCCTAATTCGTAAAACAATTCGTCGAAGAATACGTCTTTTGCCATCTTGTTGTATCCATTGCCATGGTATGGTTTACCTAACCACGTACCAAGGAAACCTGCATTTTCTTGAATATCAAACAAACTAATCGTTCCGATTGGAGAGCCCCATTCATCTAAGATGGTACGTGAAATCATTTCACCACGTTCTTCAGATTCAATTGTTTGTTTTGTTAGAAACAAATATTCCTCGTAATTCGCAGCTTTTTGACGTACAAAAGGAAAGACTTGTGGATCCACCATCAAATCAAAAAGAGCGTGACTATCTTGAATATCACGTTTTTTTAACATGTTCAACCCTCCATATGAGAGCAGTCTTAGCCCATAGGTAATAGGACTTCCACCCTCGAAATTTTTTCATTATGTTAACCAAAAAAATTCCGGGGTGGGAATCGAACCCACTAGGACCAGTCAACATGCTGGTGGCGCACCATTTGCCTTCCCCAAAACAATACATTTTCTATTTATATTTCCTAAATTCTTGAATGATTCCTTAAAGTATAATACGATATTTTTTATTAAAAAGATACTACTTTTTTTTATTTTTTTTTGAAAATTATTTCACCGTTTATCATCGTCAAACGAACCTTTGACATATAGTGAAATGGATGATGACTCCATAGTACAATATCAGCATCTTTACCAACTTCAAGACTCCCCAAACGGTGATCTACACGCAAATTCCGAGCAGGTATAATCGAGATTCCCTCAAGTGCTTTTTGCTCATCCAAGCCCTCTCTAACGGCAATGGAAGCACATATGTTTAAGTACTGAATTGGAGTGTATGGATGGTCAGTAGTTATAGAAACCTCGACACCTGCATCTGATAATACTTGATAAGTTTTCCACGACTTATTTTTCAATTCAATTTTCGAGCGTCTTGTAAAAGTCGGACCTACACTTACTTTAATATTTCTTCCTTGTAGTTCATCGGCAATTAAATGACCCTCCGTGCAATGTTCTATCCGGAAATCTAAATCGAACTCATCTGCAAAACGAATAGCAGACATAATATCGTCTGCTCGATGTGCATGCATTCGAACAGGAATTTCTCGTTTCAGGGCCATAATAATAGGAGCGATTCGCAAGTCTTCTGGATTATCACAGTGTTTTGCTTTGTAAAATGCCTCCCTAAGCATCCCCATAATTCCCATTCGAGTTATAGAATCCTTACTTCCGATACTGTGGATTCTTTTTGGGTTTTCACCGAATGCTATCTTTAGACCGGCTGTTTCCTGTATTAACATTTTTGATATATTACGACCTTGTGTTTTTATTACAGATGTTGTACCTCCTATTACATTGGCGCTACCTGGCATAATATGTGCTGTTGTAATGCCATGAGAAATAGCATCAGAAAAAGCAATATCCAAAGGATGCAGGCTATCGAGTGCTCTAATATGTGGCGTAAGAGCCTCAATTGTTTCATTGGCATCATTTCCAGCCCAGCCTGTTCCTTCATCATATAAACCGAGATGCGTATGTGCATCAACAAAACCAGGTAAAAGAAATTGCTCTTTACAATCTATAACATAAGTGTCTATAGAGGGTTTAATATTATATCCAATTGTTTTAATAATTCCATCTTCCACAAGTAAATCTGCCTTCTGTAGGGTTGATGATGTAACGGGGAGTATGGTAGCATTCTTAAAAAGCGTTTTCATATCAGTTGTTTCTCCTAACTTTTCTCTGTTTCTCTGATTGTAATACGCTAGTCAGTGCTTCATCAAGAGAAGAATGAAAAAACTGATATCCATTTTCTACTGCTTTTTCTGGTAGCACCTTCTGACCCTCCAATACAAGGATACTCATTTCTCCTAATAAAAGCTTTAAGACAAAGCTTGGAGCAGGGAGCCAGTGCGGTTTACGAATAGCTTTTGCGATGGTTTTTCCAAAATCCTTCATCTTTGCTGGGTTTGGGGCAACTACGTTTAACGGTCCTTCAATTTCATTATTATTAATTGCAAATGTTATCATCCCAACGACATCGTCAATATGGACCCAAGAGAGCCATTGTTCACCTGAACCAACTGTACCGCCTACATAAAACTTGTAAGGTAAAACCATCATAGGAAGTGCCCCTTCTGTTTCTCCTAAAACAATTCCAAATCGAGTAAATACAGTTCTTACTCCGTAGGACTTAGCCTGCTTTGCCTCGTCTTCCCAAGAATGAACAGTTGAAGCTAAGAAGTCACTTCCATGTTTCGTTTCTGTCTCAGTGAATGTTTCATCACGTGAAATACCATAATATCCTATAGCACTAGCGTTAATAAATACAGAGGGTTTTTTCTTTATTTGACATAAAATACGAATCAATTCTCTAGTTGAATCCATTCTGCTAGTGTAGATTTGTTCTTTTTTCTTATCTGTCCATCTACCGCTATTTAATGAAGTGCCGGCTAAATTAATAAGTACGTCTATATTTTCAAGTTCAACTTCGGGTCGACTTCCTTTTGTTAACCATGTCACATATTGAATCCCTTTTTCGCTAGTCGACTTCTTTTGTCTAGTTAAAATATAAACAACGTGCCCATTTTCTATAAATGACTTTGTTAATGCACTACCGACAAAACCTGACCCACCTGCAATGGCAATTTTCATGGAAGTCCTCCTCAACATTTGTTTAATTATTTATTGTTATTCTAGTTTTTCAGGGTCCTTATCTAATTCCCTAATGTGCTATATTAAAACAAGAGGTGAGAAAATGGCAATAATAACGAAAATAACAACACAAAAGAAAAATAAAGAGCGTTATAACATATACCTTGATGATGGGACAGGTGAAAGGTACGCCTTTAGTGTTCATGAGGAAATTATCTTAACTCACCGCCTAAAAAAGGGTAGTGAGATTGACGAGTTTGACATTGAGGAAATCAGCTTTGCAGATGATGTAAGCAAATCATTTCAAAATGCAGTATCGTTTCTCTCTTATCGTATGAGATCAACTCAAGAGGTTGTGCAGCATTTAAAAGAAAAAGATTATTCAGATGCTGTCATTCAAGAGGCAATACATAAGTTAAATCAGGTTAATTATTTGGATGACGAAGAGTTTTCTATTGCATACGTTAGAACAAATTCAAAATTATCGCTAAAAGGTCCTGTATTATTAAAACAAGAATTAAATCAAAAAGGCTTATCATCCACTGATATCGAAAGTGCTTTATCTCATTATATTGAAGAGGATCAAATTTCAAATGCTACAAAGCTAGCAGAGAAAGTAGTGAATAAAACAACAAGTAGTTCGGAAAAGATGCAGAAACAAAAGGTCTCTGAATCATTAATGAGAAAAGGATTTTCCCGAGAAGTAATCAATAACGTAATTAAGGAAATTGCTCCTGAAAAAGTAGAAGGGGAAGAGTGGGCGGCAATTTGTCAAACAGGTGCAAAGGCACATCGCCGCTATCAAAAATTCAAAGGGTGGGAATACAAAAGGAAGATGAAACAATACCTTTATCAAAAAGGATTTCCGGCAGATTTAATTGAAAAATATTTTGAATCAGAAGAATATCAAATTGAATCAGGAGATATGAATCTCTAAACGTCCATCATCTTCTAGCTTAATTGTTTTTGCGACAACTTCAGAACTTCTTAAGCGACTTTTGTCTTTTATATGGTCAGATTCATTCCAAAAAGGTGTGTCCATACCTCCCATGTAGACTCCTGTAACTTTTACATTGGATCCTTCTAGCTCTTTTTGAAGACTTTCTGTAAAGCCACGTATAGCAAATTTTGTAGCACAATAAACAGTTTCATTTGGTTTCCCACGTAAACCAGCCGTTGAGATAATATTAATTATGCTACTATGATTCATGCTTTTCAAATGGGGTAACAAGTATTTTGTTAAGCTAATCGTTCCAAAAATATTAGTGTCTATAGCTTGTTTAATGGATGAATCACTTAGTGTATTTAATTCACCGAAGCATCCAATTCCTGTGTTATTTATCAAAGTAACCACAGAAAAAGCAGAAGTAATATTCTGACATAGGATTTGAACTGATTTGGAATCACTAATGTCACATATGTAATAAATAGCCTTGTTTCCGGTTTGGTTAATAAGTTCTTTCGTTTTTAAGAGAGAAGACTTTGTCCTTCCGATTAAAATAATCGTGTGTTGGGAATCGCAGTATTCCAAAGCTAAGTTCCTACCCAAGCCAGACCCAGCACCAGTAATAATAATTGCACGCATAAGATGTTTCACCTCAATTTTTTGAATGGCTCTGTTAAAAATCTGTTGTTAATTTCAGTTGCAGAAAGGCAGTTTTCCGCGGGGAGGGTAATTAGCCTTTTCGGCTCTTACACCTTCCATTTCATTCAACTGCTTGAATAATCAACAGGGAGCTTTAGTACAGCCTTTGGAAAAATAAAAATTACGGAGTGTTGATATGGAAAAAAGATATAGCGAGATGTCTGAATTTGAAATTTCTCAAGAAATTCGCCAACTAAATGAAAAGGCTCGTAAGGCAGAACAAATGGGAATGGTTAATGAATATGCCGTTCTAGAACGCAAAATTCTTATGGCAAGATCTTACTTATTAAATCCTGATGAGTACCATCCATCTGAGGTTTATGAGATTGAGCAAGACCCAGGAAGCTTTTTTAAAATTAGCTATATGAACGGGGTATTTGCTTGGGGGGTACGTTTAAATGGTCAGGGGAAAGAAGAAGCGATTCCTATTTCCATGCTGAAAATCCAGAAATAATTATCATTCACCAAACAAAGCCTAACATACTTACTTTGTTTGGTGAATAGTTGTTTTTAATTAAATACTACTATTCCTCTCTTAATCCAGAGGCATGCATTCTTTCTTGGGGATTTGTATTAATGGTTCCGTCAGCGCGTTTGGAAGCAAACTCAGCCTTAGCTCTTGGCTCTCCCTCAAATTTTTGATTATTCTGATTAGGAAATCCTTTGTTTTTGTTACGAATGATGAAAACCCCCTAGTAAAGTCCATTAAATAGTCGTAATTATTAGAGGTGTGAACCTGCTTTTAATCACGTATAACTAGTATGACTATATAAAGTAAACGGTATGAGAAAAAATATTGGTAAGGATGGATATAAATGAATGAATATATAGATAAGTTAACTCTTTTATTGCTAGATAAAAATAATTCACTTGCTTATGCGCAAGCAAGAACCTGGATTGAGTTATTATGGGATGATTTTGAGACGACATCAGCAAAAGCAGGCTCACCTTATTTAGGTAGCGAAATGGCAGAAAGAATCGTGACAAGCTGGATAATGCGTTATGGTTCTGAACTACACGAGTTTGTAGCAACAAATCCGAAATATGCCCATTTACTTAATCAGGATGATATTCGAAAACATTAAAAAGAGCCAATTTGGCTCTTTTTATTTGTACATATAAACCCACAAGGTTAATCAGATGGAATCAATTCTAATTTACTTCTGAGTTTTTTCTCACTGAAAATCCAACCGGTATATGAACTAACTATATTCAATTCTAGGTCAAGCTGAACAACGGCTACAAATGGATAGTAGCCTTTACTCCTATACCTAAGGTCGATAAATTTAACCTCGTGATGATCATCATATTCTTGAACCTCCCATCTATAAACAGGTGAAAAGGAAAGAAAAGCTGCTAAATTAACATCTCTTCTGGCTGCATCAATGATAGGGGTATGTGGAATTGGAGACCTGTCAAACGTGTCCTGAACAATGATTTCGCCATCTACCACTCTGATAACATGAAAGAATTCTTTTGATTTTACGGCGACATGCCAAGTGTTAAAGCGAATAGTTGGTGATACGATGATTTCGGTAGCATCTGGAATAATTCGATTGACAGACTTCGACACTACGCGCTTCATTTGATGCCTTACGACATAGTAGAAGGCAATTACAACGAATACACCAATAAAAGTATAACCTGGTTCTAGTCCTATCTGCCAAATAATAATTCCTGCAATATGGCTAAAGAAAATAAAAGGATCAAATGTGTTAATTACGCCTAGTGCAACCCAACGCCTTGAAAAAGGCCGAAGAGCTTGGGTGCCATAAGCGTTAAATATGTCGACAAAAACATGCAGGAATACAGCGATAAATGTCCAAATCCATACGTGTAGAACATTAATATCTTGAAAAAAAATGTTAATTCCACCAGTAATGACGATTGGCCATAGTAATACCGCGGGGATAGAATGTGTGATACCGCGGTGGTTACGAATATAATAAGCATTATTTCTAAGCTTTAATATTGTATCTGAATCAGGAGCTTGGGAACCAATTATGCTTCCAATTATCACAGCCTGCATGGTTATGGGATCCTGAACAACAAGAGGGTCAAGAGTCGCAATTCCCCCAAGTGCAATGCCCATAACAAAATGAGTGCCAGTATCCATCTAGGGAATATCCTCCTTTCAAGGGAGTGGCATTATATTAATCCTTAGCACTTAAAAAGAAAAGTAAACGTTTGAAACAACATTACATTAATAATATATGCAATAACTTAACTTTCTAAAAGGAGGGTACTTATGCCAAAGCCCATTCGAATATTTATTGAATACAACGTACATTCTTCACTCATACAACAATATGAAGATCATATGAGGTTGGTACTGAAAAGGCTATCTTCTTATGGCGCTGATAGTGTGTTCTGGTATGAAAATAAGGAATATAGATATATCGAAAGCTTCTTATTACCGACAGTATCACACTTTATGGCTCTACGGAAAATAAGAAAGACAAAGGGGAATACTACATTCGGATTACTCGACCAATTTATCGAAGGAGGTCCAGAGAATATCCAGATCCATGCGATTAAGGTAAAATAAGAATAGTGAGTTTAGTTCCAGCACCCAGTTGAGAGCTTAATTATTTCATTATGACAGCATGGGGGAAATTTATGGAAAAAAAAGTTTATTTAAGTGAAGTAAAGATAGATTGTTTTCAAAAGGATCTAATTGCTTGGTTTGAAAAGGAGCAACGTGTACTTCCCTGGAGAGAGGACCAAGATCCATATAAGGTTTGGGTATCAGAAATTATGTTACAGCAAACAAGAGTCGATACGGTAATTCCGTATTTCAATAAATTTATACACCAATTTCCAACGATTGAAAGCTTGGCTTATGCGGATGAGGAGAAAGTGTTAAAGGCTTGGGAAGGTTTAGGTTACTATTCAAGAGTAAGAAATCTTCAATCTGCTGTTAGAGAGGTTCATGAAAAATACAATGGAATAGTCCCTAATACACCACAAGAAATTTCTAAACTTAAAGGAGTTGGACCATATACAACGGGTTCAATTTTGAGTATCGCTTACGGTATCCCAGAACCGGCAGTTGATGGTAATGTAATGCGTGTTTTATCTCGAGTTCTCTCTATATGGGAGGATATAGCAAAGCCTAAAACACGAAAAATCTTTGAAGAGGCAATACGAGTCATGATAAGTAAAGAAAAGGCATCTTCCTTTAATCAAGGTTTAATGGAGTTAGGGGCAATTGTATGTACACCTACATCCCCGTCCTGCTTATTATGCCCAGTTCGTGAGCATTGTTCTGCCTTTGAAAATGGCACACAATCAGAGCTTCCAGTTAAAACGAAGAAAAAATCGACAAAAGAAATACCTATTGCTACAGGTATTTTTGTAACAGAAGATAATAGAATTCTTATCCATAAACGGGCTGATACAGGACTTTTAGCAAAACTTTGGGAGTTTCCCAATCTTGAAGTTGCAAAAGACGTTAGCAATCCCAAATTACAGTTATCTGATTATGTAAAAGATGAATATAAAGCTGAAAATTTTATTGTTGATGTTCTCGGTGTTGTTCAACATGCTTTTTCTCATTTAACATGGCATATGACTGTTTTTGAAGGGAGAATTCTCTCTACTATAATCGAGTCTGAAAAGTTAAAATTGGTTAGTTCTGAAGAAATAAAGGAATATGCCTTCCCAGTATCGCATCAAAAGGCGTGGAAACATTATACAGAAAGTAAATAAGCCATCTCAATTGAGTTGGCTTTACATAATTAATCATTAATCATATTGAATTCTAGTCCCGTGAGTCCAGTCAGCCTCGGTTCGTATCATTCCACCTCTGGCTTCAATTTCTTTCACTATTTCTTTGTGAATGGTTTGACCTTCTGAATTTAAATAAGGGACTATTTGTTGAAATGATTTGTGAAAAAAACTGAGTTCACTATCTTTCCAATCAGTCTTTGACATCATTGTTAATTCTGTCATATCTCTTCCTACATACATAAGTACTCACTCCTTATTAGTAGATAGTTTCTATCTATTTTTTGTAAGAGTAGTTGTATCTATACATTTTTCAATTAGGGAAATAAATTTGAGAAGAATCACTAATAAAGGTACAATATGACAAAGAGAAAGAAAAACAGGAGTGATAAAAAGATGACACAAAAAGTTGCACTTATTACAGGTAGCAGTCGAGGAATTGGTAAAGCTATAGCCCTTAGATTAGCTCATCTTGGTTATGATATAGTTATTAATTATGCGAGAAGTAAGTCCGCTGCTGAAGAAACAGCGAAAGAAATTGAAGCATTAGGTAGAAAAGTAATTGTAATAAAAGCAAACGTTGGAAAACCTGAGAAAATAAAAATGATGTTTGAAGAAATTGATCAGCATTTTAATCGTTTAGATATTTTTGTGAGTAATGCCGCATCAGGAGTATTGCGTCCTTTGATGGAATTAGAGGAATCACATTGGGATTGGACAATGGATATTAACAGTAAAGCTCTATTGTTTTGTGCTCAAGAGGCAGCTAAGAGGATGGAAAAGACAGGTGGGGGAAGTATAGTCAGCCTAAGTTCTTTAGGGTCTATTAGATATTTAGACAACTATACAACTGTTGGAGTTTCAAAGGCAGCAATTGAATCTTTAACTAGATATTTAGCAGTTGAGCTTGCACCTAAAAATATAGTTGTGAATGCTGTATCGGGTGGGGCAGTAGATACAGAGGCCTTGAAACATTTTCCTAATCGGGAAGCACTGTTAGAGGATGCAAGGCTAAGAACACCTGCAGGAAGAATGGTAGAGCCAAACGATTTGGTAGATGCCGTCATATTCTTACTCTCAGAACATGCTCAGATGATTCGTGGTCAAACAATCATTGTAGATGGAGGCCGTTCGCTCCTCGTATAAAAAAACAAATAAATTTAGAATAGATTTTTCACCTCTGGTTAAATTAAGTGTGGCGGGGGGTGATAATTATGGCGAAAAACAATCAGAATAAAGCTTCTCAAACAAATCCAGCTGAAGTTCGAAAACAAAATGCGGCATCTCAAGGTCAAGGTTCATACGGAACTGAATTTGCTTCTGAGACAAACGCACAAGAAGTACGTCAACAAAATGCACAATCTCAAGCAAAAAAAGGTCAAGGTAATCAATAAAAATACTTAACTGGAGAAGCACTTCTTACCCCTGCGGGTGGAAGTGCTTCTCTGTTGAATTTAAAAGCTTAGTTCTATCTTTTTAGAATAATTAAGAAAGCATTGGCAAGAGAGATGAAAAATAGACGTACATAAGGTTATTTTGTTTAAATAATGTTTTAGCCTCAATGTTCGGGTAAGTAGAAGTGTTTTTAATTGGACGACAAAACAACTCATAAATCAACATACATAGTCAAAGGAGATTTCAATTTCAAAAAGAATTAATAGTCATATACTATGAAAGGAGTTAAGAGAATGTCGCTCTTTGATCAATTAGTACATGAACAATTAAAAACGATGGACGTTCTATTATTTCTTCATTCTGAAATTGAGCGATGTCAGCAACTTGAAATGGAATTAGGGAATTTACAAAGTGAGACAGAACTCTTATCCATTAAAGAGGAAATACAAAAGATGAAATCAGAGTTGAAACAAATTCAGCAAACGTTCCAACAACAAACTGAAGATGTTATTGCAGCTTATAAAAAGGACCAACAAAATCCACTTTCAACAGCCTTATAAAATGATTTGATAGTTGTTAACGAAGAGCCACTAATATTTTTAGTGGCTCTTTTGTTTTAAATTATTGATAGAACCGTTATAATAGTAACAAGCGAATTACAATAAATAAAAATAAATAAAATAAAAATTTTACGAACGTATTAGGTGATGATAATTTCTTTGGAATATCACCATGTAACACTGTAAAGTTATACAGTGGGATGCGGCAATGAAAGAAGGGAGTTTAAATGGGTTTCCCCATGGCAGGAGAAAGGCTTCAAATACATAGTTACAAGCATAATGGTAATATTCATAGGGTTTGGGAAGAAACAATTGTACTTAAAGGAAGTCAAAGCCTAATTATCGGTGGAAATGATAGAACAACTGTAACCGAATCGGACGGAAGAACGTGGATTACTAGAGAACCAGCAGTCTGCTATTTTCATGCTCACTATTGGTTTAATATTATTGGGATGCTAAGAGAGGATGGTATCTACTATTATTGTAATATTAGTTCTCCTTTCACTTGGGACAAAGAAGCATTAAAGTATATTGACTATGATTTAGATGTTAAAGTATTTCCAGACATGACGTATATACTACTTGATGAAGAGGAATATGAACGGCACAGACGCGAGATGAAATATCCTGAAGTAATTGATCACATTCTTAAGAAAAATTTAGATATACTTATTCATTGGATACATAGTCGTCAAGGTCCTTTTGCTCCTGATTTCATTGACAATTGGTATGAGCAATACTTATTGTACTAAATTTTTTGATACCTGTTGAATATCATTCAACAGGTTTTTTAGGTAAAACTCCTTCTTAGAGAGTAAATCCAGAAAAGCGGTGGGAATTTGGACAGTATTAAACGGTATTTTATATTTGTAAAGCCTTATAAATGGAAAATTATTTTCACAATATTAATAGGAATAATAAAGTTCACCATTCCACTATTAATTCCTCTACTATTACAATACTTAATTGACGATGTTATTAATGGTGAAGAATTAACTCGAGCAGAGCAACAAACTCAGTTGTTTTTTATTATGGGTGTAGCACTCTTTTTATTTGTAGTTGTACGACCACCTATTGAATACATTCGTCAGTATTATGCACAATGGATTGGTAGTAAGATTCTATATGATATAAGGGATCAGCTGTTTGGTCACCTTCAAAAATTAAGTCTTCGTTATTATGCTAATACAAGAGTGGGCGAAGTTATATCACGAATTATTAATGATGTCGAGCAAACGAAGAATTTTGTGATAACTGGACTTATGAATGTATGGTTAGATTTAATAACTATCATCATAGCGCTTTCAATTATGTTTTCAATGAATTTTTCATTAACGTTAGTATCAATCTTACTATTTCCTTTTTATGGATTTTCTGTGAAATATTTTTATAGTAAACTCAGACATCTCACTAGAGTTAGATCTCAGGCGTTAGCAAATGTACAAGGTCATTTGCATGAAAGAGTACAAGGGATGCCTATCATTCAAGGATTTGCCCTAGAGGAGCATGAACAAAGAGAGTTTGATACACAAAATTCAAACTTTTTATCAAAAGCATTAGATCATACAAGATGGAATGCAAAAACCTTTGCAGTTGTAAATACGATTACAGATGTTGCGCCGCTTCTTGTAATAGGGTATGCAACCTATCAATGTATTATTGGAGACATTAAAGTCGGAACGATGGTAGCCTTTGTTGCCTATATGGAGAGATTATATAGTCCGCTAAGAAGACTTATTAATTCATCAACGACATTAACTCAATCCATTGCATCTATGGACCGTGTATTTGAGCTCATCGATGAAAAATATGATATCGAGGACAATAAAAACTCTAAGGAACTACTTAAGGTTGACGGAAACATTTCATTTAAAGAAGTAAGTTTTCATTATGAAGGTGAGGATCAAACTGTATTAAAGAAAGTCAGCCTTGAGGTGAATAAGGGTGAAACGGTGGCATTTGTCGGAATGAGTGGAGGTGGTAAATCCACACTAGTTACTCTCATACCGAGGTTTTACGATGTAACAGAAGGACAAATAATACTAGATGGTGTTGATATTCGTGAGTATCAAGTAAGATCATTAAGGGATAAAATTGGACTTGTTTTGCAGGATTCTATCTTATTTAGCGATTCTATTAAATTCAACATATCAATGGGTAAGCCGGGAGCATCAGACGAAGAAATAATTGAAGCTGCAAAAGCAGCAAATGCTCATGAGTTTATCATGGAGTTACCAGAAGGCTACGATACAAAAGTGGGAGAGCGGGGAGTTAAGCTTTCGGGTGGACAAAAACAAAGAGTTTCTATTGCAAGGGTGTTTTTAAAAGATCCACCAATCTTTATCTTAGATGAAGCGACATCTGCATTAGATTTAGAGAGTGAACACCTTATCCAGGAATCTTTAGCATTACTATCCAAGAATCGGACAACATTTATTGTTGCACATCGACTATCAACAATTACACATGCAGATAAAATTGTTGTAATCGAACATGGTGAGATAAAAGAAATCGGCTCCCATTCCCTTTTGATGGAACAAAGAGGTGCATATTTTGATTTATTTTCTATTCAACAATTAGACAGTTAAGCAGTTAAGCATAGACAAAGTGTCTATGCTTTGTTATTATATTCTAAATTGTCTAAATATAAATTTACATACAACAAGCTTCGGTGACATTTAAATCACATGCTTGTAAAAATAAGTACACCCATATAATAAATTGTAAGAAAATTTAATTAATAGGCGTGAGGGGCGAGCAAAAATGAATCAGCAACCGGTCTTAGAAGTGAAAGGGTTACGTACTACCTTTTTAACAGACTCCACTGAAATACCAGCTGTAGACGGTATTGATTTTCATATAAATGAAGGAGAAATTGTAGGTATTGTTGGGGAATCAGGTAGTGGAAAATCAGTTACATCACTTTCTATTATGGGACTTATTCCGAAACCACCTGGAAAAATAGAGGGTGATATTTTATATAAAGGTGAAAACCTTCAAAAAGCTTCGGAAAGACGAATGTGCCAAATTAGAGGAAATGATATAGCGATGATTTTTCAGGAGCCTATGACTTCGCTTAATCCGCTTTTTACAGTTGGGCAACAATTAACCGAAGCCATTCAATTACATCAAAAAATAGGAAAAAAAATGATTAAAGCTAGAGCGATTGAGATGCTTAAGTTAGTTGGACTCCCTCGGGCTGAAGAACTGATAAAAGATTATCCACACCAGTTATCTGGAGGTATGAGACAACGTGTCATGATTGCTATGGCAATGGCTTGTAATCCAAATCTATTAATTGCAGATGAACCGACTACTGCATTAGACGTCACTATTCAGGCTCAAATATTGAATCTAATCAAAAATCTGAATAAAAAGACGAATACATCCATAATGCTTATAACACATGATTTAGGGGTAGTAGCAGAAGTGTGTGATAGAGTTATCGTAATGTATGCCGGAAAGATTGTAGAACAAGCCGATGTAAGAACCATATTTAAGAATCCAAAACATCCATATACAATTGGTCTTATTAAATCAGTACCAGATGTTAGGAATAAACAAACCAGACTTTATTCAATTCCAGGAAATGTACCAAAACCTGGTTCAATCAAAAATGGATGTAGATTTGCAGCACGCTGTGAGTTTGCATTTGACCGTTGCCGTATTGAAGATCCTGAGCTACTTAGCGCTGGAAGTAATAGTCACAAGGTAAGGTGCTTCCTACACCTAGATGAGGAGGAGTCAACTCATGACAGAAGTGTTATTAAAAGTTCATAATTTAAAAAAACACTTCCCTATTAATGGAGGCGTACTTGGAAAAAAAGTTGGAGAAGTAAAAGCTGTCGATGGTGTTTCCTTCGAAGTTAAACGCGGAGAAACATTAGGTATTGTTGGAGAAAGTGGATGTGGGAAATCGACAACAGGTAGACTACTTTTAAGATTACTAGACCCGACAGAAGGATCAGTCTTTTTTGAAGATAAAGAGATTACTAATCTTTCAAAAGAGGAAATGAGAAAGTTGCGTAGAGAAATGCAAATGGTATTTCAAGATCCGTATGCATCACTTAATCCCAGACATACAATTGAAACAATTTTAGAAGAACCTTTAATTGTCCATGGGATTGGTGGAAAAGCAGAGCGAAAAAAACGAGTGCATGAAATTTTAGAAGTTGTTGGACTAAGTAGCTATCATGCAAAGAGATATCCACATCAATTTAGTGGTGGACAAAGACAGCGTATTGGGATCGCAAGAGCATTAATGACGAAACCTAAACTCATAATTGCAGACGAACCAGTATCTGCTTTAGATGTATCCATTCAATCTCAAGTATTAAACTTGATGGAGGATTTACAAAAGGAATTCGGATTAACCTATATATTTATTGCTCATGACTTGGGAGTAGTTAGACATATTAGTGATAGAGTTGGAGTAATGTACTTAGGGAGAATGGTTGAGTTATCTACAAGCGAGCAAATATACGCTAAACCAATGCATCCGTATACAGAAGCATTATTACAAGCCGTTCCAATTCCAGACCCTGAATTAAAAAAGGAAATAAAGCTTTTAGAAGGTGATATTCCTAGTCCATCTAACCCGCCATCGGGTTGCGTGTTTCACACAAGGTGTCATGCGTGTATGGATGTATGCAAACAAGAAATACCTAAGATGAAGGAAGTTGAAGCTGGGCATTATGTTGCTTGTCACCTTTATGAGTGATATCAACATTAAAATAATAATATGTTCAAGAGCCGATTGGACAAAATACTAAATAGGGGGAACTCAATTGAACAAAAAGCTTTGGTTAACATTACTAATGTCATTCATGTTAGTTCTTGGACTAACAGCATGTGGTGGAGATTCAAAAGAAGAAAAAGGTAGTGAAAAACCTGCTAAAACAGAAGACACTACTACTGGTAAAGATGATAAGAAAGAAGAACCAGTACAAGACACATTAGTATTTGGTCGTGGTGGAGATTCTGTAAGTTTAGATCCTATCAATGCTACTGATGGTGAATCTTTTAAAGTAACTAAAAATATTTTTAATACTCTTGTAGATTATGGTCAACAAGATACTGAAATCTTCCCATCATTAGCTACCGAGTGGAAGGTTTCTCCAGATGGGTTAGTTTACACATTAACTCTTCGTGAAGGAGTTAAGTTCCATGATGGAACAGACTTTAATGCAGACGCTGTAGTATTCAACTTTAATCGTTGGATGAGCGGAACTAAAAGTGAATTCTATTACTATGGATCAATGTTTGGTGGATTCAAAGGTGAAGAAGGTCATGTAATTAAAGAAATTAAAGCTTTAGATGCAAAGACTGTAGAATTTTCTTTAACAAAACCACAAGCTCCATTTTTGAAAAACTTAGCAATGTCTCCATTCGGAATTGCAAGCCCAGCTGCAGTTGAAAAGTTCGGTGATAAGTTTAACGAAAATCCAGTAGGTACTGGACCTTTCAAGTTTGTTGAGTGGAAACGCAATGAGCGTGTAGTTATTGAGAAGAATCCTGATTATTTTGAAGAAGGGTTACCTAAGTTGAACAAAGTTATCTTTGTTTCAATTCCTGATAACTCTGCACGTTTAAATGCATTACTTAGTGGACAAGTAAACTTAGCAGACGGGTTAAATAACTCTGATGTTAGTCAACTTACTGGTAATTTACAAGCAATCAACCGTCCATCAATGAACGTTGGTTACGTAGGTTTAACAAATACTAGAGGTCCATTAAAGGATAAAAAGGTACGTCAAGCTTTAAGTCATGCTGTTGATAAGCAAGGTATCATTGATGCATTCTACGCTGGTCAAGCAGTTCCAGCTAAAAATCCAATGCCACCATCAATCAGTGGATATGCTGATGGAATTGAAGACTATCCATATGATTTGGACAAAGCAAAGGCTCTACTTGCTGAAGCTGGTTATGCTGATGGATTTGAAATGGAATTCTGGGCTATGCCTGTTCCACGTCCGTACATGCCAGATGGCCAAAAGGTTGCAGAAGTAATTCAAGCTAGCTTCGCACAAATTGGTGTAAAAGCTAAAATCGTTTCATACGAATGGGCTACTTATTTAGAGAAGGCACGAGCTGGTGAAGCAGATGCATTCTTATTAGGTTGGACAGGTGACAACGGTGATGCGGATAACTTCTTGAATGTTCTTTTAGGCGGATCGAATATCGATAGTAACAACTATGCACGTTACGACAATAAAGAAGTTAATGAGTTATTAGCACAAGCTCAATCTAATCCAGATGAAGATGCTCGTGCAGAACTTTATAAGCAAGCACAGGTAATTATTAAGGATGATGCACCATGGATTCCATTAGTGCACTCAACTCCATTACTTGGAGCAAATGCAAACCTTTCTGGATTCTATCCACACCCAACTGGATCTGATAAGTTAGAGACAGTAGAATTCAAATAAGATACAACTTCAATCAGTCGGGGAATTAGACTCCCGACTGATTGTTAATTAAACTAATCGGACTTTTACGGGCAGTTAGCCTCTAAACTAAACATCTGAAGAAAGAAAAAACTTTGTAATTAGGGACTTACTGCCAGTTAAAGTGGGATAAGCCTTAATTTGCAGGAGAGAACACTACTCCCCATTTTTCCATGGTTCGAAATCCATATAAACTTAGAAAGAGGTGACTCTCATATGTTCGCCTACACAATTCGTAGATTGCTATTATTAGTGCCAGTTTTACTAGGTATGACACTCATCGTCTTTTTTATTATACGTGCTATTCCGGGAAATCCAGCTCAAGTTATTTTAGGCCAACTCGCTACAGCAGAAGCAATTGAGGGATTAACGAAAGAATTAGGGCTAGACCAGCCTTGGCATCTTCAATATTTTTCATATTTAGGAGATCTTATCAGAGGAGACCTAGGTGAATCATTAAGAACCCGTGTGTCAATTACTGAAGAAGTTTGGCCATACTTAGCTGCGACAATAGAACTTTCCTTAGCTGCTATGATTATTGCTATTGTTATAGGAGTAAATGCTGGAATCATTAGTGCATGGTTCCAAAACTCATGGTTTGACTATTCAGCTATGGTAATTGCACTTATTGGTGTTTCTATGCCTATTTTCTGGTTAGGATTAATGGAGCAATGGATATTTTCTATAAACCTGGGTTGGCTTCCAACAGCTGGACGAGAATCATTTATTAATCCGGTCGATCCTATTACTCATTTATTTGTTATTGATACAATTCTTCAGGGTGATACAGAAAAACTTTCTACCATATTAAAACATCTAGTTTTACCCGCATGTGCTTTAGCAACAATACCAATGGCTATCATAGCTCGTATTACAAGATCGAGTATGCTAGAGGTTATGCGTTCTGATTATATTAGAACAGCAAGAGCTAAGGGTATGAAAATGTTCTGGGTTGTTTATAAGCATTCCTTAAAGAATGCTATAATCCCAGTATTAACTATTATCGGTCTTCAAACAGGACTTTTATTAGGTGGAGCTATTCTTACAGAAACTATATTTAGCTGGCCAGGTATTGGTCGATATATTTACGAGGCAATTGGATTTCGAGATTATCCAGTAATCCAATCGGGAATTTTAATTGTGGCTTTTATATTTGTAATGATAAATCTTATTGTAGACTTATTATACGCATTTATTGATCCAAGAATTAAATACTCGTAGAAAGGAGGGGTTTTAGTGGCAGAACTAGCAAGAAACGAAGCACCTATTTCTGTGCAAAAAGAAGAAGTTGTCCCACCTTGGAAAGAAGCGTGGAGAAGCTTTCGGAAGAATAAAATTGCAGTAGTAGGAGCTATAATCATATTGTTTTTTATTATCATGGCACTTTTTGCACCTATTATCGCTCCTGAGGGTATTAATGAACAAAAACTAGGGGATAGATTACAAGCACCATCTGCAGAACATTGGCTTGGAACCGATGACTTTGGTCGTGATATTTTAAGTCGTATCATTTATGGAGCAAGAATTTCACTAACAATAGGATTTTTTGCTGTATTAGGTTCGGCAGTTGCAGGATGTTTTTTAGGAATTTTAGCTGGTTATTATGGAAGATGGGTAGATGGAATCATATCTCGTATTTTTGATATAATGCTAGCATTTCCAAGTATATTACTCGCAATTGCTGTAGTTGCTGTTCTTGGACCTTCATTGAGAAATGCACTGATAGCTATTGCTATAATTAACATACCTAATTTTGGTCGATTAATAAGGTCTAAAGTACTAAGTGTAAAACAGGAAGAGTATGTATTGGCTGCAAAGGCTGTAGGAATGAAAGATTCCAGAATACTATACAGACATATTTTACCAAATAGTTTATCACCAATTATCGTTCAAGGTACGTTAGCAGTAGGAACAGCAATTATTGAAGCGGCAGCCTTAGGTTTCTTAGGATTAGGAGCTCAAGCACCTGAACCTGAATGGGGTAAAATGCTTGCTGACTCAAAACAATATATTATGCAAGCTCCATGGACAATGATTTTCCCTGGTATTGCTATCATGTTAACAGTTTTAGGCTTTAACCTCATGGGTGATGGCCTTAGAGATGCATTAGATCCAAAAATGAAAGAGTAGTGTATATAAGAGTATATTCAAAAAATGAATAAAGCAATAAGATATTGTGAAAAAATACCAAATTAAAACGCTTGGATTGATATTTAATCCAAGCGTTTTAATTATTTACAATATCCTGATTTATAATGGGGGTGAATGGTTAAAATATACTTTGATTCCAAGTAACTTTGCTATATTTAAAAATTCTAATGGTATAAAAATATACATATTATCAACTGGGTGGGAAAATAAAAGTTATGGTAATTTACTGTCAGGTTGCTATAATAAGTGAAGTGCATTAGAAAACTATAGAAAATAATAAGACTATAGTAGATAGTATATCTACTAATATAAGTTAGGTTAATTAGTATAAGAGATTGAGTAATTCAATATCAGTCTAAATGAGTAAAGCATGTATTTTTGAAGAAAATACGTTCCAATAAATGATAAAAGTAGTAAAATGATTAAATTTCAGCTGGATACACTCTCCTATTTAAATTAAGTTATTAGGTTATAAGTTAAGGCTCTGTTAAACGTTGTTGTTGATTTCAGCTGCAGAATGTTCGCTTTTTTGCAGGGGGGGGCGGTGACCTGATTAGGCTCATGGCCTTTGATGTCTCACCTGTCCCGTTGCACCTGCCTGAGTCTCACATCTTCCATTTCAATCAACTTATAGAAAAAATTAGCAGGGAGCTTTAACAGAGTTATTAGTTAAAATATATTAAAATGGAAAGTTAGAGGTTTTAATGCTATGGATTTATGGGGAATTATTGTTGCCATTATTTTAGGGATTGTCGAAGGATTAACTGAATTTGCGCCTGTATCCTCTACTGGGCATATGATTTTAGTAGATGATATCTGGTTGAATTCTAAAGATTTATATTCGGAGCCAGTAGCAAATACATTTAAAATTGTTATTCAGTTAGGTTCTATTCTTGCTGTTGTGATTGTATTAAAACAGCGGTTTCTTGATCTTTTACCAATAAAAAGGAATCTAAATAAAAATCAAGAGGGTCGATTAGGCTTATCGAAAGTTATTGTAGGACTAATCCCTGCCATCATACTAGGCTTACTATTTGAAGATTATATTGACAAGTACTTGTTTCGAATGGAAACGGTAATAATTGGATTAGTTGCAGGAGCAATACTGATGATCATAGCAGATTATGTAAGTCCTAAAAAACCAAATGTACAATCAGTTGATCAAATTTCTTATAAGCAGGCTCTTTTAGTCGGATTGTTTCAGTGTATCGCTCTATGGCCAGGATTTTCTCGTTCTGGATCTACGATTTCTGGTGGGGTAATTCTAGGAATGAGCCATCGGGCAGCTTCTGATTTCACTTTTATTATGGCGGTACCAATTATGCTTGGCGCAAGCATGTTATCACTAATCAAGAATATGGAGTACTTTACAATTGATGCTCTTCCATTTTTGGCGGTGGGTTTCGTTAGTGCTTTTATAGTGGCATTATTCTCGGTGAAATTCTTTCTAAAACTTATTAATACTATTAAACTAACCCCATTTGCCATTTATAGAATAGTTTTGGCCGCTGTAGTTTATCTCATTTTCTTCTAAATTTATAGACTTTGGTAAACGTTGTTGTTGATTCAACGGTCGCTTCATTAACTAAGTATGTCTTCTTGAGAAATATAGGTGTATTAGTAAAGACCAAATCAATTTCGTATTGATTTGGTCTTTTTTACTTTTCAAAATGAATATTTCCTTTTTATTTTCAAATAGCATAGAAAATAATCCATGATAATTAAAAAAAGTTTATGTCATGTAAGTGTAAGTTGTTAATAAAATAATTTAATGTCAATTAGGAAAAATGAATTGGTCGATATAACAATTTATATGCAAATGCTACTACCCGTAAGTAAGTGCCGATATGAAATTTATCTATGGGAAGGGATTAGTAAGATGCATTAATATGAAATCAGAAAGTGGGGGGTAGTTTGTTAATAAGAAGGTTTGAGAGAATTGACACAATACAGATAATAAATTTATTTAAAGATACTATTCTTTCGGTAAATTTAGGTGACTACACGGAGAAACAAGTTGCAATCTGGGCAAGTAGTATTTCAAGTGATGATTTTGATGTACGTCTTTTAAACAGTATTACTTATGTTGCGGTCATAGAA
>JBFILZ010000014.1:0-37878 GCA_041611945.1 Bacillus sp. (in: firmicutes)
AACCATAGTAGCAGAATGTAAATAAGCACTTACTGGAGTTGGTGCCTCCATTGCATCAGGTAACCAGATATGAAATGGGAATTGTGCAGACTTTGTAAAAGCACCCAATAAAACTAAAAGTAAAATTGGAACAAAAAATGGGCTGTTAGTAATAATGTCAGCTCCTTCAATGAGCCCTCTTATACTTGAAGTTCCTACTTCCAAAGACATCCAAACTAATCCTGCAAACATACTCAAACCACCGAAAACAGTTATAAGCATTGATTTTAAGGCACCATATCTTGACTTTTCCCGGTGGTTCCAAAAACCGATTAACAAAAAGGAAGATAAACTTGTTAATTCCCAAAACATATAGAAAACATATAAGTTATCAGAGAAAACAACTCCGAGCATAGCGGTCATGAAGAGTAATAAAAATAAATAGAAATCGCCTAATTTTTCTGTTTTATGCAAGTAATAGATTGAATAGAAAATGACCAAACTACCTATACCTGAAATTAAAATACCGAATAATAGGCTTAAGCCATCAACATAAAGGTCATAATTAATACCAAGTGAAGGCATCCAGTTCAACCTTTGAAGGTGAGGGTGATGCCTAACTGAAGACAATAATGATAACAGATAACCAAAAATAAATAATGGAATAATGAGAACAAACCAACCTGTATGTATACTCTTCAATTTCTTGTAGAGGATTGGTACTAAGAAGGCGAATAGCAAAGGTGCAATAACTAAAAAATGAAGCATCTATTTAAATCCTCCTTTTATGTAATATGAGTCTACGTCTAATTGTACCCATATTTCAACATTAACTTCAACTATTATACACAGTATAACAGGTAAAGAAACAAGCTATATCAAAAGTTTTTCACACTATTTATATATAGGAAGGGAAGAGTAAAATGGGAAAAAAAATGATACAATATTTTCTTCTGTGTATTCTTTTAACAGGATGTACAGCAAAGGGGGAAGATGACTTTTCATTATTACCTAGGGAATATTATCGTTCGATTATTAGTGTTGATGAAATTGGTGCAGCATTCTCAAAGAGGCAGGAAGCAGTAGAACTTTTAGTTCCAATCATCATAAAACATGAGAGTATAAGTGATGCGGTTTTAATTACACACGAAGGAGAAACAATTGTAGGGCTTAGGTTAAAACCCTATTATCGTCATGGTAGTGGAGATGTTATAGAGGAAATATCATTACTAACTGCAATAGAAGTTGCAAATATTATTGATGATCCCAGAAAATATCGGATTTTAGAACGACTTTCGAAAGAAAAGAAATTAGGGGTAGTAAGTGATATGTGGGTACAAGAGTGGTCGAATCTACGTCAATAAAAAAAGAGCCATTACATGAAAAATGGCTCTAAGAAAAATTTATTAAGATGCTGGAATTTTGTGAATTAAGGATCTGCGTTTAATTTCGCTTTCGATTAAGTGGATAAATTCGGGGCTGAGATTTAACTCTGTCGCTTTATAATAAGATTCGATAAGTAGTTCGTCCGATAATTTTTTCATATAACCCTACCTCCTTTTTTTTTGATAATTAAGTCTTTATATGGTTTCTATGGCATATACTAGTAGTTGATTTTTTTATGTATTTTTAATCTATCACGAATTAAATGAGAGAACAATCGTTCTGTTATCCACAGCTTCACGTGGATAACTTGTGGACAGGTTGTTAATAAATGTAATTGAGGTAGTTGTAACGTCGTGTATAATGTTAATAACTTTATCCACAGGTGTTGGAAAAATGAAGAATTTGTCGAAAAGTTTTTGTTATTTATCAATACATCTGTGTCTTTTAGTAAAAAAAATGAAGAAAGTTAAAATTTTTTTTGATAGTTTTCAAGAAATTCGTTATGATGAATGCGGTATAACTTGAAAAAGTATGTTAAATTGAGGTGTTGAAGTTGATAGGGTTATTTTTACCGAACGAATATGTTAAGAGTATTTTTGATATTAGTCCATCGGTTCTTAAAGAACGAGGAATAAAAGGTATTATTACTGATTTAGACAATACACTTGTTGAATGGGATCGACCAGATGCTACACCCGAATTGAAGGAATGGTTTCAATCAATGTTAAATAATAATATTAGTGTAACTATTGTTTCTAACAATAATAAGGAACGAGTAGAGGCATTTGCTTCTCCAGTTGATATTCCATTTATTTTTCGCGCTAAAAAGCCTATGGTAAAGGCTTTTAATAAAGCTTTGAATAGCATGAAGTTGAAGTCAGAAGAAGTAGTTGTAATAGGTGATCAATTACTGACAGACGTTCTTGGTGGTAACCGTTTAGGCTTACACACAATACTTGTCGTACCAGTGACACAATCAGACGGATTTTTTACGAAGTTTAATCGTCTTGTTGAGAGAAGAATTTTAAAGAAGTTCAAACAAAAGGGTATGATTCAATGGGAGGA
Source organism: Bacillus sp. (in: firmicutes) (assembly GCA_041611945.1). Lineage (GTDB taxonomy): Bacteria > Bacillota > Bacilli > Bacillales > SA4 > Bacillus_BS. The sequence goes on from JBFILZ010000014.1 coordinate 2,431, forward strand.
ATAACAGAGTGGTAGAACAATACAAATGTATAGGGTGCGGAGTTTCTATTCAAATAGAAGAGCCGAAAAAATTAGGGTATGCGCCCCCTGCAGCACTTAACAAGGATCCAGTCGTTTGTCAAAGATGCTTTCGTCTAAAGCATTATAATGAGGTTCAGGATGTATCCTTGACAGATGATGATTTTATTAGAATTCTTAATGGTATTGGTAAAGAACAAGCATTGATTGTAAAGCTTGTTGATATCTTTGACTTTAATGGAAGTTGGCTTCCTGGTTTGCATAGGTTTGTTGGGCAAAATGACATACTCCTTGTAGGGAACAAAGTTGATTTGTTACCTAAATCAATAAAGACTAATAAAGTCATTCAATGGATGAAGCATGAAGCAAAAGAATTAGGTTTGAAACCAAAGGATGTATTCTTAATAAGTGCGGAAAAAGGAATTGGAATTGAAGAATTGGTAGCGGCTATCGAAGTTCATAGAAATGGCAAGGATGTCTATGTTGTCGGAAGCACAAATGTAGGTAAATCAACATTTATCAATCGGATATTAAAGCAATTCGGTGGTGAAGAAGAACTAATTACTACCTCTCATTTCCCAGGCACAACTTTAGATGTAATTGATATACCGATAGATGAAAATGCGTCATTAATAGATACACCTGGTATTATCAACAATCAACAGATGGTCCATTACATTCGAAAAGAAGATTTAAAGCTTATAACACCAAAAAAAGAAATCAAACCGAAAGTCTTTCAATTAAATTCTGAGCAAACACTATACTTTGGAGGCTTAGCAAGATTGGATTTTGTCAGTGGTCCACGACAATCATTTGTTTGTTATGTATCAAATGATTTGACTATCCATCGTACTAAGCTCCAAAATGCGGATGAACTTTATGAAAATCATGTGGGTGAGCTTTTAAGTCCACCAAGACGAGAAGATGTAGAGGAGTTTCCAAAACTACAAGCCTACAATTTTACTATTCGGGATGAAAAAGTAGATATTGTATTTTCCGGTTTAGGTTGGGTTACTTTACAGGAACCAGGTACGAGAATCGTGGCATATGCCCCAAAAGGTGTAGGTGTCTCACTAAGACGTTCTCTTATTTAAAGGAGGCATTAGCGCATGGAGAAACTTTATGGTGTTATAGGGGATCCAATTTCACAAACATTGTCCCCGTCTATGCATAATGCAGCATTTAATCATCATGGACTGTCTGCAAAATATTTACCTTTTCATGTAACGCCTGGTCAGTTGTCACAGGCGATTGAAGGCGTTCGTGGACTGGGTGTAGCAGGATTAAATGTGACGATTCCTCATAAAGTATCTGTAATGAATTTACTTGATGAGATTGATCCATTAGCAATGAGAATTGGTGCGGTGAATACAATTGTCAATGAAAATGGGAAACTCATCGGGTATAATACAGATGGAGCGGGTTATGTTAGTAGCTTAAAGCATATTATGGCTGAAAGAAATTTGGATGAACATTCGATATTAATAGTTGGTGCTGGCGGTGCTGCTAGAGCGATTTATTACACCCTGTTAGAAGAAGGGGTGAAAAAGGTTGCTATTGCTAACCGTACAATAGAGACAGCGAAGCAACTTATCCAATCAAACAACACTAATGTAATGAGTCTATCTGATGCGGAAGACGTTGTTGACGACTATGATATTATTATAAATACGACTTCAATAGGAATGTATCCGTTTCTTGAGAACATGCCAATTCAACTAGGGAAGATAAAGGAAAAAACCATTGTAAGTGATATTATCTATAATCCTATTGAAACAAAATGGCTCAAACAAGCAAGAAAATTAGGAGCTCAAACTCAAAATGGAATAGATATGTTTGTTTTTCAAGGTGCTCTTGCATTTGAAAAGTGGACTGGTATCTATCCAAGCGTTGAAGTGATGCGTAAAATTGTACTAACCAAACTTGGAGGTGTTAAATAAATGCTTACTGGTAAACAAAAGCGTTTTTTACGTTCAAAAGCTCACCATATTGATCCGATTTTTCAAGTTGGTAAGGGTGGCGTAAATGAGAACATGATCAAACAAATCGATGATGCACTCGAAAAGAGGGAACTGATTAAGGCAAGTGTTCTTCAAAACTGTGAAGATGACCGTCATGTAGTAGCAGAGCAACTAAGTCAAGGAGCTCGTGCCGAATTGGTTCAAGTTATTGGGCATACAATTGTGCTTTATAAAGAGTCACGAGAAAATAAAAAGTTAAATTTACCGTCTTAGTAAGGTGTTTTGATGAAAAAGGTTGGAATTTTAGGGGGGACTTTTGATCCTCCGCATAATGGACACCTTCTCATGGCCTATGAAGTCCTTCATGCCTTATCCCTTGATGAAATATGGTTTATGCCAACTCAAATACCACCTCATAAAGAACTGACTTATGTATCAAAATCTTCCGATCGACTAAGCATGTTGAGACTGGCTCTTGATGGACATGCTCGATTTAAGATTCAACCGATTGAACTTGAGAGGGAAGGTCTATCTTTTAGTTTTGATACGATTGAGTTACTGAAAAATCGATATACATGTGATTTTTATTTTATTATTGGTGGAGATATGATTGAATATCTTCCAAATTGGTATAAAATAGATGAGCTAGTCTCGATGATAAGTTTTGTGGGTGTTGATAGAACTGGTTTTTCTCGAAAGTCTGAATATCCCGTTCTGATGGTAGAAGCCCCTTTATTTGATGTATCTTCTACTCTCATTCGAGAGCGGTTGAAAACTAAAGGTAACACTGAACTATTGATATCAAAGTCAGTGTTAAATTATATTCAGGAGAATAGTCTGTATGAATAGAGAAAAAGCGTTATCTATTGTAAAAGAACAAATTACAGAAAAGCGTTACCTTCATACCATAGGAGTAATGGATACTGCAATTAAGTTAGCGAAAATTCATGGTGCTGATGTCAAAAAATCTGAAATCTCTGCTATCTTCCATGATTATGCAAAGTTTCGATCTAAAGAAGAAATGAAAAAAATTATCATCGAACAAAAACTTCAACAAGATTTACTTGAGTACGACAGTGAGCTTTGGCACGCTCCTGTTGGTGCCTTTTTAATTAAAAAAGAAGTTGGAATCTTTGATATGGATATACTAAATGCAATAAAATATCATACATCTGGCCATATAAATATGACAAAATTAGCTAAAATTATCTATGTAGCTGATTATATTGAACCCGGTCGAATCTTTCCTGGAGTTGAGGAAGTCAGAGAAGTTGCTGACAAAGATCTTAATTTAGCTGTTATTTTAACTCTTAGAAATACTATTAGTTTTTTAATGAAAAGGGAACAAGTCATATATCCAGATACATTTTTTACTTATAATGAAATGATTCGAGAATATAAAGATGGAAGGACATGATTGAATGACTGAAAAAGAAGCATTATTAATAGCTGCTCAAGCAGCAGATGATAAAAAAGCGGAGGATATCGTTGTATTAAATATGAAAGGTATTTCTCTTGTTGCAGATTATTTTTTAATCTGTCATGGTAACTCTGATAAACAAGTTCAGGCAATTGCTAGAGAGATAAAAGAAAAAGGTCAAGAAAACGGATATGATGTAAAAAAAATGGAGGGATTTGATGAGGCTAGGTGGATACTTGTCGATCTCGGTTATGTAATTGCACATATTTTTCATAAAGATGAGAGAAAGTATTATAACCTCGAGCGTCTATGGGGTGACGCACCAACTGAAGATATCTTGAGTGAATTAATTCAGTGACCTATCAACATTTTGCCTATATCTATGATGAGCTTATGAAGGATGTACCCTATGATTCTTGGTTAGAGTACTTTCTTAATAGAATTCCAACAGAAAATAGGAAGGGTCGAGTTCTAGACTTGGCTTGTGGGACGGGGTCCCTCTCAATTCCTATGGCCAAAATGGGATTTCAAGTTACAGGTATGGATTTATCCTCTGAAATGCTCTCTGTTGCAGATGAAAAGGCAAGAGCTGAACATGTTTCAATTAATTTTTTGCAGAAAGATATGTCTAATTTAGATGGAACAGAATTATATGAAGATATAGTTTGTTTTTGTGATTCCATTAACTATTTAAAAGATGAAGAAGCGGTTAAATCAACTTTTAGAGGAGTTTATGATTCGCTTGTTTCTGAAGGTCGTTTTATGTTCGATGTCCATTCCATCGAAAAGATTGAGTCGATTTTTCAAGGCAAAACCTTTGTTAGTAATGATGAAGAGATATCTTTTATTTGGAATTGTTTCGAGGGTGAATTTCCATATTCTGTAGAACATGAGCTTACCTTCTTTGTAAATGATAGTGACCATAGTTTATATAAACGTTATGATGAACTACATTTTCAACGAACATATCCGATTGAAATGTATAAAACTTGGCTAAAGGATGTTGGTTTTTCTTCAATTGAAATTACAGCCGATTTTAATCCTTTGGATAAAAATGATAAAGAACGAATTTTTTTCTTTTGTAAAAAAAAATAAACCATCGAAAAGATGGTTTTTTTTAAAGGTTTTTTTAATTTCATGTAGAATTCATTATACAATCTAGAATGTTTAGTCAAATTGCTTTGAAATTTTTTGGATATCCTCGTAATACTTCTCGTGTGTACTTTGAATTACATGATTGAACATGTCACCCATTTCCTCTTCTAATACCTTAATTCCAATTCCTGTAACTCCACCTTTCACACATACTTTCTCTTGTAAAGCTGGTAATGTGAATATCCTTTTCTCTAATAATTTCCCCATTCCTATTAACATTCCACTCGCTAATTCAGTTGCTTGATCTACAGTAATATCTGTCTCTTCTACTGCACTATCTATAAATCTTTGGAGTAAATAGCTAAAAAATGCGGGTCCACAGCTAACAATATCTGAAGCCACTCTTGTTACTTGCTCCTCAATAATGACAGGCGAAGAAATCGACATAAATAAGTCATTTACAAGCTGTTGAGCCTTCTCTGTACATCTGTCACCGAATGTGACTAAAGAAACACCTGATAATGCCCGGTTTGTAATGCTAGGTATGACCCTAGCAACATTACAAGGAATTACAGATTGAAGACGTTTTAGGTTAATAGGACTTGTAATGGATACGACACATTGTTCAACATGGACAAGAGGGGCTATTTTCAAAAGTAACGGATGAATATCCATAGGTTTTAAACAAATTAAGACGATTTCGGAATGCTGAATGACTTCCTCTGTGGATGCAACCAAATTAAGTGCCGGATATATGTTTTTCAACCTTTTGGCTCGAGCTAAAGTTCGATTTGTAATAAAAAGGTTAGAAGGTTTAACGGCACGAGATTCAATGAAGGCTTCAATTAATATTGTCCCCATGTTACCAGTTCCGATAATCCCTACGTTCATTTTACCATCCCCTCATCTTCTTGCGGCTCTCTCTTACACATATATGACGAAGTTAATATTTTTATGAATTCATTATGATACACAGTAAAATTGACTCGAAGAAAGGTAGGTTTTTTTATGGATTACATTTATAAATATTGGTATATTGTGATTATTGCGATTATCTTATTGGGGTATTCTGCATTCGATACCCCATCAGATATTATTTTTAAAGATGATCAAGATAAAACATGGACCGATTCTAATCCAGACACTAAGAATGATATGACTAGCAACGAAATTGAAATAGAAAAAATTGAACCACTTACTCTTTTCGTGGATATTAAGGGTGAAGTAATCTTGCCCGGAGTATATGAAGTGAAGCAACATTCTCGTGTAATCGACGTCATACAATTAGCAGGAGGATTCACAGAATTTGCAGAAAGAAAAGGAGTTAATCTGGCTGAAAAAGTAGTTGATGAAATGGTGATTTATGTTTCTCCAATCGGTGAGGAACTGACTAATTGGACAACCCTCCATTCATCTTCAAACCATGAAAATAGAGTAGTAAATATTAATTTTGCAAAAAAGAATGAGCTTGAGAAACTTCCAGGTATTGGACCTTCAAAAGCAAATGCAATCATTTCGTACCGTGAAAAACATGGACATTTTAAATCCATTGACGATTTAGAGAAGGTGTCTGGAATAGGAAGTAAATTAGTAGAAAAATTTAGAGAATATATAACGATTAAGTAAGTAAACTTCTAGAAAAAAATACCATATTCAAGCTCAATCAATGTTGAATGAACAAAAATGACTGAGACTTCTGCAGTTGGATGAAACAAATAGGATAAATAGAGCTGACATCAAAAATTTTGGAGGAATGACAAATGAATAGAATTTCTTGGGACCAATATTTTATGGCGCAAAGTCACTTGCTTGCATTAAGAAGCACCTGTACAAGGTTGACTGTTGGAGCAACAATTGTTCGAGATAAACGAATTATTGCTGGAGGATACAATGGCTCGATAACAGGTGGCATTCATTGTATAGATGAAGGTTGTTATGTAATTGACCAGCATTGCGTACGAACTATTCATGCAGAAATGAATGCGATTATTCAATGTGCAAAATTCGGTGTGCCAACTCAAGGTGCAGAAATATATGTTACTCACTTTCCTTGTCTTCAATGTTGTAAAGGTATAATACAAAGTGGGATTCAATCTGTTTACTATGCTCAGGATTATAAAAATCATCCTTACGCTATTGAATTATTTAAACAGGCTGGGATAGAAGTCGCTCAAGTCGAATTAGAAGAAATGATCATTGATATTAATAATAAGGAGAAATTAAAGCTAGTTGCAACTTTAATTGGTAAATTAACTGAGAGTGGTGCTAGCGAAGACGTAGTACGAGATTTACATAATCAAGCTAACTTATTATTCACCTCCTTTAAGTAAGGTTGAAAACTGTGACCAATAAATTGATATATTTCGCTATCTCAAGTCTTTTTGGAATCGTATATGTAAGCTCAGATTTCTCCAAACATTTCTTGATTATTCTTATTATTTTATTAGTCTTAATTTCGAATAAAAATGTAAAGATTGGGATAAGTTGTACTGTTACTTTCATGCTGTTTAGTGCCCTATTTTACTATGTCGATTCAAACAATGTAAGTAAGCTTGTTGGTGGTATTTCTACATTTACTGGCAGAATTACTTCAACTCCTATAATTGATGGAGATCGGCTAAAATTCAATTTCCAGCTGACCTCAGGAGAAAAGTTGTATGTTACGTATAAAATTCAATCAGAACAAGAAAAGGAACGCTTAACTAAGTTAAAGAGTAGGACAACATGTCACTTTCAAGGGAAACTTAACTCGCCAAATGAAGCACGTAATTTTAATAGCTTTGATTTTAGGAAATATTTATATTGGCAAAAAATTCATTGGGTTGTTTCTCCTACTTCTTTTTCTATGGGAAATTGCAAGTGGTACCAGTTGAACACTATAGGAAGTATACAGTATCAACGAGATATTGCATTAGATATTATCAAGAAGGAGTTGCCTAGTCCCCTAAATGGATTTGTTCAGGCGCTAGTACTTGGTGAAAGAGATTTAATTAATGAGGATGTGATAAGTGCATATCAAGAGTTAGGCTTAATTCACTTATTAGCAATCTCAGGAATGCATGTTGGTCTAATCTGTTCATTTGTTTATCTTGTTTTGGTTCGTTTTGGTATGACAAGAGAAAAAGCTGTTTTATCCATTTTCATTTTTTTGCCAATATATGTAATGTTAGCAGGGTCTAGTCCATCAGTTATTCGTGCAGCAATCATGACGTTTCTGGTCCTAATAAAAATTCGCTTCCGTTCGTTTCCTTTTTCATTATTGGACTTATTAAGTGTAGCATTTATGTGTATGATACTTTTCAATCCTTATTATGTATTTAACGTTGGTTTTCAGCTCTCTTTTACTGTAAGCTTTTCACTTATAGTATCAAGCCAAACGATCCTTTTGAAAGTAACAAACCCCGTCCAAAGGTTAATAGTAGTAAGCTTCATTGCCCAAATTAGCTCACTCCCACTAATTCTTTATCACTTTCATCAATTTTCTATACTAAGCATTATTCTTAATCTCATTTTCATCCCCCTAATAACCTTATTCATATTACCCATTTGCATTATCTTATTCTTGCTCATTCTAATTAAATTTCCATTTGTATATATAATTGCCCAAGTAGTCAATAAGACATTGTATTTGCTGAATTTGATAGCTGTGTACTTTGTAGATAGGAATGGGCACGTTCTGGTTTTAGGAAAACCAAATCTTTTCCTAATTATTTTGTACATTGGTGTTGTTGTATTCACTTTAGCTAGTTTGGAAAAGAAGGTGAAGTTCAGTTTAATGGGTTTTATTCCACTACTATTTATTCTGATTCTACATTGGAATTCTCCATATTTTGACTCCAAGGGTGAAATAACTGTAATTGATGTTGGCCAAGGAGATTCCTTCTTAATTGAGCTACCATTTAGGAAAGGGGTTTATTTGATCGACACAGGGGGAAAGTTTGAATTTAACAGGGATAATTGGAAACAAAAAAAAAGAGTTCTTAAGATAGGTGAAAATATAATCATCCCATATTTGAAATCAAAAGGAATCCGGAAAATTGATAAATTAATATTAACTCATCCAGACTTGGATCATATAGGAGAGGCAACATATCTCCTTAGGAACATAGAGGTATCAGAGATATTAATCGGAGCGTACAATCAACGAAATAGTATAGAAGAGGATGTCATTTCTCTAGCCGAACAAAAAAAGATTCGAGTTAGTAGAGTAAAAGCTGGGGATTACTGGATTAACACAGGAATTGAATTCAGGATTTTGGCACCTTTTGAAGGCTATTCAAATAAAAACGATGGTTCTATAGTTGTATCTACACAAATCGGAGGAGCGTCATGGTTATTTACTGGGGATATTGAAGAAAAAGCTGAAGAGGCATTGATAAAAAAATACCCCGATTTAAAGGTGGACGTCTTAAAAATTGCCCACCACGGTAGTAAGTCTTCATCAAGTGATGCATTCTTGGAAGCTGTTGAACCAAAAATTGCAATAATTTCATCAGGATTAAAAAACCGATATGGTCACCCGCACCAGGAAATCGTAGATCGATTAAGTTTAAGGCAGGTTTTTATTTTCCGAACCGATCAACACGGAGCAATTAAATTTTCATTCTTAGGGAAGCAAAAAGGAACGTTTCAGACTAAGATTCCATACAATACATTAAAGTAAGATGTAAAAAAAGAGACTGTTTAACAGTCCCCTTTTATGCAGCCACTAATTTAATAACGGTTGCAATGACAAATAGTGTTGCAAAAAAACCAAAAGATACGACAAATCCTACACCAGAATCCACAGCATCATTACGTTTGCTTTGAACATTTGTTTCGAAATCATTCACTGTAATCCCTCCTCGTACAAATTTATTATAAGCCAATCAAAAAAAAAAATCTACACTCCTCGGTCATTTCCTTTACTGACAAGAGTTAACACAAATACATTCCTTTTATAAGGACAATCTATATTATATCAAGAGTATCGTTACTAAAGAGTATATCCCGGGAACTTTATAGTAGCGTTAACATAAAAGGGGAGTTGACTCATAGTCAACTCCCTTGTTGCTTGCTTGCAAAAATCACTCATTCGACTTAGGATAAGAGTAGTTCATTAAAAGAGGGGACTACTACTTATGATTAGAGAAATACATAAAAAGATAAAAGCAAACCAAATTGCCCCAATCTATTTAATGTTTGGAAAAGAGACCTACTATATTGATGAAACATTAAGGCTATTATTGAGTACCGTATTAAATGATGATGAACGTGACTTTAATTTATCAACATATGATTTAGAGGAAGTACCAATTGATGTGGCAATAGAGGATGCTCAAACCATTCCTTTTTTTGGGGACAAAAGAGTTGTAATTGTCAAAAATGCTTGGTTTCTAACTGGGATAAAAGAGAAAGAGAAAATCCAACATGACCTAGAAGCACTTCAGGCATATATCTTATCTCCTTCACCATCAGCTATATTAGTAATTATAGTTCATGCAGATAAATTAGATGAACGCAAAAAAATAACAAAACTTCTAAAAAAAGAAACGGAATTAATTGAAGCAAAAGTGCCCGATGAAAAAGGCTTAGCTGAATGGATTTTGGCAGAAGCAAAGCGAAACGATGTGACCATCACAGAGGATGCTGCGCAATTGGTTCTTCAATATGTGCGAGGATCAATTACATTGTTGGTCCAAGAATTAGGGAAACTCTCAATGTATGTCGGGCAGAAGGGGATAATCAACAAAGAAGTTGTTCAACTATTAACGTCGAAAACAATAGAAGACAATATTTTTGAGCTTATTGATTGTGTAATTCAAAAAAAAGTTTCACAGGCAATGGAGATATTCCAAGACCTCTTAAAACTAAATGAGGAGCCAATTAAGATCCTGTCATTATTATCTTCACAAATTCGACTACTATATCATGTAAAGGACATGTCACACCGTGGTTATGGGCAACAGCAAATAGCGACTATATTAAAGATTCATCCTTTTCGAGTTAAACTTGCCTTGCAAAAGGTAGCTCAATTTTCTAATGATTACTTATTACACTCTTTAGATGAATTAGCAGAAATGGATTACCGTATAAAAACAGGAAGAATTGATAAGAAGTTAGCGTTAGAATTGTTTATACTAAAACAGAATAAATCGTCAGGTTGAAGTATTCACAGTTCGCCTTGTTACATCAGAAAAAGTAGAGAAAAGAGTTTCTCTCAAGGAAGAAGTCCGAAATTCTATAAAATAAAAAGCATTGCTTCTGTCGATAGACATGAGCAATGCTTTTTATTTTATTTATGCGTTGTTAGCTGTGTTAACTTTTTTAGTTAAACGAGACTTTTGACGTGCTGCAGTGTTTTTGTGGATTAGACCATTACGTGCAGCTTTATCAAGCTTTTTGTTAGCTTCAACAAGAGCAGTCTTTGCCTTGTCAAGTTCGTTTACTGTAACTAGTGCGTCCACATTCTTAACAGCTGTTCTCATTGATGACTTAACAGATGCATTTTGTGCACGACGCTCATTGTTTGTTTTTACACGCTTAATAGCAGATTTAATATTAGGCATTATTTCACCTCCCTAAATGTAAATCGAGTTTTTTTATATGCTCGATGTCTTTAATTAATCAATCAGTGTTTTAGATGAAAATCTAATTTCAAAAAAAGAATTCAATAAAAATTCTAAAGTCAGAACAAAAAATATTTTATCAAATGTAGGACTAAATTGCAATAGATGTTTTATAAATGAACGTTTAAAAGATCAAAGTTTATCTAATGTAATGAATGAATCAATTTTGTATTGGAAAAACTAAGCATTAAAGTAAAATTAGGGGGGAATTTGAATGGGTGAAAAACTTGATTTAAGTATGTATTCCATAAGAACAGATTTAGCTGTTGAAGCAAGAGAAATGGTTATAGAGGAACAAAAGGAATCTGTTTCCTCTGAAAATATTGAAGGCGTTATTGTTAAAGAACGTGAAGTTCGAGGAGTGAAGGTCTCTTCTGTGGAGATTACTGAACAAGGGGCTATGACGATTGGGAAAAAAAAAGGAATGTATTTAACATTAGAAACGTTAGGAATAAGGCAGCATGATACGGAACTTCAGCAAGTGGTTGAAGAAGTATTTGCCAAAGAACTTTCCGAGTTTATTAAGCAACTAGGTATCTCTGATGATGCAAGTTGTCTAGTTGTTGGGTTAGGGAACTGGAATGTAACTCCAGATGCACTTGGTCCAATGGCTGTTGAGAATTTATTGATAACTAAGCATTTGTTTGATCTACAACCAGAAAATGTAGCGGAGGGTTTTCGTTCAGTTAGTGCAATTTCTCCTGGAGTTATGGGGATTACAGGGATAGAGACTAGTGATATTATCTTTGGTGTTGTCGAAAAAACAAAACCTGACTTTATTATAGCTATCGATGCTCTTGCGGCTCGATCTATTCAAAGAGTAAATTCAACGATACAAATATCAGATACAGGTATTCATCCAGGTTCAGGTGTTGGAAATAAGCGAAAAGAGTTAAGCCAAGAAACACTTGGCATTCCGGTAATAGCAATTGGCATTCCCACAGTGGTTGATGCAGTTTCGATTACAAGTGATACTATCGACTTTATCTTGAAGCACTTTGGAAAAGAAATGAGAGAAGGGGATAGGCCTTCAAAGAGATTAACTCCAGCAGCTATGACCTTTGGAGAGAAAAGGGAGCTGACAGAGGAGGATTTGCCAAAAGAAAAAGACCGCTCTACCTTTTTGGGACTTGTGGGTACTTTGCCTGATGAGGAAAAAAGAAGACTTATTCACGAGGTCCTTTCTCCAATAGGGCATAATTTGATGGTCACACCTAAAGAAGTCGATACATTCATAGAAGATATGGCGAATGTAATTGCAGGTGGACTGAATGCCGCCCTCCACCATGAAGTAGATCAAGAAAACTATGGAGCATACACCCATTAACTAGAATAAAAAATGGTTCTATTCCCGAATGTTTGTTCATAATGATTTAATAGATAAGCATTTAGGGGAGTGGGAACATGAATTGGAATCGAAGTCAGGGAATATTGGTCTCCCTAAATGGGACAAGCATCATGAGGGCGATGCTCGGATTTGCATTTTGTATAATGACCATGTTCACGTTGTCAGGAATTTTAACTTCTTTAAATCCAGAATACCGAATTTCTTCTTCTTCGGTTCATTCTTTGACGAATAACTTTTCTGAAAGTTCACTTATTTACTTACTTGGTTATGAAAACAGGTACTTTTTGCAAGGTGTACCAAAAGAACATACTCCTCCTAGCTATTTGAGAAATATTCTTCAGAGTGCGACAAACTTTAATCCAGACGATCCCAGGAGTTTACTAGGAGGAGAACTTCCAGGTTTCACATTATTTGATGGAGAGCTTCTAGTTGCCGGAAGTGGGACAGACTATACAGACATACCAATGGAATCTGCTCCACCGATGGATGTATTATTGGCTGAAAGAGAAGCTGCTGTTCAAAATGTGGACAAGTCAAATATCAAGAAACCAGTACCGCCAATAAATACTACAAAAGGGAAAAAGGTGGTATTTATATATCATAGCCATAATAGAGAGTCTTTTTTGCCATTAATAAAAGGAGCGACAAGTATGAATGAAGCATACCATCCTGAGGCAAACATCACACTAGTTGGTCAAAAGTTGTTAGAAGAACTCGAAGCGAGAGGGATAGGCACGAGCATAGATAAAACCGACTTTACGAGTTTATTAAATGAAAAAGGGTGGGTTTACGGGCAATCTTATGATGCTTCAAGGCCGGTTGTGCAAAGTGCTATAGCTGGTAATAGTACTATTGAATTTCTATTTGACCTACATAGAGACTCTGTTCGTAAAGAGAAAACATTAGTTACGATAAATGGTAAAGAGTTCGCAAGAATATTTTTGGTGATTGGTGGAAAACATGCTAAATATAAACAAAATTATAAATTGGCGGAGGATCTTCATCATTTACTTGAAAGCAAATTCCCAGGTATTAGCAGAGGGGTTCGCTTAGCAAATGAAAAGGGGACAAACGGGAAATACAACCAAGATTTATCTGAGAATTCACTAATTATAGAATTCGGTGGAGTAGATAATGATTTAGAAGAATTATATAATTCTGCTGAAGCAGTAGCCGAAGTTTTTAGTCAATATTATTGGAATGCTGACAGAGTAAATACATCAGCCCAATAGAACTAAATTAAGGTGTTGTTAATCATGTATACATTCACATTGAAATTCTTTCTGTTATTTTCAATACTTTTAATAGGGGTATTATTTGGGATGCAGCAAGCAAATGAGGGTATTCGTGATATGAAGGGGTATGATGATCCGAAATTCAGTGGTGCCTTTCGAATAACAGAGGATCAATCAGGTGAAATAGAAGCAGCCTTACTTGGAGAGAAAGTGACAAGTCACGATATACGAATAAAACAGGATAAATTAGAAGAATTGGAAGCTTTCAACTTTTTTTCAAAGTTAGGAAGTAAATTTTCAGAAAGTGTTTCTACTTTATTTCAAAGACTTCTAGACCTTCTATCTGCTTTTTTTATCTATAGGCTTTGTTAAACATTGTTGTGGATTTCAAATGCAGGATGCTCGCTTTTCGCGTAGCGTACGTTGAGCTAACTCGGCGCTATCGCCGAGGGGCTCACCGCCCGCCCCACGGAAAGCGAGAGTTCTGGAACGAAGATCCCCTTATTTTCAGGGTAGCCTCTAGAATAAAGGAAAACCTGTGACTCGTTCACAGGTTATTTTTTCTCATAATCAGGATTTGATAAACGATGTTGTGGATTTCAGCTGCATTATGCACCGGAACTTGCTTTCAGCGCAAAAAGGCAAAAATATTTAATAGAAATAAAGTTCCGTGTTACTATTTTAGAATTGGAAAAATTATATCAATGAAAGAAGTTATATATTTTTTACTAATAACACAATTCTCCCTGCATAGATTAACTTGAATAATAGCAGATGCAATTTTGAACAGTGCGAATCTCCTAATCGTGAAGCTAAATAATAACAAGAAGAGGAAGTGAAGTATCTTCCTTACAAAGTTTTTCTGTGCAGTTTTGATTGAATCTTCCTAATGGTATTGCTATAATCAAATTTAATGTATGTTTTGGTAGATTGTAGGAGTGATAACATGAGTAAGAGTAATGAAGATCGACGAAAAAGACAAAAAAGTATTAGAAATTTCTCCATCATTGCTCATATTGACCATGGTAAGTCAACATTAGCAGATCGAATTCTAGAGAAAACAAGTGCTCTAACCTCTAGAGAAATGAAAGATCAGCTTTTAGACTCAATGGATTTAGAGCGAGAACGCGGAATTACCATTAAATTAAATGCTGTTCAATTACAATATAGAGCAAAAGATGGGAACGACTATATTTTTCATCTTATTGATACTCCTGGGCATGTCGACTTTACGTATGAGGTTTCTCGCAGTTTAGCTGCTTGTGAAGGTGCGGTTCTAGTAGTTGATGCAGCACAAGGAATTGAAGCTCAAACGCTTGCAAACGTTTATCTCGCTTTAGACAATGAACTTGAAATTGTACCCGTAATAAATAAAATTGATTTGCCTAATGCAGAGCCCGAAAGAGTTCGCCAAGAGATTGAGGATGTAATTGGTCTTGATGCATCAGAAGCGGTACTTGCTTCTGCAAAAGCTGGTATTGGGATTGAAGAAATATTGGAACAGGTTGTTCAAAAGGTTCCAGCACCCGTAGGAGATCCAGACGCTCCATTAAAAGCATTAATTTTTGATTCTTTATTTGATCCTTATCGAGGAATTATTGCCTATATTCGTGTAGTAGATGGAACAGTTAAAGTAGGCGATAAGATTAAGATGATGGCGACTGGAAAAGAATTTGAAGTTAATGAAGTTGGTGTATTTACTCCGAAAGCTACAATGATGGATGAGCTCACAGTTGGAGATGTTGGCTTCCTCTCAGCTGCAATCAAGACAGTCGGAGATACACGTGTGGGTGATACGATAACAAGTGCAAAAAATGGAGCGACTGTACCATTACCTGGTTACCGTAAATTAAATCCGATGGTGTTCTGTGGACTTTATCCAATTGATTCTTCGCGATTTAATGATCTGCGAGATGCTTTAGAAAAGCTTGAGTTAAATGATGCAGCCCTTCAATTTGAGCCTGAGACTTCTCAAGCATTAGGATTTGGCTTCCGTTGTGGCTTCCTCGGTTTACTTCATATGGAGATCATTCAAGAACGGATTGAGCGTGAGTTTAATATTGATCTTATCACAACAGCTCCAAGTGTTATCTATCATGTATATTTAACAGATGGAGAAGAGCTACGAATTGATAATCCATCAAATATGCCTGATCCCCAAAAGATTAGTCGGGTTGAAGAGCCTTACGTAAAGGCTAGCATGATGGTTCCGAATGATTATGTTGGATCAGTTATGGAACTTTGTCAAAAGAAACGTGGAAATTTCATTGATATGCAATATCTCGATGCGAACCGTGTTAGCATTGTATATCAAATTCCATTAGCTGAAATTGTATATGATTTCTTTGACCAATTAAAATCAAACACAAAGGGCTATGCTTCATTTGACTATGAGCTAATAGGCTATAAAGAATCAAAGCTTGTCAAAATGGATATACTCCTTAATGCTGAAAAAGTAGATGCTTTATCCTTCATCGTACACAATGATTCAGCCTATGATCGTGGTAAGGTGATTGTAGAGAAACTGAAGGAACTAATTCCTAGACAACAATTTGAGGTGCCTATTCAGGCGACAATTGGTCAAAAGGTGGTTGCTCGTTCGACCATTAAAGCAATGCGGAAAAACGTATTAGCCAAATGTTATGGTGGAGATATCTCCCGTAAACGTAAACTTTTAGAAAAGCAAAAAGAAGGAAAAAAGAGGATGAAACAAGTAGGTTCTGTAGAAGTCCCACAAGAAGCATTCATGGCTGTCCTACGTATGGATGATTCTGGACCAAGTAAATAAATCAATGATTGTCTGATTCGCCAAATTAACCCTTAGTAAAAGTTCTGAATGTAAAAAAGTAAGATTGATTATTCTTTCACTTCAGTTTTCCCTAGTGTGGTTAAGACAATTAACTAAGTCTGAAACCGAATTAATAGACATGACTTTTTATTATCAAACAAAATACCGCAGATATCTGCGGTATTTTGTTTAATCGAAACTAAAATGAAAGCAGTGTTAAAAATGATACAAGCAGCGTATATTCATATACCCTTTTGCCACCAAATATGCCATTATTGTGACTTTAATAAAGTGTTCTTAAAAGGACAACCTGTGGATGATTATTTAGAAGCTCTAAGTTTTGAAATCAGGAAAACTTTAGAACAACATCCAACTACGAATATGAAAACTATTTTCATCGGAGGTGGGACTCCTACTGCTTTAAATGAGTTACAGCTAGAAAAGTTATTGGAAATCATTCATTCTCATTTCCCTATTGAGGATAAACAGGTGGAGTTCACAATTGAAGCAAATCCAGGTGATTTAACTCAAGAAAAGTTAACTGTATTAAAGAATGGTGGAATAAACCGTCTAAGTATAGGGGTACAATCTTTTAATAATGAGCTTTTAAAGAAAATTGGCCGAACGCATGAAAGTAATGATGTATTAACAGGTATTGAGCGTGCTAAAAAAATCGGATTTGAGAACATTAGTATTGACCTTATCTACAGTTTACCAAATCAAACAGTAGAAGATTTTAAAGAAACACTAATTCAGGCTTTTTCACTAGACCTTCAACACTTTTCAGCTTATTCTTTAATAATAGAACCAAAAACGGTTTTTTATAATTTGATGAGAAAGGGAAATCTACCCTTACCTACTCAAGACAGTGAAGCCGTTATGTTTGAACTATTGATGGATGAAATGAATAAGCATGGCTATGAACAATACGAGATCAGTAATTTTTCGAAAAAAGGTTTTAACAGTAAGCATAATTTGACATATTGGGACAATGAAGAATATTACGGTTTTGGAGCAGGTGCCCATAGCTATGTAAATAGAGCCAGATGTGCAAATGTAGGTCCGCTTAAAAAGTATATGAATTCAGTTTTTGAAGATGGAACGGCCCAAATTGAAAAGCATATAGTTACAAGTCGTGAACAAATGGAGGAAGAACTTTTCCTCGGGCTTCGAAAGTCAGTTGGTGTTTCGTCTTCGCATTTTGTTCACAAGTTTGGAGTAGAACTACATGACATATTTGGCAGTCAAATTAAAGAAGGTTTGATGCGAGGTCTGCTGGAAACTAACGAAGAAAGTATTTTTTTAACGAGAAAAGGAAAGCTTTTGGGTAATGAGGTTTTTCAAACTTTTTTAAATGCTTAAATGATTTTTTGGAATCTTAAGGCATATGCATTGACATCTACGAGTAGTTTTGATAATTTATTATTAGAATTAGCACTCGCATCTATTGAGTGCTAACAGAGGTGAAGATGGATGTTAACGGATCGTCAGTTGTTGATTCTACAAGTTATTATTGATGATTTTATTCTTTCTGCTCAACCAGTTGGTTCAAGGACATTGTCAAAAAAGAGTGAGATTACCTTTAGTTCTGCAACTATTCGAAATGAAATGGCTGATTTAGAGGAGCATGGATTTATTGAAAAGACACATTCTTCTTCAGGTAGAGTACCTTCTGAAAAAGGGTATCGTTTTTATGTAGATCATTTATTAACTCCTCAACAGGTAAGGCGAGAGGATTTATTTCGAATTCAATCAGTCTTTGCAGAACAAATTGTTGAGATGGAAAAAGTGGTCCAAAAATCCGCTCAAATTCTTTCGGAGATTACAAATTATACATCAATTGTTTTAGGTCCTGAGGTAGCAAATAACCGTCTGAAAAAGATTCAAATTGTTCCTATTAGCCAAACTGCAGCCGTTGCAATCATAGTAACAGACACTGGGTATGTTGAACACAGACCATTAAGCATTCCTGAAAGCATGGACGTTTCAGATATTGAAAAACTTGTGAATATTCTAAATGACCGATTAATTGGTGTACCTCTCGTAGATCTTGAGGCCAAAATCTATAAGGAAGTTGCGACCGTACTCAAAACTCATATTAAAAACTATGAGAATCTTATTGAGGCTATAGAAAAGCAAGGGACCTTTTCGGTCAATAGACCAGAACGAGTTTTCTATGGTGGGAAAATTAATATGCTCTCACAACCGGATTTTCACGATATTGGAAAAGTAAGATCCATCCTCAATATCATTGAACAGGAAAAAGAAATTTACAAAATTCTTCGTTCAAAGGATTCGGGCATTCATATTACCATCGGTAAAGAAAATCAAAACGAAGCTATGGATGACTGTAGTTTAATAACGGCAACTTACTCTTTCGGAAGTGAACAGATTGGAACTATAGCGCTGTTAGGTCCCACTCGTATGGAATACTCAAGGGTCATTAGTATCCTACAGTTGATTTCTCATGACTTAACAAATGTAATGAAGAATCTGTATCAAAAATAAGGTCTATGAGTACAATAATAAAGTTTTTAAACCGATAGAAGAAACTTAAATTTCTTCTATACATAAAGAAAGACCTTTAAGGGAGGTGAAACTAGTGACTAACGAAAAAGATATTCTAGATGATGAGGTAACTAAAGTAGTTGAGGCATCTGAACTTGATGAGGCTGAAACCCCTAGTGAAGAAAATGTTAATAGTAAGAACATAGAAGAAGATGAAATAATGATTACCCAAAGCAGACTTCTTGAGCTTGAATCAGGAATAGAAGAAAAGGAAAATCGTTTATTACGTCTACAAGCAGATTTTGATAATTATCGCCGTAGGGCTAGACTTGATCAAGAAGCAATAGAAAAATATAGAGCTCAAAGCCTGGTTTCTGACATACTACCTGCTCTTGATAATTTTGAACGAGCACTTAAGGTAGAGGCAACAAACGAGCAAATTAAATCGATCCTTCAAGGTATGGAAATGGTATACCGTCAGCTTGAAGAAGCTGTGAAAAAGGAAGGCGTAGAGGTAATTGAAGCAGTCGGGCAAAAGTTTGACCCACATCTTCACCAAGCAGTAATGCAGGTAGAGGAATCAAGC
The DNA here is from genome assembly GCA_041611945.1 of Bacillus sp. (in: firmicutes). Classification (GTDB taxonomy): domain Bacteria; phylum Bacillota; class Bacilli; order Bacillales; family SA4; genus Bacillus_BS. The sequence goes on from JBFILZ010000014.1 coordinate 21,998, forward strand.
TTTGAACCAAATACTGTTATAGAAGAATTTCAAAGAGGTTATAAATTAAAGGACCGTGTAATTCGTCCTTCGATGGTAAAAGTAAATCAATAATTCAATGGAACTTTTAAGATTTTGGGGAGGTATTGTCAATGAGTAAAATTATAGGGATTGACTTAGGAACAACAAACTCGTGTGTTGCAGTTTTAGAAGGTGGAGAACCAAAGGTTATTCCAAATCCAGAAGGAAACCGAACAACACCATCAGTCGTAGCATTTAAGAACGGTGAACGTCAAGTTGGCGAGGTGGCAAAACGCCAAGCTATTACAAATCCAAATACGATTATTTCTATTAAACGCCACATGGGAACTAGCCATAAAGTAGATGTTGATGGTAAACAATATACACCACAGGAAATATCAGCGATGGTATTGCAGTATATTAAGGGTTATGCAGAAGACTACTTAGGGGAACCTGTAACTAGAGCTGTTATTACAGTACCTGCGTATTTTAATGATGCTGAACGTCAGGCAACTAAGGATGCCGGTAAAATAGCAGGACTTGAAGTAGAACGTATAATTAACGAGCCAACTGCAGCTGCATTAGCTTATGGATTAGACAAAACAGATGAAGATCAAACCATTCTTGTATATGACTTAGGTGGAGGAACTTTTGACGTTTCTATCCTTGAACTAGGTGATGGTGTATTCGAAGTAAAGTCAACTGCTGGTGACAACCGCCTTGGTGGAGATGATTTTGACCAAGTTATCATTGATTACTTAGTAGAACAGTTTAAAAAGGATAATGGATTGGATCTATCTAAAGATAAAATGGCAATGCAACGTTTGAAAGACGCAGCAGAAAAAGCTAAAAAAGATCTTTCAGGAGTCTCTTCTACTCAAGTATCACTACCTTTTATAACTGCAGGTGAATCAGGACCTCTTCATCTCGAAGTAACTCTTTCAAGAGCTAAGTTCGATGAGATTTCTGCAAATTTAGTAGAACGTACAATGGGACCTGTTCGTCAAGCGTTATCAGATGCTGGACTATCACCAAGTGAATTGGATAAGGTTATTTTAGTAGGTGGGTCAACTCGTATACCTGCAGTCCAAGAAGCTATTAAAAAAGCTACTGGTAAAGAACCCCATAAGGGTGTAAATCCAGATGAAGTTGTAGCATTAGGTGCTTCAATTCAAGGTGGAGTAATTACAGGTGATGTTAAAGATGTAGTTTTACTTGATGTAACACCACTTTCATTAGGAATTGAGACGATGGGCGGAGTGTTCACAAAGCTTATAGATCGAAATACCACTATTCCGACAAGTAAGTCTCAAGTATTCTCTACAGCAGCTGACAATCAAGCTGCAGTTGATATTCATGTACTGCAAGGTGAACGTTCAATGGCTGCTGATAATAAAACACTAGGTCGTTTTCAGCTTTCAGATATTCCTCCAGCTCCAAGAGGCGTACCACAAGTAGAAGTATCATTCGATATTGATAAAAATGGTATAGTGAATGTTCGTGCTAAGGATTTAGGGACAAATAAAGAACAATCTATCACAATCAAGTCTTCAACAGGCCTATCTGATGAGGAAGTTGAACGTATGGTCAAGGATGCTGAAGCAAATGCTGAAACTGACAAGCAACGTAAAGAAGAGGTTGATCTGCGTAACGAAGCAGACCAATTAGTATTTACCACAGACAAAACACTAAAGGATCTTGAGGATAAAGTGTCTGAGGAAGATAAGAAGAACGCAGAGGAAGCTAAAGAAGCTCTTAAAGCTGCGATAGAAGCTAATAACCTTGATGAAATTCGTACAAAGAAAGATGCCTTGCAGGAAATAGTTCAAGGACTTTCAATGAAGTTATACGAAGAAGCTGCTAAGCAAGCTCAAGCTCAAGGTGCAGAAAATAAAGAAGATGATGTAGTAGATGCAGAATTTGAAGAAGTAAATGAAGAAAAGAAATAATAGATGTATCTAGTTTGAGGAGAAAGTCATTGTCAGGTCACTCTTGACTTGACTTTTTTCTATGTATAAATTGAATCATTGCTCAAAAACAATGAAAGATGTTACAATAAAGCTTATGTGAATGTGGGAGTGTCTATCTTCCAGTCGTAGAAATGGGAGTGGAAAAAACATGAGTAAACGAGATTATTATGAAGTACTTGGAATTAGTAAGGATGCATCAAAGGATGAGATAAAAAAAGCATATAGAAAGCTTTCAAAACAATTTCACCCTGATATTAACAAAGAAGCAGATGCCAATGATAAGTTTAAAGAAATATCAGAAGCGAACGAAACGTTAAGTGATGACCAAAAACGTGCACAGTACGATCAATTTGGACATACAGATCCTAACCAAGGATTTGGCGGAGGCGGCGGCTTCGGTGGATTTGAGGATATTTTCGATACGTTCTTTGGTGGTGGCGGACGAAGAAGCAGAGATCCAAATGCACCAAGACAAGGTGCTGATCTTCAATACACGATGACTCTTGGTTTTGAAGAAGCAGTATTTGGGAAAGAAACAACTATAGAAATTCCTCGTGAGGAATCATGTGAAACGTGTACAGGTTCTGGTGCAAAGCCAGGTACTAAACCAGAAACTTGTACTCATTGTAAAGGTACTGGTCAGTTGAATGTTGAACAGAACACACCTTTTGGTCGAATTGTTAATCGTCGTGTTTGTAACTACTGTAGTGGGACCGGCAAAATGATTAAAGATAAGTGTTCGACGTGTAGTGGTTCCGGTAAAGTTAAAAAACGGAAGACAATCAATGTGAAAATACCTGCTGGTGTAGATGAGGGGCAACAACTTAGAGTGTCCAGTCAAGGTGAACCAGGGGTAAATGGTGGACCTTCTGGTGATTTATATGTTGTATTCCGAGTTCGAGCCCATGAGTTCTTTGAACGTGATGGAGATGATGTGTATTGTGAAATGCCATTAACATTTGCACAGTCAGCACTCGGAGATGACATTGAAGTTCCAACTTTACATGGGAAGGTAAAGCTTAAAATCCCTGCAGGAACTCAAACAGGTTCAAAGTTCAGGTTGCGTGGGAAAGGTGTACCAAATGTACGAGGGTATGGTCAAGGAGATCAGCATATCAAAGTACGCGTCATAACTCCAACCAAATTATCACCTGAGCAAAAGGAACTAATTCGTGAATTTTCAGCATTAAGTGGAACGGGCACACCTGATGAACAGCATGACAGCTTCTTCGCAAAGGTAAAGCGTGCGTTTAAAGGGGAATAACACTCAGAATGGAGTTGGTAGATATTGAAATGGTCTGAGATCAGTATTCATACTACAAATGAGGCGATAGAGCCAATCTCAAATATATTACATGAGGCAGGAGCAAGTGGTGTCGTTATTGAAGATCCAAGCGAGCTAGTGAAGGAACGACAACAACAATTTGGAGAAATCTACCAACTGAATCCTGCGGATTACCCAGATGAGGGTGTTATTGTAAAGGCATATTTACCTGTTAATAGTTTTCTAGGTGAAGCGGTCGAAGAGATAAAAGAGTCTATTAATAATCTTGTCGCCTATAACATCGATATCGGACATAACCAAGTTACAATCAGTGAGGTAAATGAAGAAGAATGGGCAACCGCCTGGAAAAAGTATTATAATCCAGTTAAAATTTCAGAAAAATTTACGATTGTTCCAACTTGGGAAACATATCAAAAAGTAAGCAGTGACGAATTAATAATTGAACTTGACCCTGGAATGGCTTTTGGAACTGGAACACATCCGACAACTGTTATGTGTATTCAGGCACTAGAAAAAACGGTAAAGAAATCTGATTCAGTTATAGATGTTGGGACTGGTTCAGGTGTGTTAAGTATTGCTGCGGCGCTCCTAGATGCAGATAATGTCAGAGCATATGATTTAGATGATATTGCTGTTAGAACAGCCGCACTAAACGTGAAGTTAAATAAGGTAAGTAATCGTGTCACTGTCTCTCAGAACAATTTATTAAATGGTATAACAGGAACCGCTGATGTGATAGTAGCTAATATATTAGCAGAAATTATTTTACGCTTTGTAGAAGATGCTTTTTCACTTGTAAAGCCAGGAGGTCACTTTATTACTGCTGGAATTATTCAACAAAAGAAACAAGATGTTAAAACAGGTCTTCTGAAAGCCGGATTTGAAATTGTTGAGACACTAACAATGGAAGATTGGGTATCATTTATTGCAAGAAGACCAATGTAGAGGATAGCCTAGTGCTATTCCTCTCTTTTCATAATGCGTTAATTAATAAGTAGTTGTAAACGTTGTTCTCATATTAAAATATTATCTGACTTGAAATGAGTAGATATGTTAATAGCGAGAGGTGGATTTTGCACAAGGATGCTCTCTTACCTCGGAGCGAGCGATGAGCCGGTTCTCCTGTATGAATCTCACACCTTCGTTTCAATAAACTGTTTTTAAACAAAGCTATGTAAAACTTATTAAGACAACTATGAGCAATTAAAAAAGAGTTGAAAAATCCTTAAGCAGGTGAATTATGCAAAGATATTTTGTCCCCTCTTCCCAATTTTCAAATCAGGAGCTTACAATTAAGGGTGAAGATTCCCACCATATAAATCGTGTAATGCGAATGAGTGTAGATGATTTAGTTCTATGTTGTAACGACCAATCGGAAACCTACCTCTGTAAAATAACGGAAATTACCAGTGAACAAATAGAATTAATTGTTGTAGAATGGCTTCAAGAAACAAATGAGCTTCCTATCAGAGTTGCTATAGCCAGCGGGTTGCCAAAAGGGGATAAGCTCGAGCTCATTATTCAAAAGGCAACAGAGCTTGGTGCCTATCAGTTTGTCCCTTTTAATGCGGCTCGCTCTATTGTTAAGTGGGATGAAAAAAAGGGTGATAAAAAGATTGAACGCTGGGGGAAAATTGCCAAGGAAGCAGCAGAGCAATCACACCGAAGTATGATTCCAACTATAAGTAAACCATCCTCGTTAACAGAATTAATAAAGGCAAGTGAGCAATTTGATCATAAAATGGTTGCTTTCGAGGAAGAAGCTAAGTCAGGGGAAGTTCAACAATTTGCTAAACTATTAAATGAGATAAAGCCAAATCAATCTATTCTTGCCATCTTTGGTCCAGAAGGTGGATTAACGGAAAAAGAAATAGAGAGGTTAAAGGAAAATGGATTTATTACATGCGGGTTAGGTCCAAGAATACTTCGGACCGAAACAGCACCCCTATACGTTTTATCTGCCATTTCATATCATTTTGAATTACAAGGAGTGAAGTAATATGCCGTCAGTGGCATTTCATACATTAGGGTGCAAAGTTAACCATTATGAAACAGAGGCAATTTGGCAGTTATTCAAAGAAGTTGGATATGATCGTACCGAATTTGATCTCACTGCAGATGTTTATGTCATTAATACATGTACAGTAACCAATACCGGTGATAAAAAGAGTCGTCAAGTCATTCGACGTGCGATTCGGACAAACCCTGATGGGGTTATTTGTGTAACAGGATGCTATGCTCAAACATCACCAGCTGAAATAATGAATATTCCAGGTGTTGATATAGTTGTTGGAACACAAGACAGATCTCGGATGTTGGAGTATATAGAACAATTTAAAAACGAACGACAACCGATTAATGCAGTGGGCAATATTATGAAGGCTCGAGTTTATGAGGAATTAGAAGTACCTACATTTACTGACAGAACACGTGCTTCCTTAAAAATCCAGGAAGGCTGTAATAACTTTTGCACATTTTGTATTATTCCTTGGGCTAGGGGTTTGATGCGATCTCGTAATCCTGAAGAAGTCATTAACCAAGCGCAACAACTAGTTGATGCTGGCTACAAAGAAATTGTTCTAACGGGGATTCACACGGGTGGATATGGCGAAGACATGAAGGATTATAATTTTGCCATGCTTTTGCGTGCACTAGATGAAAGGGTTGTTGGTCTTAAGCGAATTAGAATTTCATCTATTGAAGCCAGTCAGATTACAGATGAAGTGATTGAAGTACTAGATCAATCAGATAAAATAGTGAGACATCTTCACATACCTATTCAATCAGGATCTAACACTGTTTTAAAGAGAATGCGACGCAAATATACGATGGAATTTTTTGCGGAGCGTTTAAAAAGACTTCATGAAGCATTGCCTGGTTTGGCTGTAACGTCTGATGTAATCGTCGGATTCCCAGGTGAAACCGACGCCGAATTTATGGACACCTATAATTTTATCAAAGAGAATAAATTCTCAGAACTTCATGTATTCCCGTATTCAAAACGGACAGGTACACCAGCAGCTAGAATGGATGACCAAGTAGATGAAGACGTGAAAAATGAACGCGTACATCGTTTAATTGAATTATCCAATCAGCTTGCAAAGGAATATGCTTCCAAATTTGAAAATGAAGTGCTTGAAGTCATCCCGGAAGAATTATTTAAAGAAGATAAGACACAGGGACTTTATGTTGGATACACTGACAATTATTTAAAGGTGGTTTTTCAAGCAACGGAAGAAATGATTGGACAAATCGTTAAAGTGAAAATAACGAAGGCCGGTTATCCATATAACGAAGGGCAGTTTGTTCGAGTTATTGATAAGTTAGATGAATCAATTAGTAAAGTCGTATAATCTCATAAAATAAATCCTGACTCGAAAAGTTTGTTGACAAACGACTTTTCGAGTCATTTTTTTATAAGAATAAATGATTTGTATGAAATAAAATTCAAAAAATGTATAGTTTCATATACAATTGTGCAATAAATAAACAGATTATTATTTAAATTAAAGATTGATTTATTTTAGCTTAGATATTATACTAAATTTGAACCTTTGTTCATTAGACATTAGCAAAATTTCATAAGGGGATTTTTGATTGAAAGATGATAAGAAGAGTAAATTGATCGAAGTTGCAAAATTGTACTATCAATTAGACTTTAGTCAACAGAAGATCGCAGATCAGTTAGGTATTTCACGTCCCTCTGTTTCTAGGATGTTGCAACAAGCGAAAGATGAGGGAATTGTTCAAATAAAAATTTTAGACCAAACAAAAAGTACAGAGTTACTTGGTGAACAAGTTAAAAACAAATATAAATTAAAACACTGTGTGATTATTCCAGTTTTAGAGAATCAGAAGGATATATTGAAAGTCGAGCTTGGTAAAGCTGCTGCAAATTATCTTTATGAAATTGTAAAAGACGGGGATATCATAGGTACTACATGGGGTACAACATTGTTTCAGGTAGCACAACATGTTCAACATAAGAACGTAAAAGGTGTCTCGGTCGTTCAATTAAATGGTGGAGTAAGCTATTCTGAAACTCATACATATGCTTCTGAAATATTGAACTATTTAAGCGCAGCTTTTAATACGGTTCCCCATTTTCTGCCGTTACCAGCGGTTGTTGACCATCCGGTTGTAGCAAATGCAATTATCACAGACCGCCATATCCGTCATGTATTAGATTTAGGAAAAAGGAGTAACATTGCATTATATACCGTAGGTGAGCTCTATCAAGATTCCACATTATTTAAAGCTGGCTATTATTCAAAAAAAGATATTGAGTTGGTAAAATCACAAGGTGGAGTTGGGGATATTTGTTCTAGAATATTTGATAAAAGTGGAAGCGTTTGCAATCAAGAGTTGGACGACAGGACTATTGGAATAAAGCTTTCTGAACTTAGTAAAAAGGATTATGGAATTTTAGTTGCAGGTGGAATGGAAAAGTTTGAAGGGATTCATGGGGCTTTAACTGGACATTTCTTAAATGTACTAATTACTGATGAATACACTGCCCAATCATTACTTGAATTAGATTGAGAGGCGAAGAGACTTGGATAAAGACAATCTGGTTAATTTAATTAAAGAAATAACGTTGCAAACCATTGAAAAACAGCAAAATAAATTATTAGAAATACCTATTGCTGTATCTAACCGTCATATCCACCTTTCACAAGAACACTTAGAAAGGATTTTTGGCTCAGGTTATAAATTGGATAAACAAAAGAACTTATCCCAACCTAATCAATATGCAGCAAAAGAAACCGTCACATTGATTGGTCCTAAGGGGAGAATTAACAATGTTCGTATTTTAGGACCTTCTCGTTTAGTGACACAGGTGGAGGTATCATTGTTTGACGGTTACACCTTAGGTTTAGTTCCACCCGTGAGAGCATCAGGTGATATTGAAGGAAGTCCTCCAATTACCATTCAAGGTCCTAGAGGGCAAGTTCATCTTGAAGAAGGTCTCATATGTGCAGAAAGACATATTCACATGCATATAGACGATGCTGAAAAATTTGGAGTTAAGGATGGACAGTACGTACAGATCAAAGTACCTGGACAAAGAGGGTTAATATTCGATCAAGTACTAATCCGCGTATCTTCAAAATATCTTCTTGAGATGCATATAGACTTAGATGAGGCAAATGCAGCTCAAATTAAGAATGGACAACTAGGAATACTACAGATTTAGAAAGGGGGGGGCAAGTGAAGGCGGAAATTGAGCAAATAGTTCGCGAAGTTGTAATGAACTTCTTTAAGAATAAAAGGATAGAGAAGAAACCAAATAAGATATTTGTACTTCTAGAAGAGAATACTATTCTTCCAACTGATTCTGTTTGGGAAATTGTTTATTTATTATCACAAAAGTATAGCGTTACCATTTGTAAGACACAGGATTGGGAAGTACCAACCCATATTAAGTACTTCGATTGTGTAATTGTAGAGAAAGAAAATTTCGAATTGATTAAAAAACGTATAAATGAAAGCGATTTACTGTTTCTCCCAGTTCCAAGTTTTTCAACTTTAGCTAAACTTGCTTTAACTATTGATGATAATTTAATTCTTCGAATTGTGATACAGGCACAACTTGATGGAAGTCGAATAATAGTTGCTAATGACTCGTTTAAACCGAAGGGGACACAAAAAGTAACCATACCCTATAAGGTTAATAAACGACTTGAGTCTTATATGAACACACTAAGAGAAGATAGAATTTCTATCGTCACCTTGGAAAATGCATTGAATTGGATTGACTCCTATTTTGAAACCGATACTATAAATCGACCAATCATCCTTGCAAAGCATATTGATGAATTCTCAAAGGAAAAATTAACTGAGTTAGTAGTTCCAAAAAATAGTATGATCACACCAATGGCTAAAGAACAAGCGAAAAATCTAGGTATCTCAATAAAGAAAAAGGAGTAAAGGAATGATTATTGGTAGAGTTATAGGGAGTGTAGTATCCTCATCAAAAGCTGAAAAGCTTCAAGGGAAAAAGCTATTAATTGTTCAACCACTTGACATAAAAGAGATTACACCTGATGGAAAACCACTTGTTGCTATTGATACTGTTGGGTCTGGTAAAGGTGAGGTGGTGATGGTTGTTAGTGGAAGTTCAGCAAGACAGACAAATATTACTAATGGAACTCCAGTGGATGCGGCAATCATAGGAATTATTGATCAGATTGAAATCGAAGGTAAATTAACCTTTGAAAAAATGTAGGAGGTGAAAAGAAAAATGCAAATAAGTGAAAAAGAGATCCAAAGCCTTGTTCAACAAGTTTTAGTCAATATAAAACAGCAAACAAATGAAAAAGAAACGAGTTCAGCGATTATATCTGCGTTAGGCGATGGAGTATTTAATACTGTTAACGACGCTGTAAGCGCTGCAAAAAAGGCTGAAGAAGAGTTTCGAAAAGTGTCACTAGAAGAAAGAAGAATGATGATTGCAGCAATGCGTGAAACTAGCATTAAACATGCTGAGAAGTTAGCAATTTTGGCTGTAGAAGAAACAGGTTTAGGAAGAGTAAAGGATAAAATTGCTAAAAACTTACTTGCAGCAAACAAAACACCTGGAGTTGAAGATTTAGTTAGTGTTACATATACAGGTGATGACGGCTTAACCCTTGTTGAAAGTGCACCTATAGGTATTATGGGTTCAATCACACCTTCAACTAACCCAGCCGCAACTATTATTAACAACAGTATCTCACTTGTTGCTGCTGGAAATGTAGTAGTCTTTAATCCACATCCTAGTGCAACAAAAGTATCATTACGAACAATTCAATTATTAAACCAGGCCATTGTATCTGCCGGAGGACCAGAAAATGTATTATCAACTGTAGCTGCTCCCAACTTAGAAACTAGTAAACAAGTAATGGAACATAAAGATATCCGTGGATTAGTTGTTACCGGTGGTGGGTTAGTAGTAAAGGCTGCTATGAAAGTTGGAAAGAAAGTAATTGCTGCTGGACCAGGGAACCCTCCAGTTGTAGTAGATGAAACAGCTGATTTAGTTAAAGCTGGAAGAGATATCGTAAATGGAGCTAGCTTTGACAATAATGTGCTATGTACAGCAGAAAAGGAAGTATTTGTTGTTGAAAAAGTTGCATTAAAGTTAAAACAGGAAATGATGAAAAATGGAGCTATTGAGTTAAAGGGGTTTGAACTTGAGAAGTTACTAAAAGTCATTCTTGTTGAAAAAGACGGTAAATATTGGCCCAACCGTGATTATATTGGTAAAGATGCCAAAGTATTACTAGCTGCTATAGGCAAAAGGGTAGATGATCAGGTTAAGCTAGTAATAGCAGAAACAGAGTTTAATCACCCACTCGTCACAACTGAAATGTTAATGCCTATTCTGCCAATCGTTAAAGTACCTTGTGTTGACAAAGCTATTAATCTAGCAGTGATAGCGGAAAAAGGGAATCGTCACACTGCTATCATGCACTCACAAAATGTAACGAATTTAACAAAAATGGCAAGATCTATTGAAACGACCATCTTTGTGAAGAATGGTCCGTCCTATTCGGGGCTTGGATTTAATGCAGAGGGCTTTACAACCTTAACAATTGCAGGACCTACTGGAGAAGGATTAACTTCAGCTAGGACATTTACTCGTCAAAGGCGATGTGTCTTAGTGGATGGATTTAGAATCATATAAGTGAGGTAATTAAATTTGACTGAGTCTAAAAAAAAAGCTGTTAATCTTAATGTTGATGAAAAAGAAGTTGTGAAAGAAAAGACTAAAACTTCAACAAAAAGCCTAAAAAATACAACTATTCAAGGAGGAAATGAAAAGATGAGAGAAGCGTTAGGAATGATTGAAACTAGAGGTTTAATCGGTGCAATTGAGGCGGCAGATGCGATGGTAAAGGCTGCAAATGTAACATTAGTTGGGAAAGAGTTAGTAGGTGGAGGTCTAGTGAGTGTAATGGTTAGAGGTGATGTTGGTGCTGTAAAAGCTGCAACAGAAGCAGGTGCAGAAGCAGCGGGACGTGTAGGACAATTAATTTCTGTTCATGTAATCCCACGTCCAAATACTGAGGTAGAAGGAATATTACCAAAAACTAACTAGGTGTGAAATATATGTCACAAAAAATTGAACAGTATATCGAAGAGATTGTTAGAAAAGTTATTTATGAACAGAATTCAAATAGGTTTTCTCAAACTGAATCAAAACGCCCATTGGTAGTTGCTAATTGGAAAATGAATATGACAATGGAGAAAATCACCACTTTTGTTCAGAATATCTCAAATGAGCAGAACCATTGTGAAGTGGTAATTTGTCCACCCAATCCTTACTTATTTCCACTGAAAGCTTTGCTGACAAAAGCAAACTCCTCTTTTTTAATTGGAGCGCAAAATGTCCATTCAGAAAAGCAAGGTGCTTTTACAGGTGAGGTTTCAGTAAATCAATTATCAGATGTAGGATGTAAGTACGTAATCATAGGTCATTCAGAAAGAAGAGCTATGGGTGAGACAAATGAAATGATAGCAATTAAGGTTAAACAGACACTATCAGAAGAACTTTGTCCGATAATATGTATTGGAGAAACTGAGGATGAATATAAAAACCTTCAAACAAATACTGTTGTTAAGGAGCAATTATTAGCGGCCGTTGCTGAAGTCCAGGATCCATCTAAAATAGTTATTGCATATGAACCTGTTTGGGCAATCGGAACAGGAAAATCTGCAACTCCAGAGCAGGCTCAAGAGATTCACTATTTTATCCGATCAATACTAAACGAGCATTATCAATCAACTGACTTTCATACCCCTATTTTATATGGTGGCTCAGTTAAACCCGAAAATGCTCACGAATTGAGTTCTATGAGGGATATCGATGGTGCCTTAGTAGGAGGAGCAAGTTTGGATCCTAGTGATTTTAAGGCCATCCTTGATGGTTTCAATAAGGAGACGATAAAGTGAAAAAAATAGCGATTGGCAGTGATCACGGTGGCTTTGATTTAAAAGAAATAATTAAGAAGGAATTAACTAACCTAGGATATCAATATTTAGATTTCGGTTGCCACACTAAGGATGCTGTTGATTATCCAGATATCGCTTTCTTAGTTGGTGAATGTGTAGCTACACATGATGACTATGTAGGAATCATGATCGATGGAGCAGGAATTGGTAGTGGTATGACTTTAAATAAAATCCCAGGTGTTCGTTGCGGGGTATGTTGGGATTTGACGTCCACCATCAACAGTAAAGAACATAACAATGCAAATGTTTTATCCATTGGTGGACAGTTACTAGGTGTTGGTTTGGCTATACAAATGGTTAAAACTTGGCTAGAGACACCTTACGCTGGTGGAAGACATGATCGACGCGTAACAAAAATAATGGAAATTGAAAGTAGATTCATAAAGCGCGAAAGCAGGTAATTTTATGTTTATTGCAAAAGTCATCGGAAATGTTGTTTGTTCGCAAAAAGATGAGAGCTTACATGGTCTAAAATTACTTGTCGTTCAACCATTAAATGATAGCTTAGAGCCAAAAGGGAAATCTCTTATTGCAATTGATACGATACGACAAGCAGGTGTCGGAGATTTAGTATATCTTGCCAAGAGTAAGGAATCTTCTCTTCCTCTAAATAAAGAATTAACTGCATCTGACGCTGGAATTATGGGGATTATCGAACATTATTATATAAAAAAAATGGAGGAATAAAAAATGAATAAAGCACTAGGAATGATTGAAACAAAAGGGTTAGTAGGTGCTATAGAAGCGGCGGATGCAATGACAAAGGCTGCAAATGTTGCTCTAGTTGGTAAGGTTATGGTTGGTGGAGGTCTAGTAACTGTAATGGTACGTGGTGATGTAGGTGCAGTTAAAGCGGCTACAGAAGCTGGTGCCGAAGCAGCGGGGCGTGTAGGTGAATTTTTATCTGTACATGTAATTCCTAGACCACATCAGGATATTGAGAAAATTCTCCCTCAACTGACACAAAACTAATGAAAATTGCTCGTGTAATAGGTAACATCGTTTCAACGATTAAAACACAGAGTCACAGAAGCCAAAAGCTAATGGTTGTTGAGCCAATTGACACAGATGGAATGGTCATTGGAGATTCATTTATCGCAATTGATGCGGCACAAGCGGGCATTGGAGATATTGTGTTAATCATTGAAGAAGGCGGATCTGCTAGAGAAATCCTAAATAAAAAAGACGCAGCTGTAGATGCCATTATTGCAGGCATTATAGACGAACAAGCGATAAATTAACGGAGGTGAAGTCAATTGGATATGGAGCATTTAATTAAACAAATAACACAAGAAGTAATGGCTCAAATTTCAAATGTTGGTGAAACTAAAGGAAAAGTAGCGAGTGCTATTCAAAATTCCACAAACAACATTTCAAATAATACACTTATTACAGGTGCACAAATTGCTCGACTAATTGATCATACATTATTAAAGCCAGATAGTACGAAAGAGCAAGTTATCAAATTATGTGAAGAAGCAAAAGAATATAGTTTTGCTACTGTGTGTATTAATCCCTATTGGATTAGTACAGCTGCTGAAGTACTTAAAGGGAGCAAAGTTGGAATTACCACTGTGGTAGGATTTCCACTGGGTTCTACCAGTACGTTTTCAAAGGTTGCGGAAGCTAGGGATGCGATAGCAGCTGGAGCAACTGAGATTGACATGGTTATGAATATTGGAGCTTTGAAATCAGGAGATTACGAAGCGGTTAAGAAAGACATTGAAGGTGTTGTTCGAGCGTGTAATGGTCAAGCGCCTGTAAAGGTAATATTGGAAACAGGTTACTTAACGGAAGAAGAAAAGAAAAAAGCTTGCATGCTTTCAAAAATGGCAGGAGCCGATTTCGTAAAGACTTCTACTGGTTTTGGACCTGGATGTGCGACACCAGAAGATATTGCTTTGATGCGTGAAGCTGTAGGACCAGATATGGGTGTGAAAGCATCAGCATGTGTTCGAGATCTTGACACTGCTCGTAAAATGGTTGCAGCTGGTGCGACAAGAATAGGCGCAAGTGCAGGGATTGCTATACTTAAAGGTGAAAAAGCATCAGGAAATTATTAATTAATTGTAAGTGATTTTCAGACTTTGTTCTGAAAGTCACTTTTTTATGTAGAAAGTATATGAATAAAATGGTACAATAATGATTGTAAGCGTTTACAATGGAAGGAGACAATAAAATGGATTATCTAACACAACAATTGATCAAAGCAAGGGAAGTTAGAGGTCTTTCAGCGAACCAGTTGGCAAATAAGATTGGTATTAATGTTGAAACCATACTTAATATTGAAACTGGGGAGAAAAAACCCGAATTATTTGTAATAGAAAAAATTTCAGAAGCATTAAACTATCAATTTCAAATAGGAAATGTTAAAATATAAAATTGAATAAATAAAACATACTATTAGTAAAGACTGTTAAAATCCTCCATTAGGAGGTTTTTTTTGTTGGTGAATTTTATTATATTGCACATACTAAATAGGCAATGTAGATAGATAATTTGCGCACTTTACAAAATAGGAGTGCTTATGCATTAGGGAGGAAGAAGTTTTTATGTTATTAGATACCGCGAAATTGATAGACCATACTGTATTAAAGGCAGATGCTACTAGAGCCGAAATTGAGAAGATATGTGCAGAGGCTAAAACTTACACATTTGCTTCTGTTTGCGTAAATCCTACTTGGGTTAAACTTTCAGCAGAACTATTAAATGGTACAGAGGTTAAGGTTTGTACTGTAATCGGTTTTCCATTAGGTGCAACTACATCAGAAACAAAAGCATTTGAAACAAAAAATGCGATTGAAAATGGTGCTACGGAAATCGATATGGTTATAAATATAGGGGCTTTAAAAGACAATCATGATGAGCTTGTTGAAAAAGATATTAGAAGTGTTGTTGATGCTGCAAAAGGAAAAGCCTTAGTTAAGGTGATTATTGAAACTTCATTACTGACCGACGAAGAAAAAATTCGTGCATGTAAGATTGCAGTTAAAGCCGGAACCGACTTTGTGAAAACTTCTACGGGCTTTTCAACAGGTGGAGCAACGGTTGAAGATATCAGCTTAATGAGAGAAACCGTTGGCCCAACTATTGGAGTGAAAGCTTCAGGTGGAGTTCGAGATTCAGAAACCACTATTGCAATGGTTAATGCTGGTGCAACTAGAATTGGTGCTAGTGCCAGTATTGCCATCGTTAAAGGCGAAAAAGGAACAAGTAGCTACTAACAATACTATAGCCACCCGAGTTGAAACAAGCTCGAGTGGCTTATTATTTTTAGCCATGTTAAACACTTTTGTTGATTTCAACTGTAGGATGCTCGCTTTCCGCGGGCGGGCATTGAACCAACTCGGCACTTGCGCCTTCGGTGTCTCCGTGGGACATTGAATACACTTCCTTGAATACTCACCGCATGAAGAAAATGCAATAGTATTTTCGATGAGTCTCACATACACCTCAATCAACTTCGTGTGAATAATCAACAGCAAGCTTTAACAGAGACCTTCATGCAAAACAATTTTGCACCATGAGGTATGAAAATAAACAATATATTTCTTTAGCAGTGATCGAAGTGGAAGAACGCGAGACTCCTGTGGGACTAGCGGGACAAGTGAGACCTGAAGGCGCTATCG
>JBFILZ010000015.1:0-35834 GCA_041611945.1 Bacillus sp. (in: firmicutes)
CAAAATTATTAAAGCTCTATCAGGTGAAGCAGTAGCATTAATATTTGAAAACATGAAACCAGCTGAAGCAGCAAAGTATACGAAGCAATTAACAAAAGATGGCTAGCATTATAATTTGAAGGGGGGTGAAAAAAATGGACGTCAGTGGAGCGCAAATACTAAATAAGCTAAATAAATTTTTATTGAGAGTCAATGATAAGCAAGGCGATTTACCATCAAGATCTTTCGCATCAATGTTGAAAAACGAAGTTAACCCAGCAACTATACAGAGATTAGAAATGGTTAACGAAGAGGTCGCAGATTTAGACTTAAAGAGTATCTTCGCAGAGTTTTCTGGTGAAATACCAAAAGAACAATTACCCATTATGGAAACTTCCATACAAAACGAACAAATCCAATTAGATGAAGTACTGGAACTTCTAGATCAATTAGTTGCTGAAGGAATATTACCGGAGAAATTAACTGAAGAGATGCTCCTCTCAAATCCGGTATCTTGGATGCCTCTGCTTCCACAAGATTTATTACAGAAATTACAAAAAATATTTGAAGACAACACAGATGTAACTGAGTTGTTTGATTTGAAAAAAGATACACAGAGTGCAGAAAATCTGTTAGCTAATCTTATCTATTTGCAAAACGCTTTGGATTCCGTGGATTCATTAAATATTAAAAATGAGACCAAATCTAAGGATGCGCTTTTATCAGTATTTCAATATGTAAACTATCAGCTCTCTTTACAAGAAAACAAGGTTATAAACATTCAAGAAAATGTGGATTCACAACAGTTTTCAAAGGAAATTAAGATTTTTTTAACTACTATTTCTTCAAGGCTAACAGTAGACAGTCCAGCATCTTCGAATAGCTATGACAGGCTGGCTTTCTTAAAATCAATATATCAACAAAACTTTAAGTTAGTAGAAGGTTTAAAAGAAGAAAATACTCGAGATGCGAGTCAAAGTTTATCTCTAGAGGGTATTGAAAGCAAGGCTCCTTTAAGTCGTGTACAACAATTCACATTATTTATTGACCAGAGTGGTTCCAAAACGGTTAATCAAGAGCAATTCATTAAGGAATTCCAAACCATTCTAACTAGAAGCTCTCTTCAAAATATGAACGGTGGTATGAAGTTACTTATAAAGTTATATCCTGAACACCTTGGCCAATTAAGAATTGAGTTACTTCAGCAACAAGGTATAGTTACGGCAAGAGTTGTTGCAACAACAGCCGGTGCTAAGGAAATGCTAGATTCACAGCTTCAAGGATTAAAGAATGCTTTTGCAAGTCAAAATATTCAAGTTGAAAAGATCGAAATAGTAAATTCTGGCTTACAGCAAGAAGAATTTGATCGTTCTAACAAAAAAGATAGTAATCAACAACAATTCTCAAACCGAGAAGAAAAAGAAAAGGACGGCAAGGGGCTTTCTTTTGAAGAATCTTTCCAAGAAGAAATTATGAATCTGGAAGTGTAGGTGATAATATGACTATTCAAATGAATCCGAGTCTTTACTTAAGTAATCAGACTGAAAGAAAAAGTAAAGGTGATGTATTAGGAAAAGATGATTTTTTAAGAATATTAATGACTCAGCTACAAAATCAAGACCCGATGAACCCAATGCAGGATAAGGATTTTATTGCACAAATGGCTACATTTACTTCGTTAGAGCAAATGACAAATATGAATAAAATGCTCGAACAATTTATTTCAAGTCAGAAGTCTGACAACATTCTAAGATATAGTGAAATGATTGGAAAGCAAGTTGAATGGTCAAGTAGTTCATTTAATGATGATGGTAGTGAAATAGTGGAAGTTAAACAAGGAGTCGTTAAATCCATTTTCAAAAAAAGCAATGAAATTTTTCTAGAATTGGAAGATGGTAGCACAATCTCATCGCTAGCTTTTTCAAAAGTAACGAATCCTCCATCAAAGGGCTAAAGAATGGAGTGAAAGAAATGGATCATCGTTTACATCAGATTAACAACCATCCACTTACATTACAAAATAAAAAAGTTCAGAAAGTAACTGAACAAGCAGTTAATTTTAAAGATGTTCTACAAAATGTAGTTGGAATTAAGATTAGTAAGCATGCACAAAAACGATTAGTAGAAAGAAATATTGAAATAGCAGAAGATAGTTGGACAAAACTTCAAGAAAAAATGATTGAGGCAAAAAATAAAGGTATTGTTGATTCTCTAGTTGTAATGAATCAAGCTGCTCTCATTGTAAATACGAGAAATAATACAGTAATTACAGCTATGGACCGAGAGGAAGCGAATTCTCAAATTTTTACAAATATAAATGGTACGATATTGATATAGGCTGGACCGAAAGGAAGCCTTGGTTGTGGATTGATTGAAGCAACTATAAATAATTTTGTAAATGAGAGGGGAACAACGAATGTTACGTTCAATGTATTCAGGGATAGCAGGTATGAAGAACTTTCAAACGAAGTTAGATGTGATTGGAAATAATATTGCAAATGTTAATACGTATGGTTATAAAAAGGGACGGGCAATGTTTAAAGATTTAGTTAGTCAGCAAATTTCTGGGGCTAGTGCACCTACAAATAATCTTGGAGGTGTTAATCCTAAACAAGTAGGTCTGGGATCACAATTAGCAACTATAGATGGTGTTCATACACAAGGTAGCTTGCAAACAACTGGTCGATCATTGGATTTGGCACTTTCAGGAGACGGATTTTTCATTGTTGGTGCATTGACTGGTACTATAGACGCAAACGGACTTTTCCAAGGAACTGGAAGTACAAGGATTGATACATCTGTGGATTTAAATTACACAAGAGCAGGTAATTTTTATATGGATAAAGATGGTTTCTTAGTCACAGGTGATGGCCTATATGTTATTGGGGCAGGTGTTAATGAAATATCAGCAGAGACGGCTACGAGCTCTAGAGTAACCGGAACACCCAATGAACCAGGACTTATCAAAATACCTACTAATGCAAAGAGCTTTAGTATTGGTCAAGATGGAATCGTTAATTATGTAGACACATTTGGAAATCTTCAAACAGCTGGACAAGTTCGACTTGGGAAATTCCCGAATAATGGAGGACTTGAAAAAGTTGGAGGAAATCTCTATAAGGAGACTGCTAACTCAGGTTCTCTAGACACAGATGCAGTAAAGGATGGCATTCAATTTGATGAAACATTCACCCCGGGCGATAAAGGGACAGGAACTATTGTTTCTGGTACTCTTGAAATGTCAAACGTTGATCTGTCAGAGGAATTCACTGAAATGATTACAGCTCAGCGTGGTTTCCAAGCAAACACACGTATAATAACAACGTCTGATGAAATTCTGCAAGAACTTATTAATTTAAAGAGATAATAAGGAGGGAGGGGCTTAAGGCGACCTTAAGCCCCTAAAAATTATGATTAAGCTTTCAAAATTAAATGGAAACGAGTTTATTCTAAATGCTATTTACATAGAACAGATACAATCCTTTCCAGACACCACCATCACTTTAACCAATGGAAATAAAATTGTGGTGCGGGAGTCCAAGGATGATGTTATTCTTTTAGTAACAGACTTTTTTCGTCAAATTTCGTTATTAGGACATCATATGGACTCGGAGGGTACTTAATTTTGAAAAATAATAAATTATTAGTTACAGTATTAATTATCATCACCACTATTGCACTCTTAGGAACAACAGCTTTAGTTGTTGTTATGAAGATTAAAGGTTCTGAGAATGAGACAGTTAAGGAACCGACAATAGATAAAATTGTAGAATCTTCAGTTGATGTACCGGAGATTACGACAAATCTTCTTGGTGGTGAATATGTACGAATTCAATTTAAAATCCATACAGAAAATAAAAAAGCAAAAGAAGAATTAGAAAAGCGGGATTTTCAAGTTAGAAACATAATTATTCAAGAACTCTCAGAAATGAGATCAGAACAATTTCAAGGTAAAGAAGGAATAGGAAATCTTGAAGATGTAATAAAAAAACAAGTGAACGAATTGATGCAAGAGGGGAATGTTATTCAAGTATATACAACAGCCTTTGTTCTTCAATAATGTAGCACTATTTGGAAAAGGTAAGAGGAGGTGAAGCTTTTTGTCTGGAGAAGTTTTATCACAAAGTGAAATAGACGCTCTACTCTCCGCTCTCTCAACAGGGGAAATGAATGCAGATGAATTAAAAAAAGAAGAGTCCGTGAGAAAAATTAAAACATATGATTTTAAGAGAGCCCTCCGATTCTCAAAAGACCAAATACGAAGTTTAACAAGGATTCACGAAAATTTCGCCAGATTATTAACAACTTTCTTCTCAGCGAAATTAAGAACGTATGTACAAATTACAGTTGCATCTGCAGATCAAATACCTTATGAAGAATTTATTCGATCAATACCAAAAATGACCATCTTAACCGTTTTTGAGGTGCCTCCTTTGGATGGGAGATTAATTATAGAAATTAATCCGAATATTGCCTATACGATGTTAGATCGAGTTCTTGGTGGACGAGGAGCAAGTTTGAATAAAGTTGAAAGCCTGACTGAAATTGAAACCAAAATTATGTCTCAATTGTTTGAACATGGTGTTGAAAATTTGAGAGAAGCTTGGTCATCAATTGCGGAAATTGACCCAATTCTAACTGACTTTGAAGTGAATCCACAATTTTTACAATTGGTTTCACCCAATGATACAGTAGTTGTTATCTCATTAAATACACTAATTGGCGATGCTAGTGGAATGATAAATATTTGTATTCCACATGTTGTGCTTGAACCAATTATTCCTAAACTGTCTGTCCATTATTGGATGCAAACAATTAAAAAGGAACGAGAGCCACACGAAATTGCACTTTTAGAGAAAAGTATAAAAACAGCAAATTTGCCTGTAATTGCACAACTAGGAAGTTCAGAGATTACAATTAATGAGTTATTGCAGTTAGGTCTTGGTGATGTCATTCAATTGGAACAAAGTATTAATAAACCTATAACAATAAGTGTGGGAAATGAACCTAAGTTTATTGGTCAACCTGGAAAAGTAAATAAGAAGATAGCGATACAAATAATAGATCAAATTAAGGGGGGAGACCCAGACGATGAATAATGATATGCTCTCACAAGATGAAATCGACGCTCTTCTAAGGGGAAGTGATGATAGTTCTATAAATAATCACACCGAAGAAAAGCCCCCTTCTGAAAATGGCTTATCTTTAATGGAGCAAGATGCATTAGGTGAAATCGGTAATATCTCATTTGGTAGTTCGGCGACCGCCCTATCAACTTTGTTAAATCAAAAAGTAGATATAACTACTCCAACTGTTACAATTATACCAAGAAATGTATTAGCAGATGAATTCCCACAGCCATATGTCGCAATATCAGTAAGTTATACTAAAGGTATTTCCGGCTCAAATGTATTAGTGGTGAAAACTAGTGATGCTGCTATCATAGCCGACCTTATGCTTGGAGGAGATGGTAGAAATCCACAACAATTATTAGGTGAAATTCAATTAAGTGCAGTTCAAGAAGCAATGAATCAAATGATGGGGACAGCTGCCACTTCTATGTCTACTTTATTTAATAAAAAAGTGGATATTTCACCTCCTAGTATTGAAGTTATGGATTTAAAAGAAGGAGAGGGTTCAGAAGCAATTCCAAATGATCATTCTTTGGTCCAAATAGCATTCAATTTAAAGATTGGCGATTTAATTGACTCTAATATAATGCAATTACTCCCACTTGAGTTTGCAAAAGAATTAGTCAATGAACTATTGAATCCAGGAGAGGCAGCCTCACCAACGCCTAGCTTGAATGTACCGCCCGTTGTTGAACAACAAAAACAGATTTCTCGTACTCCTGAAGTTGATAAGACAAATGTTCAACAGCAACAAGTACAAAAGTCAAATCCTGTTCAGCAGCAACAACAACAAGAAGTATATCAAGGGAATAGACAGGCTCCTTTACAACAGCAACACATTGGTAATGCACATACTTCAGCAGGTTATCAACCAACTATACAACCTGCAGCTTTTTCTGATTTTGAACCAACTACTTTAGCGGAGTCAGAGAATAAAAATTTAGATATGCTTTTAGATATCCCACTTCAAGTGACGGTTGAGCTTGGAAGAACCAAAAGGTCTGTGAAGGAAATTTTAGAAATTTCGTCCGGATCAATAATAGAATTAGACAAACTTGCAGGAGAACCAGTAGATATATTGGTGAACAACAAGCTTGTTGCAAAAGGTGAAGTAGTAGTAATTGATGAAAACTTTGGTGTTCGTGTTACAGACATCTTAAGTCAAAGTGAACGTATATTGAATTTACGTTAAAACAATGGGGGTAATTAGAAATGGCACACAGAATATTAATCGTTGATGATGCAGCTTTTATGAGAATGATGATAAAGGATATCCTTTCAAAAAATGGATACGAGATAGTAGGAGAGGCTGCAGATGGGGCTCAAGCTGTGGATCAATATAAAGAGCATAAGCCAGATCTAGTTACAATGGATATTACAATGCCTGAAATGGATGGGATTACAGCTTTGAAAGAGATAAAGAAGATTAATCCCAATGCTAAGGTAATCATGTGCTCAGCAATGGGACAACAAGCGATGGTAATCGATGCAATTCAAGCTGGTGCAAAAGATTTTATTGTAAAGCCTTTTCAAGCAGACCGAGTACTTGAAGCTATTGGAAAAACTTTGGCTTAATCTAGATATAAAGAGGTGGCAGAGATTGCTGCGATTAATGAACCTAACTATACTTGTTTTTACTATTAGTATTTTTCTACCACATGCTATTTTACCTATTTATGCAGACACTAATGTTGATAACAAGAGTGTAAAGGAAACTTACAATGAAGACGAAAAAGTAAGACCTAATGCAGAGAAAGATATCCCGTTTCAATTAGATGAGAACAGTGAATCCAAGTCTATTCAACCGCTCAAAAACCAATTTGGATTTATTGACTTTTTAAATGTATTGTTTGCTTTGTTTTTAGTTTTATTGCTTTTATATGTAACACTTCGCTTCATCAAAAAGAAAAACCAAACTTTCGGACTTACTAAAAACATGATGAATTTAGGTGGGACTAGCCTTGGGGGGAATCGTTCAGTTCAGCTTGTTAAAATTGGAGATCGAATTCTTGTTGTTGGTGTTGGTGAAGATATACAATTACTTAAAGAGATTGATTCCAAAGAGGAAGTACAACATATACTTTCTGAGCAACAAAATGATTTTCAACAAATGCTTCAACCCACTGACATTTTCAATAAAATAATAACAAAAATAAAAGAGTCAATTAAGGATAGAGATGTAAAGAATGAAAGCTTTAAAGCCGTTTTAGATACACAATTAAAAGATCTTTCTAAAGGGAGAAAGAAGTTAATGCAGGAGCTAGAACGGAAAGGAAACAAGAGTAATGAATGAGTTCATGGAATTATTTAATACGAATGATCCAGCCAATGTGTCAACATCGGTTAAGTTATTACTCCTGTTAACAGTTCTTTCTATAGCACCAAGTATTCTTGTCTTAATGACAAGCTTTACGAGAGTCCTAATCGTCTTGTCATTTGTACGTACTTCTCTTGGTACGCAGCAAATGCCTCCTAATCAAGTCATTGTAGGATTGGCCTTATTTTTAACTTTTTTCATTATGGCACCCATATTTTCTGAGGTAAATGATAAAGCTTTAACCCCACTTTTTAATGAGGAAATAAATCTTGAAGAAGCATATGAAAGGGCTGCCCTACCACTTAAAGATTTTATGAGTGGTCATACTCGCCAAAAAGACTTGGCCTTATTCTTAGGATACGCTGGTATGGAAAGACCCAAATCAGTAGAAGATATACCACTAACTGCACTAGTCCCTGCCTTTGCAATTAGTGAATTGAAAACTGCCTTTCAAATTGGATTTATGATTTTTATTCCATTTTTAGTCATTGATATGATTGTCGCAAGTGTTCTGATGTCAATGGGGATGATGATGCTGCCACCAGTAATGATTTCGTTACCATTTAAAATTCTATTATTTGTATTAGTGGATGGTTGGTATTTAGTAGTTAAGTCTCTACTTATCAGTTTTTAGTTTAGGAAGTGATTTACTTTGAGTTCTGAGTTAGTTATCACATTAGCGGAACAAGCTATTTATACGGTTTTAATGATAAGTGGACCTTTACTATTACTTGCACTTGGAGTTGGTTTACTCGTTAGTATTTTTCAAGCAACAACACAAATTCAAGAGCAAACTTTAGCATTCATTCCTAAAATAGTCGCAGTATTTGTAGGCATAGTTTTTTTTGGACCGTGGATGTTATCAAGAATGATTAGTTTTACTTACGAAATATTCAATAATTTATATAAGTACGTAGGTTAGTGTATGGATGATATTGTACTTAGAATATCAGGATTTTTGTTAATCTTAATAAGAATTAGTGCTTTTTTTGTAACGGTTCCTATTTTTTCATATCGATCCATACCAAATACTCATAAAATAGGACTAGCTGTTTTTTTAACCTGGATAATGTATTATACGATTGAGATACCAGACATACCATTTGACGGATTTTACTTTCTTCTAATTTTGAAGGAAGCTTCTGTAGGATTAATGATTGGTTTGATTGCATTTATTGTGTTATCTGCCATTCAAATTGCTGGTGGTTTAATTGATTTCCAAATGGGGTTTGCAATAGCAAGTGTTGTTGACCCTCAAACAGGTGGACAATCCCCATTAATGGGACAGTTTTTATACATTGTTTCATTACTTTTTCTCCTTTCGGTTAATGGTCATCATCTATTGATAGATGGAATTTTTTATAGCTATCAAACTATTCCATTGGATCAATTGTGGGTCCCGTTTGGTAAGGAGGAAATGCTTAACCATTTTGTCAAAACATTTAATTCAATGTTTGTAATTGCATTTCAGATGTCACTCCCAATTGTAGGTTCCTTATTTCTAGTAGATGTTGCCTTAGGTATCGTTGCGAGAACAGTACCTCAACTAAATATATTTGTTGTCGGAATACCATTAAAGATTCTTTCAGGTTTTATTATGCTTTTTGTTATGATGTCAATTTTCATTATGTTAGTTGGGAATTTGTTTGAGCAGGCACTATATGCAATGAGAGCACTTATGCATCTAATAGGAGGGGCCTAAATTGTATCGTTACTCGCTAAACCTTCAATTCTTTGCAGGTGAAAAAACCGAACGAGCAACTCCAAAGAAGAAACAGGAATCAAGAAAAAAGGGGCAAGTAGCGAAAAGTCAGGATGTGAATACAGCAATCCTGCTACTATTTGTTTTCCTTTTTTTTTGGTTTAGTGGTGGATTCATGCTAGAAGGAATGATTAATGTATTTGTTCATAGTTTTGAGGATTATATGCTATTGAATTTAACAGAACAAACAACCTTCAGTATTCTATCAGACCTTTTACCGGTAATTATGTGGATCCTTATGCCGGTTATGTTAGTTGCAATGATCGGTGGTGTTATTGCAAATTATTTGCAGGTTGGATTTTTATTTTCTACTGAGGCGATCCATTTTAAACTTGAAAAAATGGATCCTATCAAAGGAGCAAAAAGAATATTTTCAATACGTGCAATCGTTGAATTATTAAAATCCACTTTAAAAATAACGTTAATTGGACTTGTTACATTTGGAGTTCTCTGGTTGGACTTCGACGGTGTAATGAGACTTTCTCAACTAAGTGTGGATAGGTCATTGGTTTTTTTATCTATGCTAGTGTTGAAAATGGGTTTTGCTGCTACCCTTATCTTAATAATTCTTGCTGTTTTTGACTACGTTTATCAAAAGTTTGACTTTGAAAAGAATATTCGAATGTCAAAACAAGATATTAAGGATGAGTATAAGACTAGTGAAGGAGACCCACTAATAAAGTCGAAAATCAAGCAAAAGCAGCGAGAAATGGCTTCTCAACGAATGATGCAAGATGTTCCTAAAGCTGATGTCATTATTACAAATCCAACACACTATGCCATCGCCCTTAAATACGATGAATCCAAGATGGACGCTCCTTACGTTGTAGCAAGTGGTGTAGATTACATAGCATTAAAGATCCGATCTGTTGCAAAAAATCATGAAATTCCATTGATAGAAAATCGTCCTTTGGCAAGAGCCCTTTATGAACAAACGGATATAGGGGATGCAGTACCAGAAGAATTTTTTAAAGCAATTGCTGAAATTTTAGCGTATATTTATCGACTAAAGCAAAATGTGTAAGAAGTAAGTAAGGAGTGTTGAAAATGAAAGCAAGGGATTTTCCAGTAATAATTGGGGTTATATTAATCATTGTCATGCTTGTTATTCCACTTCCGCCCATTTTACTGGACATATTAATCATGATAAATATATCTCTTGCACTTGTTGTGTTACTAACTTCAATGAATATGACTGAACCACTGCAATTATCTGTATTTCCATCATTATTATTAATTTTGACACTGTTTCGATTAGGCTTAAACGTATCTACAACAAGGTCTATCCTTAGTAAAGGTGAGGCTGGAAATGTTGTGGATACATTCGGGAATTTTGTTATCGGCGGAAATGAATTAGTTGGATTTGTAGTTTTCTTAATCTTGGTAATTATCCAATTTCTAGTTATTACAAAAGGGTCTGAGCGAGTCTCCGAGGTAGCTGCTAGATTTACATTAGACGCAATGCCAGGGAAGCAAATGGCAATTGATGCTGATTTAAATGCTGGATTAATATCAGAGAAGCAGGCAACTGAGAGACGAGAAAAAATTTCAAGCGAAGCCGATTTTTATGGAGCTATGGATGGAGCTAGTAAATTTGTTAAAGGTGACGCAATTGCTGGAATTATCATAACAATTATTAATATTATCTTTGGAATCATTATCGGAATGGTCCAAATGGACTTGTCAATTGGAGAGGCAGCTAGTACCTTTATGAGGTTGTCAATTGGTGATGGTTTGGTGTCTCAACTTCCTGCATTGATGATTTCTACAGCTACAGGTCTAATAGTTACTAGAGCGGCCTCAAAAGGAAACCTAGGAGAAGATATTTCATCTCAGCTCTTTGCTTTTCCTAAGATGCTGTATGTGGCAGGAACGACTATTATAGTACTCGGCCTTGCAACACCTCTCAATGAATTTCTTACCATTCCAATTGGAGGATTTATGATATTCGGTGGTTATATGCTAGGTAGAGTAAAAGAGCCTCAGGAGAATGATTTAGAAGAACTAGAAGAACAAATTGAAACAGATGAAATGAAAAGTCCTGAGAGTGTGGTCAATCTATTAAATGTAGATCCAATTGAATTTGAATTTGGATACGGTCTTATCCCTCTTGCCGATACAAATCAAGGTGGAGATCTCCTTGATCGTGTAGTCATGATTCGTCGACAATTAGCTATTGAGTTAGGTATTGTCATACCTGTCGTCCGAATTCGGGATAATATTCAATTGCAACCTAATGAATATCGCCTAAAAATTAAGGGGAATGAAGTGGCTAAAGGAGAATTGCTTCTTGATCATTACTTAGCTATGAGCCCTGGAATGGATGAAGACTCTATAGAAGGAATTGACACGATTGAACCCTCATTCGGTTTACCTGCAAAATGGATAAACGAGATGGCAAAAGAACAAGCAGAAATGTTCGGTTATACGGTAGTTGATCCTCCTTCTGTGGTTTCAACACACATTACAGAGATATTAAAAACGAATGCTTATGACTTATTAGGCAGGCAAGAAACGAAACAGTTGGTTGATCATATCAAAGAATCTTATCCAATCCTAGTAGAAGAAGTAACACCAAATCCATTGTCTATTGGCGACGTTCAAAAGGTTCTCGCTAAACTCTTAAAGGAGAAAGTTTCTATTAGGAATTTACCAATTATTTTTGAAACTTTAGCTGATTATGGAAAGATGTCAACGGATACGGACTTACTAACTGAATACGTAAGACAGGCTTTAGCAAGACAAATTACTTCTCAATATGTTGGTGAAGGTGAAGTGCTAAGAGTAGTTACACTGTCAGGGAGAGTAGAGAAGGCAATAGCTGAAGGTGTTCAGCAAACAGATCATGGGAATTATTTATCATTAGATCCTACCGTATCTCAAAATATTATTCAGTCTGTAGCTAGCCAAGTAGAACAGCTTTCATTACAGGAACAGCAATCGATTCTTCTTTGTTCCCCAGCCGTTCGAATGTATGCCAAACAGCTTATAGAGAGATACTTACCGAATGTTCCAGTATTATCATACAACGAATTAGAAGCAAATGTTGAAGTACAAAGTGTTGGGGTGGTGAATATTGAATGAAGGTTAAAAAGTTTATAGCACCTTCTATGCCTGAAGCGATGAAGAAAATAAGGGGAGAGTTAGGTGTGGATGCAGTAATTCTTAATTCTAAAATCATTCATACCGGAGGCATATTCGGTTTTTTTACAAAAAAAAATATAGAGGTGATTGCCGCAATTGATCCCTCTCCAATTGAAAAGCACTCATTGCAAAAGGAGAAACACCGTCCAGTTCAATCGGATCGGAAGGTACCAATTTTACCAAAAGTAGTAAATACTGAACAAGGGAATACAACAATTGAATCCGTAAATTCTAATCTGAAAAAGGAAATCGATGAGCTGAAAATCCTACTTAATGGGATATCAACTTCTCATCATTCTACTCCTTCGACCCTATATCCTGAAGCACTTCAAAAAGTAGATATGAAGCTAAAGGAGCAAGAGTTGAATTCAGATTTAAGAATTGAATTAATGTCTAGTATGGTAGAGTATTGGTATAAAAATAATGCGAGTGCCACAGAATTAGAAATTGATGGGTGGATTCAACAATTTCTACTAAAGAAAGCTAATGAAATAAAGCACGGTGGAATCTCTTTTAAAAAGAAATTTATTAATGTTGTAGGACCTACAGGAGTTGGTAAAACTACCACACTTGCGAAGATTGCCGCAAATTGTGTTCTCAATCATAAGAAAAAAGTTGCATTTATCACCACAGATACATATCGAATTGGTGCAATTGAACAGTTAAAAACTTATGCGAAAATTCTAGATGTACCTATAGAGGTATGTTATAACTTGGAAGATTTCGTAAAGGCAAAAGACCTGTTTGCATCTTATGATTTAGTATTCATTGACACCGCTGGCCGGAACTTTCGAAATAAGCAATATGTTGAAGACTTGAATGAAGTAATAAATTTTACAGAAGAAATGGAAACGTTCTTAGTACTTTCGTTAACTGCAAAATATCAAGACATGAAGGATATATATCAACAATTTAATATTATAGATATTCATCGATTTATCTTTACGAAAGTTGATGAAACAGCGCAATATGGTTCAATTCTAAATCTAATGTCAGCGTATAAACTGGGAGTAGCCTATTTAACTACTGGTCAAAATGTTCCAGATGATATTGTTGAAGCTACACCAGAATTCCTTGTGAAAATGATTCTTGGAGAGAAAATGAGATGAGAGATCAAGCCGAAGGATTACGTCTAAAAATTAAAAGCAGCCACAGGCCAGAAGCAAAGGTAATTGCCATTGTAAGTGGGAAGGGTGGAGTTGGTAAATCGAACTTTTCCTTGAATTTTGCTATAAATTTATCGAGAAAAGGACATAATGTTCTTCTATTTGATATGGATATTGGGATGGGTAATATTGATATCCTTATGGGTCTATCTTCAAGAACAACATTTATAGATATCTTTGAGCCCTTGGTTTCCATTCAAGATATTATTAAACAAGGACCAGAAGGTATTGATTATATTCCAGGTGGGTCAGGTCTTTCAACATTGTTTAAATTTGATGCTCCAAAGCTTAATTATCTATTAAATCAACTTGAATTGTTATCAGATAAATATGAGTACATCATTTTTGATATGGGGGCAGGAATTAACGAGGAAAGTCTTCAATTTCTTTTATCTGTCCACGAAATATTTGTAATCACAACACCTGAACCCACGTCTATGACAGACGCGTATTCAATGATGAAATTTATTTGTTCTAGAGAGGAAAAAGAGAATGCTGATTTCTATCTAGTCGTCAATCGCGCTCAAAGTTCTGAAGAAGGGGTTCGGACTCTTACTAGGCTAAGTGATGTTATGAAAAAATTTCTTGAAAAAGAAATTGTTAAGCTAGGATTTTTACCGGATGATCGTTCTGTCACACGAGCGGTTGGGAGTCAAATACCATTTTCATTATTCGATCCGAAATCGAAAATAAGTCTATCATTATCTGATTTAACTGAAAATTATCTTAACGGAAATAGTATGAAGTTGGAACAAAAATCAAGTTCATTTATTTCAAAGCTCCGCCACTACTTCTCGGAAAGATAGGGAGGGAAATTGTATGAAAATGATAAAAGTATTAGTTGTTGATGATTCCGCTTTCATGCGTAAACTAATCACAAGTTTTCTTGGTGAAGATTCTAGATTTGAAATTGTAGGAATTGCCAGAAACGGACAGGATGCCATTCAAAAAGTGTTAGAGCTAAAGCCGGATGTTGTTACACTTGATATAGAAATGCCCATATTGAACGGCATAGATGCATTAAAGGAGATAATGATCCAATATCCAGTTCCAGTTGTAATGCTTTCTAGTACTACGAAAGAAGGAACGGAAAATACCATTTTGGCAATGCAGTATGGTGCTGTAGATTTTATATTGAAACCTTCAGGTGCTATTTCTCTTGATTTACATAAAGTAAAAGAGGAGATTATTCAGAAGGTTTTTTATGCTGCAAAAGTAAAAAAGACGAATATACAACCATTTAAACAATTCAAAGAATTATCTATACCACATGTCGAAGAATGTAGTAAAATAGAAAATAAAGAATATTCTTATAAAAAGAATTCTTTAGAGAAGAAGATAATTTGTATCGGTACATCGACCGGTGGTCCTAGAGCGTTACAGCAAGTTTTGACAAGATTACCTCAAAATATTGATGTCCCAATAGTCATAGTCCAGCATATGCCACCTGGATTCACGAAATCGCTAGCTGTTAGATTAAATTCATTAAGTCAAATTGAGGTAAAAGAAGCAGAAGATGGTGAGATTATTCAAAAGGGTATTGCCTATATTGCACCTGGAGGTACTCACCTAAAAGTGAAAAAGGTCGGAGGAGAAATTGCTGTACTTTTAGAGCAATCTCAACCAATAAATGGACATCGGCCAGCAGTTGATGTACTTTTTGAATCCGTCAGTAGATTGTCAGATTACATGAAAATTGCGGTTATTATGACAGGAATGGGTTCGGATGGTACTGAAGGACTTAAACAATTAAAATTAACCGGAGAGGTCTTAAGTATTGCAGAATCAGAAGAGACATCCATAGTATTTGGAATGCCAAAATCAGCAATAGCAACCAATAAGGTAGATTTAATAGTCAAACTGGATGAAATTTCAGTACAAATTGTGAAAATGCTACATAATTAGGGGTGTGGAGTCATGGAAATGAGTCAATATTTAGAGATATTTATTGAAGAGAGCAAAGAGCATTTACAAGCTGTTAATGACCATTTATTAGTCTTGGAGAAAAATCCAAATGATATTTCGATCGTCAATGAAATCTTTAGATCAGCCCATACTTTAAAGGGTATGTCAGCGACAATGGGATACGAAGATTTAGCAAGTCTGACACACCAAATGGAGAACGTACTTGATGGTATAAGAAACCATAAACTCACTGTTACTCCTGTAATTCTTGATATTGTTTTTCAGTCAGTAGACGATCTAGAAGCTATGGTTCTCTCCATTGCTGAAGGTGGAGATGGAAAAAGAAACGTAAGAGAAGTTGTAGAAAAGTTGATTGCAATTGAAAAGGGGGAAGTTATAAACTCACCTTCACTTCAGCCTTCAATCGAAACAAAAAGTGATGAAATTTCGTCAAAAGAAATGTCTACACAAGAATACGATGAATATGAACGAACAGTGATTCAACAATCGAAAGAACAGGGATTTGAAAGTTACGAAATAACCGTATCCCTGAGACAGGATTGTCTTTTAAAGGCAGCGAGAGTATATATGGTTTTTGAAATTTTAGAACAGATTGGAGAAGTCGTCAAGTCTAATCCATCTGTAGAAGTACTAGAAGAAGAGAAGTTTGACCATTCATTTACTGTTACTTTGTTAGCGAAAGTTGATGCATCAGAGATAAAAAGTAAGGTGTTAAAGGTTTCAGAAATTGATTCAGTATCTGTTAATGTTATTGAATTAACTAAATTTAATGATTTTAACAATAGCGAGACTGGGGATTACAATAAAAAGGACAGCAATCCTGTTATCAACCAATCTAGTAATGAACTCTTGGAGTCTACTATTGATAAAAAGCAAGAAGCGACGAAAGGAACCAACCTTGGGAATAAGACCATAAGAGTTAATATTGAACGTTTAGATGTACTGATGAATCTTTTCGAAGAACTAGTTATAGACAGAGGCCGACTTGAACAAATATCAGGTGAAATTAACAATCCTGAACTTGACGAGACAGTAGAAAAAATGTCGAGAATAACAGGAGATTTACAAAGCATAATACTAAATATGCGTATGGTACCAGTTGAAACTGTTTTTAATCGCTTCCCTAGAATGGTACGTCAGCTGGCTAGAGATCTAGATAAGAAGATTGAACTAGTTGTTGTTGGTGCTAACACGGAATTGGATCGTACAGTAATCGATGAAATAGGTGACCCTCTTGTTCACCTACTAAGGAATGCGATAGATCATGGGATTGAAATGCCAGAAGTTAGAAGAAGTAATGGGAAAAATGAAGAAGGCACGGTTATATTAAAAGCATACCACAGTGGAAATCATGTATTTATTGAAATTGAAGACGATGGTGCCGGTATAAGTCGCGATAAAGTATTAAACAAAGCTATAAGTAAAGGCGTTGTCTCAGAACAAACAGCATCATCATTAACTGACAAGCAAGTGTACGAGTTAATCATGTCCTCTGGTTTTTCTACGGCAGATACAATATCAGACATTTCAGGGCGTGGCGTTGGTCTAGATGTTGTCAAAAGTACAATTGAGTCACTTGGTGGATCTATTTCAATCGATTCTAGTGAAAGGAAGGGTACTACTTTTTCTATTCAGCTTCCGCTCACTTTGTCGATTATTTCAGTAATGCTTGTAGAATTGAGTAAAGAGAAATTTGCGATACCACTTTCCTCAATTATTGAAACTGCTATTGTTAAGAAAACAGATATTTTAAATGCTCATAATCAAAAGGTAATTGATTTTAGAGGGAAAGTTGTTCCGCTTGTGTACCTAAACGATGTATTTGAGGTACCAGAAGGCATAGTTGATGAGAAGTATTTGTCTGTTGTAATTGTTAGAAAAGGGAACAAAATGGCTGGTTTGGTTGTAGATTCATTTATTGGACAACAAGAGGTCGTCTTAAAAACATTAGGGAATTATTTAACATCTGTATTTGCGATTTCGGGTGCTACTATCTTAGGTGATGGACAGGTTGCATTAATTGTAGATTGTAATGCTTTAATTAACTAGCTGAGAGGAGGAATAGAAACGAAATGGTAGATGTAATTTCTAAAGATATTAAAGTCATTGTTTTTCAACTAGCTGAAGAAGAATTTGGGATCCCAGTCGGACAAGTTCGCTCCATCGAAAAAGTACAACATATCACTCGAGTACCAAGAACTATTGATTTTGTAAAAGGGGTCATAAACCTTAGGGGATTGGTAACACCTATTATTGATTTAAGAAAACGTTTTGGCCTCGAGGAACAAGCCCAAACAGAGAGTACTCGTGTGATCATCGTGACACTTGAAAATATGGAAGTGGGACTTATTGTTGATGCTGCAAACGATGTGATTGATATTTCGGAAGAATCTATTGAACCCCCTCCAAAAGTAGTGGGAGTGGTTGAGGCAGATTATTTAAGTGGAGTTGTGAAAGTTGGAAGTAGATTGTTAATTCTATTGAATTTGGATTCTGTTCTGGATCTTGAAGAATTAGAAATTCAAGAAAAATAGGGGTGGAAAATGTCTCTTATTAAAAACCTTAGTTCTACTCATATTGATATTTTGAAAGAAGTTGGCAATATTGGTGCTGGTAATGCTGCGACAGCGCTATCAAAATTATTAAATAAAAAGATAGACATGAAGGTTCCAGATGTAAAGATTGTTACATTTAATGAAATGATGGAAGTAGTCGGTGGAGCTGAAAATGTTGTTGCAAGCGTCTTTTTAAGAGTCGAGGGTGATGCACCAGGAAGCATGTTTTTTATTTTATCAATTGAACAAGCATCAAGGTTTATTAAGTATTTGACAAATGACTCTGAATTCAACTTAGAGAGTCCTCCTTACCCAGAATTGGCACTTTCCGCCTTACAGGAATTAGGGAATATTTTAACTGGTTCATATCTCACCTCCTTCTCAGACTTTACAAACCTTAACTTTCATCCTTCTGTACCTGCCATTAGTATAGATATGGTAGGTGCCATTATCAGCTATGGATTAATTGAATTATCGACAGTAGGTGATTACGCTATTTTAATTGATACTGCGCTACAAGAGGAAGATCAAACGATAAATGATAGCGTAAAAGGTCATTTCTTTCTATTGCCAGACCCAGATTCATTTTCCATTATTTTCAAGTCTTTAGGTGTTACTGATGGTTAATATAATCAAAACCACTTCGATTATTAAAGTGGGTATTGCTGAGATGGATATTGTCAAACCTCCTTCGAGTATAAGAACGTCTGGTTTAGGGTCTTGCGTAGGTATTATATTATTTGATCCACTCCTGGAAATTGCTGGTTTAGCTCATATTATGCTTCCAAATTCTTCATTAGCGAAGGCTGATAATATAAATCATGCGAAGTTTGCTGATACTGCGGTAATTACATTGATAAATTTACTAGTTAATGCAGGAGCCAGGAAAAATTCACTAAAAGCAAAAATGGCGGGTGGAGCTCAAATGTTCCAATTTACATCTGGTAGTGAATTAATGAGAATCGGTCCTAGAAATGTTGAAGCCGTTAAGGAACAACTATTAAAACTTAACATTGAGTTGATAGCTGAAGATACAGGTGGAAATAGCGGAAGGACAATTGAATTTAATCCGCAGAGTAAGGAACTATTAATCCGCACAGTTAACCAAGGAGTTAGGATATTATAATGGTAGGTACATGGACAATTAATTTACTTATAGGCATGTTTGGATTTATGCTTGTGTTTATTTCAGCTTATTCACTAAATCCCCTTTTTACTTCCTTGATACGCGGATCATTTGCCTTCGTATCTTTTTTTCTAATTTCTTATTTGATTAGATGGATTCTTCATTTTATAATCCATGATACAAATGGGAATACTAGTAAAAAAAAATCACATGAAATAGAACAATCACAATTAAACCAAGAAACAACAAGTCAACAATCCGATGAATCAATCAAGGATGAGGAAGCAAAAAGAGCAGCTGAATTAATAAAAGACTTGTTAAAATAGATAATCATTTATTTAGAATCATTCAATTCTATATGATGCAAATAAAGAGAGACCATTTCATCAATAGTTGTACAGTTTACTTTAGAATAGCCTTCAATCAAGGTCGGCATAAAAGGGAGGGTGAATATGTCTCAAGTTACCGCTAATGATGATCAAATATATTGGAAAAAGTGGATTGAAAACCGTGATTCTGATGCCGGTGATTCATTGATGCGTATGTATATGCCCTTAGTTAATTTTCATGTGCAACGTATTTCAGTGGGACTTCCAAAGAGTGTAAGTAAAGATGATTTAATGAGTCTTGGCATGGTAGGCTTATTGGATGCACTCGAGAAGTTTGATACGACAAGGGAATTGAAATTTGATACATATGCAACCTTTAGAATTAGAGGAGCAATAATTGACGGTTTGCGGAAGGAAGACTGGCTTTCAAGAAGCTCCCGTGAAAAAACAAAAAAGATAGATGTTGCCATTGAAAAGCTTGAACAGAAATATATGAGAACAGTAACAGCTAAAGAAGTAGCTGCAGAATTAAATTTAACTGAGGAAGAAGTGCAACAGACAGTAACAGAAGGATTCTTTGCGAATGTTTTATCGTTAGAAGACGGACTTAAAGAGATGGACGAAGTTAATGAACCATCAAAATATACGATAAAGGATGAGAGAACTCTAACACCAGAGGATCAATTACTTGGAACAGAATTAGTTGATAAACTGGCAATAGTCATAAAAGAACTAAATGAAAAAGAGCAATTAGTTGTAAGCTTATTTTATCAAGAAGAACTAACCTTAACTGAAATTGGAACTATTATGGAGTTATCAACCTCAAGGATTTCTCAAATACATTCAAAAGCATTATTTAAAATGAAGAAATTATTGGATTCAATATATCAATAGTCGGACAAGTAAAAATATAAAAAGGGTGGGAGTGATTCTCATATGAGTTTGAAGCTAATAGAGCTCCAGGTAGCACTTCCAAGAACACAAGATGCCGGTAAGCTACAAGAGCAAATGCAGCAACGAGGTCAGAATATGCAAGATCATATCTCCGCTAGTTTACTTAAACAAGATGAAAAGAAAAGGAAGCAAGTAGTTAAAAATGAAAAAAAAGAAAAATCTTCACTTGAATTAAACCAACGATCTTCTATCAATGGACATGGACCAAATTCAAGGGATAAGGACAATTCAGAAAATAGTAAAGAAGCTCAAGAGGAGCACCCTTATAAGGGGAAATTCATTGATTTTAATGGATAAGGAGAGATTATGATTACATTTTTATGGATTATTAGTTTTATCCTCCATGGTGTTTCATTTCTCATCATTATTCTTTTGTATACTAGATTTGATCAAATTAAAGATATTGAGAAAAATCAAGTCATGATGATTAAAGACATGGAAGAATTACTTACTGCATATATAACAGAAATAAAAGATGAAAATGAAACTTTTCTTGAAAAGGCTAAAATGGAAAGTAGTCACTTAGGTGGTCATAATAAGAATATACGAACCGTTGAAAAGAGAGTTGATTCAACGGATATTCGAAATGAAATTAATTCGATTGAATCGCAATTAACGGGCCATGACATAGCATCATTATTGCCTAGTTATCATGAACTAGAAATTTTGAAGGAAGACCGTAATACGAATGAAATCATAAAAGTAGATCCGGTACATAGTGAAGGGGATTCCCCTGAGTTGTTACCTGTTGGTAGGCAGGCGCGATTACTACATAATACGGGTTTATCAATAGAAGAAATCGCGAAAAAACTTAACAAAGGTAAAACGGAAATTGAATTATTTTTAAAATTTAATGAATAATAAAGTGAACCATGCTTGATTGTCTGCTTTAAATATGTTATATTATTTTTTGGTGTTAATTACACACGCTTATTAATTTGAATATTGGTGCTGTTAAACAGTTTTATTCAAAGATGATATAAGCGGAGGAAAATAAAAACCATTTTAGGAGGAAACACAAATGTCAGTAATCTCAATGAAGCAATTACTAGAAGCTGGTGTTCACTTCGGTCATCAAACACGCCGTTGGAACCCAAAAATGAAGAAGTTCATTTTCACAGAACGTAACGGGATTTATATCATCGACTTACAGAAGACTGTGAAAAAAGTTGAAGAAGCTTACAACTTCGTTAAAGAGTTAGGAGCAAATGGAGGAACAATGCTATTTGTTGGAACTAAAAAGCAAGCTCAAGATTCTGTTAAAGAAGAAGCTGCGCGTTCAGGTATGTACTATGTAAACCAACGTTGGTTAGGTGGAACTTTAACGAACTTTGAAACGATCCAAAAGCGTGTTAAACGTCTTCGTGAAATCGAAAAAATGCAAGAAGATGGAACGTTCCAAGTACTTCCTAAGAAAGA
The DNA here is from genome assembly GCA_041611945.1 of Bacillus sp. (in: firmicutes). GTDB lineage: Bacteria > Bacillota > Bacilli > Bacillales > SA4 > Bacillus_BS. The sequence continues at coordinate 21,810 of JBFILZ010000015.1, forward strand.
AGTAATCAATCTTATGAAGGAATTAGAGCGTCTTGAAAAATTCTTAGGTGGAATTAAAGATATGAAGCGCCTTCCAGATGCTTTATTTATCATCGATCCACGCAAAGAGCGTATTGCTGTTGCTGAAGCACATAAATTAAACATCCCAATCGTAGGTATCGTTGATACAAACTGTGATCCAGATGAGATTGATTATGTTATTCCTGCAAACGATGATGCGATTCGTGCTGTAAAACTTCTTACTGCGAAAATGGCTGATGCTATCCTTGAATCAAAACAAGGTGAAGAAACTGCACCAACTACTGCTTAAGTTAAAGTTCAAGGTGATAAGAGGGATGTTAGCCTTTTTATCACCTTTTTTAAGGGAAGAAATAGTAAAATAACTGCTAATCGGCTATATTATAGTCGAGCATCTTTGTACATATTGTATAATAAAAGGAGGAATTACTCATGTCTGTAACAGCACAAATGGTTAAGGACTTACGTGTAAAAACTGGCGCTGGAATGATGGATTGTAAAAAAGCATTAACTGAAACAAATGGTGATATGGAAAAAGCTATTGATTTCCTTCGCGAAAAGGGAATTGCTAGCGCTGCTAAGAAATCAGATCGTATTGCTGCCGAGGGTCTTTCAGTTATCGAAATTCAAGGTAATGAAGCTGTTATCCTTGAAGTTAACTCAGAAACTGATTTTGTAGCAAAAAACGAAGGATTCCTAACATTAACAAAAGAACTTGCTGCACATTTATTGGCTAATAAGCCTGCCAATACAGAAGAAGCACTTGAGCAAAAGATGGAAAATGGAACAAATGTACAAGAACATATTAATACTGCTATTGCAAAAATTGGTGAAAAATTAACTCTACGTCGTTTTGCAATTGAAACGAAAACTGACAATGATGCTTTTGGTGCTTACTTGCACATGGGTGGACGTATCGGAGTTTTAACAGTTCTAGAAGGTACTACTGAAGAATCTGTTGCTAAAGATGTTGCTATGCACATTGCAGCTGTTCATCCTAAATACGTTGATAGAAATGCTGTAACAGAAGAAGAAATTGCTCGTGAGCGTGAAGTTTTAACTCAACAAGCAATTAACGAAGGTAAGCCGGAAAATATTGTAGCTAAGATGGTTGAAGGTCGTTTAGGTAAATTCTTTGAAGATATCTGCTTACTTGATCAAAGTTTTGTTAAAGACCCAGATCAAAAGGTTCGTAAGTTCGTTGAGAGTAAAGGCGCTTCAGTGAAAAACTTCATTCGTTATGAAGTTGGAGAAGGTATTGAAAAACGTCAAGATAATTTCGCTGAAGAAGTTATGAGTCAAGTGAATAAATAAGAAAACATGTGGTTTTCCTATGTCTTCCGGTTGAGAAGACGGGAGTACTCTTTTTCTAAAAAATGTAAAAATAGGGAACACGATGTGTTCCCTATTTTTTAAAAGATTGATTGATTCTAACATTTCGTTTATATCAGGAAATTGGACATTACTGTTTCACAGGAGGTAACGATGAGTACTGCAAAGTATAACCGGGTAGTTTTAAAATTAAGTGGTGAAGCACTGGGTGGGGAACAAGGTTTTGGAATAAACCCTGCTATTATTCAATCAATTGCTAAACAGGTAAAGGAAATTTCTGAACTTAATGTTGAAGTAGCTGTAGTTGTTGGTGGTGGAAACATCTGGCGTGGGAAAGCCGGGAGTGAAATGGGAATGGACCGAGCCAACGCTGACTACATGGGAATGTTAGCAACTGTTATGAATTCACTTGCCCTACAAGACAGTCTTGAAAATATAGGTATTCAAACTCGTGTTCAATCTTCTATTGAAATGAGGCAGGTAGCTGAACCTTACATAAGAAGAAAAGCAATCAGACACCTGGAGAAGAAACGTGTTGTTATTTTTGCAGCAGGGACAGGAAATCCATATTTCTCAACAGACACAACTGCTGCACTTCGAGCTGCTGAAATTGAAGCGGATGTAATCCTTATGGCAAAAAACAATGTGGATGGCGTTTATTCTGCGGATCCAAAAATTGATAAAAATGCAGTTAAATATGAAAGTCTCTCTTATCTTGATGTTTTAAAAGAAGGTTTAGCAGTAATGGATTCAACTGCGTCTTCGCTATGTATGGATAACGACATTCCATTAATTGTATTTTCAGTAATGGAAGAAGGTAATATTAAGAGAGTAATTTTAGGTGAAAATATAGGCACGATTGTGAGGGGGAAATAATATGGGTCAACAAGTAATTAAGAATGCTAAAGATAAGATGGAAAAAGCAATTGGGGCATATCAGCGTGAGCTTTCCACTATTCGTGCTGGGCGTGCAAGTGCTTCTTTGTTAGATAAGATAAATGTTGAATATTATGGAGCTTCTACTCCGGTAAACCAATTAGCATCAGTAAATGTTCCTGAGGCTCGTATGCTTACCATATCTCCATATGATAAAACTTCCCTTGGTGAGATTGAAAAAGCTATTATGAAATCTGATTTGGGAATAACTCCTACTAATGATGGAACAATGATTCGAATTGTTATTCCTGCACTAACAGAAGAGCGTCGTGTAGAATTAACTAAACTAGTTAAAAAATACGGAGAAGAAGCAAAAGTTGCTGTTCGTAATATCCGTCGTGATGCTAATGATGAATTAAAGAAGCTTGAAAAAAGTGGAGATATTACAGAGGATGAGTTAAGGAACTTGACTGAAGTTATTCAAAAAGAAACGGATCTGCATATCACGAAAGTAGATTCAGTAACAAAGGACAAAGAGAAGGAAATAATGTCTGTGTAAGTGTAGAGGTGTCTTTTTCTAAAGGTTCTTAACTAAATGGTGTTGTTTCATAATAAGTTTTTAACTTATACCAGAGTCCTAAAAGTGAAATAGTCTTTTTTGGCTAATAAGCAAGGAAATTTATGAATTTAACTAAGTTTAAAAATGGAAAGCCCTCTATTTTAGAGGGTTTTTTGCTTATAGTTTACACTAAATTAGAATAGTGGTGTAAATATAGGTTTTTACTTGAAAACATGTTTTAATATTTGGTTGAGAAAAGTGTGAAACCAGAATGGTTTGAATTACTTCAATTTGGTTATTGAAGTTCGAGCTACATTCGATACTTTTAAGCTGATATTTTTAATAATTAAGTCTAATTATTCTGTTTGATAAATGGTATGATATAGTTTGAATAAATTTTTTAGTGTTTCTTTGAACTGTGGATTAGGTTTGTTTATAATGGTAATGATGGGGGATAAGAGAATGCTTGATATACTTAAACGATTTAAGAATAAGAAAGAAAATAATATGGTAGCTTCTAAAGAAGATGTTATGACCAAGCCAATCCCAAACCATATTGCCATTATAATGGACGGTAACGGTCGTTGGGCAAATAAGAGGGCTTTACCTAGAATAGCTGGCCATCATGAGGGAATGAAGGTGGTAAGGAAGATCACGAAGCTTGCAAATGAGCTTGGTGTAGAAATATTAACTTTATATGCATTTTCAACTGAAAATTGGAAAAGACCTAAAACTGAGGTGGATTATCTAATGAAACTCCCAGAGGAGTTTCTCGGCACTTTTTTACCACAACTTGTAAAAGAGAATGTTCGGGTCCAGATGATAGGGAATCATAATGAAATTCCAATACATACAAGAAATGCTGTTGAAAGGGCTATGATTGAAACAAAAGATAATGATGGGTTAATACTAAACTTCGCTTTAAACTACGGTTCTAGAGATGAAATTACGAAGGCAGTAAAAAAAATTGTTTCAGAGGTACAAGAAGGTAAGATGGAAGAAGCAGACATTAGTGACGAAATCATATCACGTAATTTAATGACTGGTACTCTAAAAGATCCCGATTTGTTAATTAGAACAAGCGGTGAATATCGTCTTAGTAACTTTATGCTCTGGCAACTTGCCTATTCAGAATTTTGGTTCACTCATGTTTTATGGCCAGATTTTTCTGAAAAGGAACTTATACAAGCTATAGATGAGTTTCAAAAACGTGGACGTAGGTATGGAGGAGTATAAAAGGTGATGATTTTACGGTGATGCAACGAATATTAACAGGAGTACTTGCTGGCGCGGTTTTTTTGCCATTTGTGATAATTGGCGGACTCCCTCTAACTTTATTTATATACTCATTAGCAGGAATAGCTCTTTATGAATTATTGAAAATGAAAAACGTATCATTAAAATCCTTTCCAGGAGTCCTTAGCCTGATTTTGATATGTGTCTTATTAATTCCAAGTACTGCAATTGAATTTATGAACGATATAAATATTTCGAAAGTTGAAATTGGCTTTCTGGTTGTTGTGTTTTTACTATCTTATACAGTAATTTCAAAGAATAGATTTACGTTTGATGATGCAGCTTTTGTTATTCTTTCTACCATTTATATTGGGATAGGATTTTATTACTTTATGGAAACAAGTGTTAAAGGTGTTGAGTACTTGTTTTTTGCAATGTTCGTAATTTGGGCAACTGATTCAGGGGCATATTTTTTCGGGCGAGCAATTGGGAAGAGAAAGCTTTGGCCAGAAATTAGTCCAAATAAAACGATAGAGGGATCAATTGGAGGAATAATCTGTGCGCTTGTAGTAGCAATAGTGTTTCAATTCTTCTTTCCGATAAATGATTCATTCATTAAAATTATAATAATAACCGTTCTGCTATCGATTTTTGGTCAGATAGGTGATTTAGTTGAATCGGCTTTAAAAAGGCATTATAGTGTCAAGGACTCAGGTTCTATTCTTCCTGGGCATGGCGGGATTTTGGACCGTTTTGACAGTCTTCTATTTGTATTACCAATTTTTTATTTTTTACAATTTGTATAATCAGCATTTCAGAACTGTTATAAAACATAGGAGCTGAGTTATGAAAAGAATCAGTCTATTGGGCGCAACAGGATCGATTGGTATTCAAACTCTTGATCTTGTTCGACTACATCCAGAACACTTTGAAGTGGTTGCTCTGTCTTTTGGTAGGAATATCGAACTTGGTCTTTCCATAATTGAGGAGTTTAAACCAAAGCTTGTATCGGTCATTTCTAAGGAAGATAAAGTAAAACTTGAACAAAGGCTCAGATTTGTCCCGGAAATTGTATATGGTGATGAAGGCTTGGTAAATGTGGCTACTCATCATGAGTGTAATATTCTTGTTAATGCAGTATTAGGAAGTGTAGGACTCGTACCAACTCTTGAAGCGATAAAAGCAGGCAAGACAATTGCAATTGCCAATAAAGAAACATTAGTAACGGCTGGTCATCTTGTCATGAAATTAGCTGAAAAGCATGATGTTAAAATATTACCAGTAGATAGTGAGCATTCAGCTATTTTTCAATCAATAATGGGACAAGATGTAACAAAGATTAGTAGACTTATTTTAACAGCTTCTGGTGGAAGCTTTCGAGACAGGTCAAGAAGTGATTTGGAAAATGTAACAGTTAAAGAAGCATTAGCACATCCTAACTGGTCAATGGGGGCTAAAATCACTGTTGATTCAGCTACTATGATGAATAAAGGGTTAGAAGTTATTGAAGCCAAGTGGTTATTTGATATTCCTTATGAAAAAATAGAAGTTATTTTACATAAAGAAAGTATTATTCATTCGATGGTTGAATATGATGACACAGGTGTGATTGCACAGCTTGGCACACCTGATATGAGAGTACCCATACAATTTGCCCTTACATACCCAAACAGATTAAATTTACCACTTGCCAAGAGACTGAATTTATTAGAAATTGGAACCTTGCATTTTGAGAAAATGGATTTAGACAGATTTAGGTGCCTAAAATTTGCTTATCAGGCAGGTAAATCAGGAGGCACATTACCAACAGTCCTTAATGCGGCAAATGAAATAGCTGTTGATTCATTCTTAAAAGGAAGGATTTCGTTTCTTCAAATTGAGGATTGTATTGAACAAGCCTTAGAGATGCATCAAAATATGTTGGAACCAGATTTGGAAACGATTCAACAGATAGACTTGGAAGCAAGAAGATTTGTTACATCACTACTAAAGTAAAGGAGGGTTACTATTGAATACAGTCATTGCTTTTGTGATCATATTTGGAGCACTTGTGTTTTTTCATGAGTTAGGACACTTAGTTGTTGCCAAGAGAGCAGGTATTTTATGTCGTGAATTTGCTATTGGTTTTGGTCCTAAGGTATTCTCATTTAAAAGAAATGAAACAGTCTATACAATAAGACTCCTACCAATTGGTGGTTTTGTTAGAATGGCGGGAGAGGATCCTGAAACTATCGAAATAAAACCTGGATATACTATTGGATTAATACTGAATCATTCTAATGAAGTGACAAAAGTTATCTTAAACAATAAAGACAAGTATCCTAACGCCCGAGTCATCGAAGTAGAAAAAGCCGACCTTGAGAAGAAACTTTTCATAAGTGGATATGAACAAGATGGAGAGAAACTAGAACGATTTGAGGTAAGCGAAAAAGCTTTCGTGGTAATAGATGGTCAAGAAACTCAAATAGCTCCATATAACAGACAGTTTGGATCAAAAACACTTAGCCAGAGAACACTTGCAATAATCGCTGGTCCTGCAATGAACTTTGTATTAGCCTTTGTCACATTTTTGTTACTAGGCCTCCTTCAAGGAAGCCCAGTAGATGAAGCGAAATTAGGAGTTATTGTAGAAGATAGTCCTGCATATTCTGCAGGTCTTCAAAAAGGGGATATTATTCAATCGATTGATGGAGTTGTTGTATCAACTTGGAGAGATGTTGTCGAAGTCATAAGGAAGCATCCAGAAGAAGAACTTAAATTCATTATTAAGAGAGAAGGGAAAACTTCTGATGTTTTAATTACACCAGAGAAATCAGACGCTTCCGACGTAGCTTACGGTGTAATTGGTGTTTATGGTCCAGTTGAGAAAAACATCCTCAGTTCCATTTCATATGGTTTCACTGAAACATTTAAATGGACGAGAGAGATAATTATTGGACTTGGCAAATTAATTACAGGACAATTTTCAATTGATATGCTTTCAGGTCCTGTAGGTATTTATTCTGCAACGGATCAAGTAGCTAAAACTGGTATTTACAATCTGATGTGGTGGGGAGCAGTATTGAGTATTAATCTAGGTATTGTTAACTTGTTGCCACTACCTGCACTAGATGGTGGAAGACTTATGTTCTTCCTTGTTGAAGCAGTTCGTGGAAAGCCAATAGATCGCCAAAAGGAAGGGATTGTTCACTTTATTGGATTTGCCTTTCTTATGCTACTTATGCTTGTAGTAACATGGAATGATATTCAACGTATTTTCTTTACAATGTAAATTAACTTGATAATGTTTTTTATCATTGGTTTTGTTAAACTTTGTTGTTGATTTCAGCTGCAAGATGCTCGCTTTCCGCGGGGAGGGCGGTGAGCCTACTCGGCACTTGTGCCTTCGGTGACTTACACCTTCCAGTTCAATCAACTTTCTTTAAAAATCAACAAGGAGCTTTAACAGAGTCTTATTATTGAATGAGGTGCGATAAATGAAACAAAGTATGATGTTTATTCCAACACTAAGAGAAGTACCAACAGATGCAGATGTTAAAAGTCACCAGCTATTATTGCGAGCAGGTTTTATTCGCCAAAATTCAGCTGGGGTTTATAGTTTTTTACCGCTTGGGAAAAAAGTTCTTCAGAAAGTGGAGCAAATTGTCCGCGAAGAGATGGACAATGCAGGAGCGGTAGAAGTATTTATGCCGACGCTTCAATTAGCTGAACTCTGGCAGGAATCAGGTAGATGGTATTCATATGGACCTGAAATGATGAGAATAAAAGATAGACATAACCGAGAATTTGCATTAGGGCCTACTCATGAAGAAATGATTACGAGTCTTGTAAGAGATGAGGTTAATTCTTATAAGAAATTACCTTTGACTATGTATCAAATTCAGACTAAATTCAGAGATGAAAAGAGACCTCGTTTCGGTCTTTTACGTGGACGAGAATTTCTTATGAAGGATGCCTATTCTTTCCATTCTTCTACTGAAAGCTTAGATGTTGTCTATCAAAAGATGTTTAATGCCTATTCAAATGTTTTCAGTCGAGTAGGATTAAACTTTAGAGCAGTTATTGCAGACTCAGGTGCAATGGGTGGTAAGGATACACACGAATTTATGGTGTTATCTGAAATCGGCGAAGATACAATTGCCTATTCCGATTCTTCAGGATTCGCTGCTAATATTGAAATGGCACCGGTTCAGGAAGTATATGAAGAAAGCATCGAACAACCTGAAGAGTTAATAAAAGTAGAGACGTCTAATCAAAAATCAATTGAAGAAGTTTCTTTATTTTTAAATGTTTCTCCAAAGAAGTGTATTAAATCTATGTTGTTTAAAGTAGATGAGCAGTTTGTACTTGTTCTTGTACGGGGTGATCACGAAGTTAATGACGTAAAGATTAAAAATCTTTTTACAGCCACACTGGTTGAGTTAGCAACCCCTGAAGAGACGAAGGAAATACTTGGTCCAATTGGTTCATTAGGACCGGTAGACATTCCTTCATCAGTTAAGATTCTAGCAGATCATAGTGTTAAATATTGCATAAACGCAGTGTGCGGTGCGAATGAAGAAGGATTCCACTTAACCGGTTTTAATCCTAATCGTGATCTTCCTTTTGTGCAATATGAAGACGTTCGCTTTATTCAAGAAGGTGATCCATCACCAGACGGAGAAGGGACAATTGTTTTTGCTAAGGGAATTGAAGTTGGACATGTATTCAAGCTTGGGACACGTTATAGTGAGTCCTTAAACGCAACTTTTTTAGATGAAAATGGTAAGGCAAAACCTATGATAATGGGATGTTATGGAATAGGGGTATCTAGAACAGTTGCTGCTATTGCTGAACAATTCAATGATGACCATGGTTTGATTTGGCCAAATGCAGTAGCACCCTTTACTCTTCATGTCATTGTAGTTAATCCTAAACAAGATGACCAAAGAGTATTAGCTGAAGATATTTATGAGAAATTAAAGAAAGACCATGAAGTTTTATACGATGATCGTCAGGAACGAGCCGGCGTTAAATTTGCAGATGCTGATCTTATTGGATTGCCTTATCGTGTGACAGTTGGAAAACGTGCATCAGAGGGTATTGTTGAGCTAAAGTTTCGTTCAACAGGCGAGACAATGGAATTAAATACTGAAGATTTATTCGAGACAATTGCTAAATATATTGTAAAATAGAAAGAGACATTCGGAAGGTACCTCTTATAGTTTTAGAGGTACCTTCCTATTTGGAAGGTCTTTTGAATGTCTAGTTAAGTCTAGATGGTTATGACTAGTCTAAATTCCATTTAGGTTGCTCGCAACTCATCCTTTTTTCTCTGAACAAGCTAAAATGAAATCAACAACCACGTTATGAAAGCCATTGGAAAAAACATGTATGCACATGGAGAGAGGAGAAATCAATCCGTGATAGAGCTTTCACAGGAACAAATAAACCGTTTTGAAATATTACTCACTCAAATGAATGTACCAGCAGAGATAAAAGACTACTTCCAAGGTGCTGGGATTGAAAAATTAGTTGTGCAAACACAAGCAAAAACTTGGCATTTTACATTTGTGTGGCAACGTCTAATACCCGTAGCGATTTTTGAAGTCTTTTCAAATCAGTTAGGACAAACCTTTTCTCATATTGCAAAGGTTAGTTTCTCTGTCATAACGAAAGAGAAAACAATTCTCGAACGTGATATTATTGACTACTGGCCAATATGCGTATCTCATTTAGGACCAATTTCTCCTATGTTTTTACCATTACTAATGGAACAAAGTCCCACGCTTCAAGGTTCCAAGATACTGATTAAAACTCGTAATGACGCTGAATCTATTTCTGTGAAGAAAAAATTCGGACAAGTTATTATTTCACAGTATGAAAAATTTGGTTTTCCTCTACTTCAGTTGGATACTACAGTTGAATTTTCAACAGAAGATGTTGAAAAATTTGTAGCTTTAAAGGAACAGGAAGATCGCTCTAAGGTATTAGAAGCCATAACAGAAATGCAGAATAGAGAAAAAGATAACCCTTCAGTTACTAAAGGTCCCTTAACAATTGGATACACAATAAAGGAAGATCCTGTAACAATTCATTCTATTCAAGAAGAAGAAAGAAGAGCCATCGTTCAAGGTTTTGTTTTTCATGCTGAAACAAAGGAATTAAGAAGTGGTCGACACCTCGTTACTTTTAAGATAACTGATTATACTAGCTCTATTTTAGTGAAGATGTTCTCTAGGGATAAAGAGGATATCCCTTTATTGCAAAGTATTAAAAAAGGAATGTGGGTCAAGGTCAGAGGTGGAGTTCAAAATGATACCTTTGTGAGAGATTTAGTTATGATGGCTAATGATATCCAGGAATTTACCCCTCTAAAAAGAAAGGACACGTCAGCTGAAGGTGAAAAAAGAGTAGAGTTACATTCACATTCGCCAATGAGTCAGATGGATGCTGTCACTTCAGTAGGGAAATTAATAGAACAAGCGAAAAACTGGGGCCATAAAGCTTTTGCACTTACTGACCATGCAGTAGCTCAATCTTTTCCCGAAGCATATTCTGCCGGAAAAAAGCATGGAGTGAAGATCCTTTATGGAATAGAAGCTAATCTAGTGAATGATGGGGTACCAATTGCTTATAATGAACAACACCGTTTATTATCAAGTGACACATATGTTGTTTTTGATGTTGAGACAACGGGTTTATCAGCAATATATGATTCGGTTATTGAACTAGCAGCGGTGAAAATTAGAGAAGGACAAATTATTGATAAATTTGAATCTTTTGCTAACCCTCATCACAAATTATCAGCTACAACTATCGATTTAACGGGAATAACGGATGATATGGTCCGTGATGCTCCAGAAATAAATGAGGTTTTTGAAAGATTTAAAATATGGATGGAAGAATGTACATTAGTGGCTCATAATGCCAGTTTTGATATGGGATTTTTAAATGTTGGTTTTAAGAGGTTGGGATATGGAAAAGTAATGAATCCTGTGATAGATACCCTAGAGCTAGGAAGATTACTTTATCCTACTTTTAAAAATCATCGGTTAAATACCCTTTGTAAGAAGTTTGATATAGATTTAACTCAGCATCACCGTGCTATATATGATGCGGAAGCTACAGGCTATTTATTAATGAAAATGTTAAAAGATAGCATAGAAAAAGGAATTGAATATCACGATGATTTAAATGAAAATATGGGTCAAGGGAATGCCTACCAACGTGCAAGACCATACCATATGACACTACTCGCTAAGGATGAAATTGGACTTAAAAATTTATATAAAATCATTTCCACTTCCCACCAAGATTACTATTATCGAGTCCCTCGTATTCCTCGTTCGAAGCTAGCCAAGTATCGAGAAGGACTATTAGTTGGTTCAGCTTGTGATAAAGGGGAAGTATTTGAAGCAATGATGCAAAAATCAGGTGAAGAGGCTGAAGCAGTAGCTGGTTTCTATGATTATATTGAGGTCCAACCTCCGGAGGTATATTCACATTTAGTTGAACTTGAGTTAGTAAGGGACCAGAAAGCGTTATTAGATATTATCTCTAATATAGTTAAACTAGGTGAAAAGCTAGAGAAACCTGTAGTAGCTACAGGTAATGTCCATTATTTAGATCCTGAAGATCATATTTATCGAAAGATATTGATAAGGTCACAAGGCGGGGCGAATCCACTTAATCGACATGAACTTCCTAAGGTTCACTTTAGAACAACAGATGAAATGCTAGAAGCCTTTTCTTTTCTTGGGGTCGAAAAAGCTAAGGAAATTGTTGTTACAAACACGAACTATATTGCAGAAATAATAGGGGATGTAAAGCCAATTAAAGATGATCTTTATACCCCAAAAATCGATGGAGCAGATGAAGAAATACGAACAATGAGCTATAATCAGGCACGTTTGATTTATGGAGATGAACTTCCTGAACTTGTTGAGGCTCGCCTTGAAAAGGAATTAAAATCGATTATTGGTCACGGATTTGCTGTCATTTATTTAATTTCTCATAAGCTTGTAAAAAAATCATTAGATGAAGGCTATTTGGTAGGTTCACGTGGTTCAGTTGGATCTTCTTTCGTAGCAACGATGACCGAAATAACTGAGGTTAATCCACTTCCACCACACTATATTTGTCCAAAGTGTAAGCACTCACACTTCTTTGATGATGGTTCAGTCGGGTCTGGATTTGATCTTCCTGATAAGGATTGTTCAGAATGTGGAACTAGGTATAAAAAAGACGGTCATGATATCCCGTTTGAAACATTCCTTGGTTTTAAAGGGGATAAGGTTCCAGATATTGATTTGAATTTCTCAGGAGAATATCAGCCAAAGGCACATAATTATACGAAGGTATTATTTGGTGAGGACAATGTTTTTCGAGCGGGTACAATAGGTACGGTTGCTGAGAAAACAGCTTATGGTTATGTAAAGGGATATGCAAGTGATAATAATTTAACGATTAGGAATGCAGAAGTAGACAGATTAGTCTCAGGCTGTACAGGGGTAAAAAGAACAACTGGGCAACATCCTGGTGGAATTATTGTTGTACCTGATTACATGGATATATTTGATTTTACACCTATTCAGTTTCCTGCTGATGACAAAACGTCTGAATGGAAGACAACACATTTTGATTTTCATTCTATACATGATAACTTGCTTAAGCTAGATATACTGGGTCACGATGATCCAACAGTAATCAGAATGCTTCAAGATTTAAGTGGAATAGATCCCAAAACAATACCAACTGATGATCCAGAAGTCATGAAAATATTTAGTAACACCTCATCATTAGGTGTAACGGAAGCGCAAATTTTGTGTAAGACTGGGACGCTAGGAATACCTGAGTTTGGAACAAGATTTGTTAGACAGATGCTTGAAGAAACAAAGCCAACAACGTTTTCTGAGCTTGTCCAGATTTCTGGGTTATCTCATGGAACGGACGTATGGTTAGGGAATGCATCTGAGTTGATAGCTAATGGAACATGTACGTTAAGGGATGTTATCGGGTGTCGTGATGACATTATGGTCTATCTGATTTATGCAGGACTTGAACCATCGCTAGCATTTAAAATAATGGAAAATGTTCGTAAAGGCAAGGGATTACCTGAAGAGTGGATTTTGGACATGAAACAAAACAATGTCCCAGAATGGTATATAGGTTCATGCTTAAAAATCAAGTATATGTTCCCAAAAGCACATGCTGCAGCTTATGTATTAATGGCTGTTAGGATAGCTTATTTTAAAGTGCATCATCCCATCCTTTATTATGCAGCTTATTTTACAGTGAGAGCTGATGACTTTGATATTGAAGCAATGGTAAGAGGAACAAATGCCTTAAAGTCTAAAATGGAAGAAATTAATTCAAAGGGACTTGACGCTTCAACTAAAGAAAAAAACTTACTAACGGTTTTAGAAATTTCTTTAGAGATGTGTGAACGTGGGTACTCATTTCAAAAAATAAACTTGTACCGTTCAAGTGCTAACGAATTTATTGTTGAAGGGAACACACTCATTCCTCCATTTAATTCGATTCCTGGTTTGGGAACAAATGCAGCTTTTAATATCGTTAAGGCAAGAGAAGATGGCGAATTCCTTTCTAAAGAAGATCTCCAGCAGCGCAGTAAAATTTCAAAAACGGTTCTCGAATATCTTGATAATCAAGGTTGTCTAGAAGATATGCCTGATCAAAATCAACTCTCACTATTTTAAGAAAGATTAGAAATTAAACAATGAAGTGTTATTTTATTTATTGACTCTTAAAAAAAGGTTGTAGATACAAGCTGCAGGATGCTCACTTTACGCGCGGAGGGCAGTGGCCATCTCGGCACTTACGCATTCAGTGTCTCTTCAATCAATTTCGTTTGAAAAATTAACATTGAGCTTTAACAGAGACCTTCATGCAAAACAATTTTGCACCATGAGGTATGAAAATAAGCAATATATTTCTTTAGCAGTGATCGAAGTGGAAGAACGCGAGACTCCTCGAAAATACTCCCGCATTTCCTTCGTGCG
>JBFILZ010000016.1:0-35295 GCA_041611945.1 Bacillus sp. (in: firmicutes)
ACGTGCTCTACCAACTGAGCTAATGGCTCTTACAAACTAAGACATATTCATTCTTTTCTTCCAAACAACACAAATAATATAATAACATGTTTATTAAAGACATTTCAATACTATTTTTTAAAATATATTTTATATAGAATTTCTTGCATTTATTAGCTATTTCTCATCTACTTTAAGGCTCGATAAGACATAGTCTTAGTTTTTCAGCGACAGAGTACTTGCTGTCCTGTTAATCCAACAAGAGTTTCACAATTCACTCTACAATCAACTTCGCTCAGAGATCAACCATTAAGCATTAACAGAACCTTTAATAAGGGAAAAATTTTAACTGAATTTAATTACCCTGTTACAATAAATTGCAACAGGGTAATATAAATGATTATTTCGGCCCGTATACACTACGAACTAAATTCGTTTGCTTTCGATCAGGTCCTACCGAGAAAATTGATAATGGTATTCCTGTTAGTTGGGAAATTCTTTCAATATAATGACGAGCATTTTCAGGTAGTTCATGTAAGTTTTTTACACCTGTAATATCTTCTGTCCAACCTGGTAACTCCTCGTATATAGGTTCACAACCTGCAAGAATTTTCAAGCTAGCTGGGAACTCTTCCATTCTTTCACCTTTATACTGATAAGCGACACAAATTTTAAGCGTCTCTATTCCTGACAATACATCTATAGAATTTAATGAAAGATCGCTAATTCCACTCACTCTTCTGGCATGTCGGACCACTACACTGTCAAACCAACCTACTCTTCTAGGGCGTCCTGTAGTTGTACCATATTCATTCCCTATATCTCTAATACGATGACCAATTTCGTCATGTATTTCTGTTGGGAACGGCCCATCTCCGACACGTGTTGTATAAGCCTTTGAGACACCTACTACGTGCTTAATTTTAGATGGTCCAATACCATTACCTATTGTGACTCCACCTGCAATTGGGTTAGAGGACGTAACAAATGGATATGTGCCCTGGTCTATATCAAGCATAACCCCTTGAGCTCCTTCAAATAGTACACGTCTTCCTTCATCTAGTGCATCATTTAAAACCACTGAAGTATCACAAACGTATTTTTCTATTTGTTGACCATATTCATAATATTCGTTTAGAATATCTTCTATTTTTAATCCTTCTACTTCATAGAACTTCTCAAATAAACGGTTCTTCTCATTCAAGTTATTCGTTAATTTTAATTCAAACTCTTCACGATCTAATAAGTCAATTATACGAATTCCCATTCTAGCTGCTTTATCCATATATGCTGGACCAATACCCTTTTTGGTCGTACCAATCTTGTTAATTCCTTTGCGTTCCTCCTCAACTTCATCTAATTTCAAATGATAAGGTAGGATTACATGAGCGCGATTACTAATGCGAAGGTGGTCCGTACTTACACCTAGGTCATGTAAATATTTTAATTCTTCAACTAAGGCTTTTGGATCTATAACCATTCCATTTCCTAAAACACAAATTTTATCTTTGTAAAAAATCCCTGAAGGAATTAAGTGAAGTTTATATTTTTGACCGTTAAAAACAATAGTGTGTCCTGCATTGTTACCACCTTGGTATCTTGCAACAACCTCTGCATTTTCAGATAGGAAATCTGTAATCTTTCCTTTCCCTTCATCTCCCCATTGCGTTCCAACAACTACAACTGATGACATAATCTGCACCTCCAATTAGTTACATACAAACATTATTCTCTTCAAACCATAGTAAGTATACTCATTTATAGTATATAAGTCAAACGAAACACGAACATTACTGTATAAAATTTATTATTCGTTCGTTTAATTTAGTTTAAATGGATAACGGGAAAAATTTCACCTACATTAAATATCATTCTCTGTTTATTGTAAAAAATTTTTGAGACAAAGTAGATTGATTGATACGGATTATACCTAATAAAAAAACCCTCATAAATGAGGGTTTTACGCTCCTGCAGGTACGTTTGAATCGTCAAAGCGTCTCTCCAAGTTTACAAATTTATTAAACTCTTTTACAAATGCTAATTCAACAGTTCCAGTTGGACCATTACGTTGCTTAGCGATAATGATTTCTATTATATTTTTATTCTCGGATTCTTTGTCATAATAATCATCACGATATAGGAATGCAACAATATCAGCATCTTGCTCAATACTTCCTGATTCACGAATATCAGACATCATTGGACGTTTATCTTGTCTCGACTCCACTCCACGTGATAACTGAGACAAAGCAATAACTGGCACTTCTAGCTCACGAGCCAGTGCTTTTAAAGAACGGGAGATTTCTGATACTTCCTGCTGACGGTTCTCGCCCGCTCGTCCATTTCCTTGAATTAGTTGCAAATAATCTATTAAAATCATACCAAGACCATTTTCTTGCTTTAATCTTCTGCATTTAGAACGGATTTCGTTTATTTTTACTCCTGGAGTATCATCTATATAAATTCCAGCGTTTGAAAGACTTCCCATCGCCATTGTAAGCTTTCCCCAGTCCTCAGGTGTTAACTTCCCCGTCCGTAATCTTTGTGCGTCAATATTACCTTCTGCACAAAGCATACGCATGACAAGTTGTTGTGCTCCCATCTCAAGGCTAAAGATAGCTACATTTTCATCTGTCTTAACTGCCACACTTTGAGCAATATTCAAGGCGAATGCTGTTTTTCCTACTGATGGTCGAGCCGCTACAATAATTAAATCATTTCTTTGGAAACCAGCTGTTATTCTGTCTAACTCGGTGAAACCAGTAGGAATTCCTGTAACATCTCCAACACGGGTATGAAGTAATTCGATATTGTCATAGGCACCTACTAAGACATCCTTAATATTTTGAAACGCTCCATTATTCTTTCTTCTAGACACTTCTAATATACTTTTTTCAGCTTCATTTAGAAGTACATCCACCTCATCATCCTGTGAATAGCCATCTGTAGCTATAGTGGTTGCCGTTCTAATCAATCTACGTAATATAGACTTCTCTTCTACTATTTTCGCATAATATTCAATGTTGGCTGCGGTAGGTACAGAGCTTGCTAGATCACTTAAGTAAGAAACGTTACCGATTTCCTCTAAGAGTTTCATATCAGCCAGCTCAGAAGTAACTGTTATTAAATCGACAGGCTCTCCTTTTTCAGATAAGGTAAGCATTACATTAAATATCCTTTGATGAGAAGCACGATAAAAATCTTCCGGAATTAATATTTCAGAGGCCATGGTTAAAGAGGAGGGTTCTAAAAATATTGCACCTAAAACTGCTTGCTCCGCATCAATATTTTGTGGGGGGGTGCGATCTGCATATATATCAGACATAAACGAATCCTCCTTTTAAAAGTATAAACCTTTTTCATAAAAAAGAAGGAGCAGCTGAAGTAGCTGCTTTTCTCTACAATCTACAATTCTTTTACATGAACCTTTAATATTGCTGTCACTTTAGAATGCAGCTTAACTGGTACATTCGTAACTCCTAATGCACGAATAAGGTCATCAAGTTCCATTTTGCGTTTATCAATTTTAATTTTATGTGCTTTATTTAACTCATCTGCGATTTGCTTAGTCGTGATAGAGCCAAAAAGTCGCCCACCTTCACCAGACTTTGCACTTAATTCAACTGTTAAACTTTCAAGTGTCTTCTTTAAATCCTCTGCACCCTTTAATTCTTCTTCGCTCTCTTTTTCTTCCTTTTTCTTTTGTGCTGCTAGTGTACTAACATTTGCATTACTTGCTTCAATAGCTAAACCTTGTTTAAGAAGAAAGTTGTGCGCATAACCATCCGCAACATTTTTCACTTCTCCTTTTTTTCCTTTACCTTTAACATCCTTAAGAAAAATCACTTTCATAATTCTTTACTACTCCCTTCAATATACTCATCGATAGCCACTCGTAACTTGAGTTCCGCTTCATCAATCGTACAGTTTGATAACTGAGTGGCTGCATTCGTCAAATGTCCACCACCCTCCAAGGTCTCCATAATTAATTGAACATTAATATCACCTAGGGATCTGGCACTTATTCCAATTAACCCATCTTGTCGGACAGCGATTGCAAATGATGCAATCACCCCACTCATAGTAAGTAACGTATCTGCAGCTTGAGCAATCAATACTTGATCATATATTTCATCTTGTTTTCCCTTAGCAATTGCTATTCCGTTTTCATAAAGAATAGTTTGTTCAACAATCTTAGATCGCCTTACAAAAACATCAATATCTTCCTTTAAAAACTTTTGAACTAAAATTGTGTCTGCACCACGTGCTCTTAAGTATGATGCAGCATCAAAGGTCCTAGAACCGGTCCGAAGAGTAAAACTCTTTGTATCTACTATGATTCCAGCTAGTAATGCTGTTGACTCTAACATATCTAACTTTAGTCGTTTAGGTTGATATTCCAATAGTTCTGTAACTAGTTCTGCTGTAGACGATGCATATGGTTCCATATATACCAAAAGTGGATTCTCAATAAAATCCTCTCCTCGACGATGGTGATCAATGACAACGACACGTTCCAATTTTAACAGTAACCTTTCTTCAATTACTAATGAAGGTTTATGTGTGTCGACAACGACAAGCAATGTCTCTTCAGATGACATCTCGAGTGCTTGTTCTGGAGTAATAAATCTTGACCATAGTTCTGGATATAACTTAACTTCACTTATTAATCTTTGAACACCTGTATCAAGTTCATTTTTATCAATAACAATAAATCCTTCTCTTTGGTTTGCTTGAGCTACCTTTAAGATTCCAATTGAAGCCCCAATCGCATCCATATCAGGATGTTTATGTCCCATTATAATTATTTTATCACTCTCAATGACGAGTTCACGTAAGGCATGTGATATTACTCTGGCCCTTACTCTTGTTCTTTTTTCCATTGGGTTGGTTTTGCCACCATAGAACTTAACCTTCCCATTGGATTGCTTTATCGCTACTTGGTCACCACCACGGCCTAATGCCAAATCTAAACCCGATTGGGCTAATGAACCTAATTCAGGGAGTAATGATGTTCCTGTTCCAATACCAATACTTAAAGTTAAAGGAATACTCTGCTTCGAAGTATTTTCTCGTACTTGATCCAATATTTCAAACTTAGTTTTTTCTAATAAATACAATATTTGTTCATTGAAAACAGCGAAGAACCGTTCTGACGATGTTCTTTTAAGAAAAACCCCATTATTTGTCGCCCATTTATTTAAAATCGACGTTACCTGACTGTTTATATTACTCTTTCGCTGGTCGTCCATTCCCTGGGTAACTTCATCATAGTTATCTAGATAAATAACCCCTAAAACAGTTCTTCCATTTTCATAAAGTTTTTCTATTTCTGCTTGTTCAGTCACATCAAAGAAATAGACTAAACGTTCTTCTTTTTTATTCATAATCTTTAGCTTACGATTATTAATGGTAATTACTTCACTTTGTACTTTTTCTTTTATTACTGGAAGCAATCCTTCATATAAATCTTGTATTGACCTTCCGATTATAGATTCTTCTCCAAAAAAGGAGGTCATATAAGGATTTGTCCATTCAATTTGATGTTCTTCATTATAAAGGATAATACCGATCGGCATCTCCATTAAAGCTTCTTCTCCAACTTTTTTTACCCGGTGTGATAGAGTGGAAATATACTGCTCCATATCCCTCCGAAATAAAGAATCAGATTTAATCAGGAAAAAAAGAAGAACTCCTAAAATGATAAAACCAATAAGACCAAGAACCCATTGATAAAAACCAATGACTCCAATTAAAAAACCCGTAATTCCAATTAATATATATATCGGGTAACGAAAGATGCTCTTCCGGTAAAAATTCGGCATACTTTCAGCTCCTACAACTGTCTTCTATTTTTTCTTTTCAATCTTACTTCTTAAATTAAATCCTAAATCAATTATACCTATAATTCGAACAATATACATTAAAAATGGGAGTAAAAAGGAAACTATTGCAATTGTAATAGGTATTCCTCTTGAAAGATTCTTATGATAGCAATAATAAAAGATGAATGACAATCCTTGGAATATCATTAAGAGTTGCATAATGTAGAACAAGTTAATGACAGCCAAATATAAAAATGAATCTTTGTCTATTGGTACTAGCATAAGTATCATTGAGATTAAATAATACCAAATCAGACTTTTAGGTACTTGTACTTCCCGCAATGGAGGAAATTTATCAATATTAAACCCAATCCTCTTTAATATTGGGGTAGCAATTAGTTGGGAGATAAAAGCTAGAATTACCCCCAATAAGACAATGACAGTTGGAAGCAATAATGAAGCTAAATTCAATGCCTCTTTAAGTTCTTCTAGTTTTTCCGTTTCTATCGTTTGGCCAAAACTCTCCATCATTTCCCGGGTTATACTTATCGAGTCTTCACTTGCTTGATCAAAATATTCAGGCACATTTATTCCAAATACGGTGATTACAACAACATAAAGGATAAGTATGTTTAAAATAAAAGCAATACTGCTAATTGATAGTATCTCTATTTTCGAACGGTTAATTTTGTATAGATAACCCATTATAACCCCAGTTGAACCCATCATAAAAGTTATCGGTATTGAAAATATTGATCCGAAGATAAGAGTCATAATTAGAGCACCAACCATTAAAAGCACTCCGCTTTTCAAACCATTTCTAGCAGTGAAAACAACGAATGGCAGTGAGAGGAAAAATAACGTAATGGTTCCCATAAAAGGAACATATAGAGTGGTTAGAAATAAAACGATAAATAGTGCTAACATAATAGCACCTTCCGTTATTATTTTCGTTTTACTCAAATAAATCACTCCTAAAAAGTTGATTTCATGTATGTTTAACTCGTGATATTATAACACAATCTCGATTTCTTCTCATCTTCTAACTTTGTATAGTGTCGAGAAAACAGAAAAACCACAGCTATACAAAAGACTGTGATTTTCCCCATTAAAAAAGCAGCGAGGTTCCCCTGCTGCGTTTATTATTTATTCACCAGATACGTATGGAAGCAATGCCATTTGACGCGCACGCTTTATTGCAATAGTTAATTTACGTTGGTACTTAGCACTTGTTCCTGTAACACGACGAGGTAAAATCTTACCACGCTCTGATACGAAACGCTTTAATAAGTCTGTATCTTTATAATCAATAGTAATAATACCGTTAGATGTGAAAAAACACACCTTTTTACGCTTACCACCACGACCACCTTTACGGAATCCAGCCATTAAATTTTTCCTCCCTTCACATTAAATTATTAAAATGGTAAATCATCATCTGAGATGTCGATCGGTTCACCATTATTTGCAAATGGATCGTCCTCTACACGAGTCGTTCCTTGATTTCGTTGGTTTTGATTTTGACCCTGATCTCTCTGTCCCTGTCCATAAGAAGAGTCACTCTGTCCACCACCATAAGAGCCACTACGTTCAGAGTTACTTCCGCTTTTAGGTTCTAAGAACTGTACACTTTCAGCAACAATCTCTGTAACATAAACGCGCTTACCATCTTGGCCTTCATAACTTCTAGTTTGAACTCTACCGTCAACACCTGCCAAACTTCCCTTTTTCAAGAAATTAGCAACGTTTTCGGCTGGTCGTTTCCATATGACACAGTTAATAAAATCAGCTTCGCGCTCTCCTTGTTGATTGGTAAATGTGCGATTAACTGCTAATGTAAAATTCGCAACTGCTACACCACTAGGTGTATAACGCAAATCTGGATCCTTAGTTAAACGACCTACAAGTACAACGCGATTCATCATATCAATAGCCAACTCCCTTAAGAATACTGCTTAAAAAATCTATATTACTTGTCCTCTACATTAACAACCATATGACGGATGATGTCTTCGCTGATTTTAGCAAGACGATCGAACTCCTGAACGGCTACTGCTGGAGCACTAACGTTAACTAACATGTAATAACCGTCACGGAAATCATTGATTTCATATGCAAAACGACGCTTACCCCATTCTTTAACATTTGTTAACTCAGAACCATTTTCAGTTAAAATGCCGTTGAAACGTTCAACTAGCGCTTTTTGAGCTTCTTCCTCAATATTTGGACGAATGATGTACATAATTTCGTACTTTCTCATTTCTGTCACCTCCTTTTGGTCTAAACGGCCCAATGATGGGCAAGGAATAATTTAAAAACTAATTACTCACAATAGAAAATTATATCAGAAGTACTTATTTTTTGCAACTTATTCCTCAACTTAAGTTATTAAATTGGTTATACATTAAAACGGAAATGGATGACATCTCCATCTTGAACAATGTATTCTTTTCCTTCTAAGCGCACTTTCCCCGCTTCTTTAGAAGCAACCATAGTACCTGCTGTAAGTAAATCGTCGTAGGAAACAGTTTCAGCACGTATGAATCCTCTTTCAAAATCTGTGTGAATGACACCGGCACATTGAGGGGCTTTCATACCTTTTCTAAATGTCCATGCTCTAACTTCTTGTACACCTGCTGTAAAATACGTAGCTAGTCCTAATAAATAATAAGCAGCTCGGATTAATTGATCTAGTCCTGATTCTTCAATTCCCAGTTCTTCAAGGAAGGCCTTTTTTTCTTCTTGATCTAACTCTGCGATTTCTTCTTCAATCCTTGCACAAATTACAATAACTTCTGCATTTTCCTGTTCAGCAAACGCTCTTACTTTTTGAACATAAGGGTTTTCTGATGGATCAACTACATCATCTTCACCCACGTTTGCCACATATAGAACTGGCTTAATTGTTAATAAGTGTAATCCTTTTACAATCTTTAACTGTTCGTCTGAAAATTCAACAGTACGAGCAGGCTTTTCTTCCTCGAAGGCTTCTTTTAATAGGACTAAAATTTCATGCTCGATTACAGCATCTTTATCTTTTCCCTTTGCAAGCTTCGCTACACGGTCAATTCGCTTTTCAACAGTTTCTAAATCAGCAAGAATTAGTTCAAGATTGATTGTTTCAATATCATCAATTGGATCAACTTTACCTGAGACGTGTGTGATATTTTCATCCTCAAAACAGCGAACTACCTGACAAATTGCATCTACTTGTCTAATATGAGATAGGAACTTATTTCCAAGACCTTCACCTTTACTAGCCCCTTTTACGATACCTGCAATATCAGTAAATTCAAAGGTTGTTGGTACTGTTTTTTTCGGTTTTACAAGATCTGTTAACTTATTTAATCTATGATCAGGTACTTCTACAATCCCTACGTTGGGATCGATCGTACAGAACGGATAATTTGCAGACTCTGCACCTGCTTGCGTAATTGCGTTAAATAATGTGGATTTCCCTACATTTGGAAGTCCGACAATACCAGCCGTTAATGCCATCTCATTCACTCCTTGTTTGCGTAAACACTTTAATCTTTCCCAATTATAGATACTACCACATAAAAATACAAGCACTTATCCTAGGAGATAGAAAATGGCGCCTAGTGGCACCATTAACATTTTTCTAATGATACTAAGCAATCATATAATATGCTTCCTAGACCATTATCAGATTCATCGCTAGATGTAAGCTGATTTACACTCCCACCAAAATCATGCCAATTTCCTTCATTTATATTAATTGTCTTGCTATGAGCTCTTTTCATAATTTTTATCTTTCCCGTTATTTGTCCACGGTTATTGTATACCCTTACCGAATCATTCTCCAAAAGCTTATGTTCCTTTGCAATATCGACCGAAACCTCTATTTTGTTTTCTTGCAAACTAGGTATAAGGTGATAATTTTGAGAATGATTAGAACGTAATGGGTGTATAGATAATAATGAGTATGGATATTTTTCCGCCAACCTCGGATTTTGTTGGTGTGACTCTTTAGGGAAAGAAAGTTTAATCCTCCCATCATATCCTTTTCCACTCGCTATACTCGAGGTGAATTCATATTTTCCGCTAGGAGTCTTGAATTCTTTGTTTGACCACGGTACATCTTTTACAGGTAAAAGATAATGGCTTTTTTTCATAAGAAGTTCAAGATTTATTTCGGAATTTTTCATGTTAGATAATCCTAAATCTAGGAATTGCTTCCGGGTATAGTTAAATGCTTCACCGAATCCTAATCGTTCTGCTAACTTTGACCAAATCCAAAGGTCTGACTTGGCTTCCCCAGGAGGCGATACTAACTTTGGACTATAATTTACATAACTGTGATACATTGAGGAGTAATAGATATCTTCTACCTCAAATGATGATGTAGTTGGAAGTACATAATCAGCCATTGCTGCTGTATCTGTTAAATACTGATCCATTACAACTAGAGTTTCCACCATCTCAAATGCCTCTTTAACTTTTGCAGTATCCGGGACTTGTGTTAGTGGGTTACCACATGTCACTATTACCATTTTAATCGGAGGCTCATTTGCTGTTAATATCTCTTCTGCCTGTTTCATCATTGTAAAGGTTCGGTAATTTGTCTTCTTAGTAGGAAGTGTAAGTGCATCTATATTAAAACTTTGTCCTACTTGTAAATTTCCATAGTTAGAACCACCTCCTGGAATGCCTACATTCCCACTCATGGCAACAAGTGCATCAATGCAACGCACTGTATTTCCACCATTTTCATAGCGTTGCATTCCAAGGCCTAAATATGTGGTCGTAGGTCCACTTCCATATATTTCAGCGAGTCTTGTAAATACTTGTCCTTCAACTTCTGTATATAATGAGAGTTCTTGTAAAGAAACAGACCTTATTAGTTTTTCCAACTCTTCAAAACCAATTGTGCGCTCATTAATAAAATCCCTGTTTTCTAAATTCAACCTAAGCATCTCTTTCATAATTCCTAAAGCTAAAAAAGAATCCATTCCAGGCTTAATTGAGATATAGTCTGTGGCAATTTTAGCTGTTGAATTATAGATTGGGTCAATTACTGTCAATGTAGCGCCTTTTGATTTGGCTTCTTGGAGATATTCGTATAAATGCATGTTCGTCCGAGCAACATTTCTGCCCCAGACCACAATATGTTTACTATTAGAAATATCTTGTGGAGAATGACTATATGAATCGCCAAATCCCCACTTTTGCGCTTCAATTCCAGCTCCCCAACAAATGCTACCAGTAAGCTCAGTTACTCCACCAAATAGATTAAAGAAGCGTTTATCTAGATTAATAAGTAGTCCACTATTCGCATAATCATGACTATGAAGAATAGCAGTACTTCCGTATTTCACTTTAATACTCTCCATTAAGGTCGATATTTCATCAAGTGCTTGATTCCATGTTATTGGTTCGAAAATACCGTTTACTTTTTTTAATGGTGTTGTAAGACGTTCTGAACTATTTGTTCTAGTCTCTAGCGCCCTACCTCTCCCACAAATTTTCCCCTTCGTTATAGGGTGATCTTTATCACCTTCTATTTTCGTTATCTTGTTTTTACTGTCAATTGTCACAGTAAACCCGCAACTATCCCAACAATTAAGAGGGCAAGCTGATTTAATCTTCTTTTCCAACTAACATCTCTCCTACTCTAACCCTTCACCTTCAAACTTCACTATTACCTTTTTCATTTTTCGTGAGAATTCTTTTCTTGGGATAATTACACTATGTTGACATCCTTCACACTTTATTCGAATATCCATCCCCATCCGAATGATTTTCCAACGATTTGTACCACAAGGATGTTGTTTCTTCATCTCCACAAGATCATTTATACCAAATGTTTTTTCTTCCATCTCTTATGGCCCCCTTCTCAACCTTCTGCATTTGTCTTCGTTTCTTCATGAACTTCTTGACGATTGTACATAACTACGCGCGGGAAAGGTATTTCAATCCCATTATCATCAAGACATACCTTTATTTCTTTGCGAAGAGCTCTAGCTGTAGAAAATTGTTTCATTGGTTTTACCTCTGATATGATTCGTAAAACTACATCTGACGCACCTAGCGTTTGTACCCCTAGTAATTCAGGAGTTTTGACCATATCTTCATATTTACCCGGCATGGTCGTTAACAGCTCCTGTAGGACTCTCTCAGCCTTTGTAATATCCCCTTCATAAGCAATGCTCACATCCACGATTGCAATGCTATTAGAGATGGAGAAGTTCGTCACGTCAGTTATGTTTCCATTTGGTATTACATGGATCTCACCTGTAAAACTTTTTATCTTTGTTATCCTAAGTCCTATTTCTTCTACAATACCCTCAAATGTCCCTGTTCGAATATAATCACCAACAGAAAACTGATCCTCAAATATAATAAAAAATCCAGTAATAACATCCCTTACAAGGTTTTGTGCTCCAAAGCCTATCGCTAACCCGGCAACTCCTGCTCCCGCTAGAAGGGCGGTTACGTCTAGTCCAAACACTTCTAAACACATAATAAAGGATATAAAATAAATTACATATGCCAAAATATTATCTAATAATTTCGTTAATGTGGCTTCTCTTCTTTCAGTTACACGTAACGGGCTTTTAGTACGGATTTTAAATATATTGTGAAGCATTGTCTTCCCAATACGTATTAGTAACTTTGAAACTATTACAATCATCAAGAGTTTGAGAAATGCGCCACCAATGGACAACCAGATCTCTTCATCTGTTAAATGTGTAATGAATTTCTCATAGGAATTCGATATTATTTCCAATTCTTTCACGTCCTTACATTCATTCTTAAATATTTTAAAATTCTTTCTCTATCATATCAATTTCCTACTCCCAATTATAGCGATATTTTGCATTCTCCCCTTTCTTTAGACATATTTAACTTTTTATATCAATGCTTTGTTGTTGATTTTAGCTGCAGGATCCAGGATGCCCACTTTACGCTGTACGGGCGGTGAGCCAACTTGCACTTGCTTCTTCGGTGTCACCGATGCCCGGGTGACCCGCTTTAGCTTGAATATACTTTCTTTAATTCTCACCGCACGAAGATGATATGATAGCATTTCCGCGGAATCTCACACCTTCCATTTCAATCAACTTCTTTTTAAAAATCAACATAGACTTGATATCAAAGATTGTAGATCGAAAATTAAATTTATAAGTATAGAAAGCGAGAATATTCCGTATACTGTTAGTACTATTTAAAACGGGGTGGACTCTATGAATCTAAGACCAAGCTTTTTCGATAAAAATGTTACTGAGTTAATTATCCCTTTCAATGAGGAAGGTGCATCTTCAAAAATTGCAGGTCAAATTGTTTCACTCCTACCCATTCAGGAAAATCAACCCATTGCTATTGTATGTATTGGAACAGATCGGTCAACAGGTGATTCACTTGGTCCCCTAATCGGAACGTTGCTCGAGCAGAAAGGGCCTTCTCTTCTACATATATTTGGAACATTAGAAAATCCCATTCACGCAGTAAACTTAGAAGAACAATTAACATCTATCAAAAAAACACTAGATTCCCCATTTATTATCGGGATAGATGCATGTTTAGGTAGGTTGAAAAGTGTTGGAGTTGTTACTGTAGGCACAGGACCCGTAAAACCTGGAGCAGGAGTTCAAAAAAACTTACCTCCTGTAGGAGATATGCATATTACCGGAATCGTTAATGTAAGTGGTTTTATGGAGTTTTTTGTCTTACAAAACACACGCCTTAATCTTGTTATGAAGATGGCTCAGACCATTTCTGAAGGTATACATGAGGGAAGTAAAATAATTAGACGCAAACAACTTTCAGCAAAATTTTCGGGGCTTTTTGAGTCCTCTAAATAAAAAAGTGTAGTTCTTTTTAGAACTACACTTTTTTATTTCAACTGAAACAATATATTTACAACAATAGCCACTATTATAATACTTGGCAAAAGGTTTGCAACTCTTATTTTCGTTATTCCTAATAAGTTTAATCCAATCGCCAGAATCATTAACCCACCTGTTGATGTCATTTCAACTATAAACATATTCATTAACTCAGTTGGAACGAATTTCTCTATTTGTGTTGCGAATAGTGAAATTGACCCCTGGTATAGCATGACGGGGATTGCAGATAGTGCAACGCCTACTCCAAGAGTAGTGGTCAATATTATACTTGTAAATCCATCAATTAATGACTTAGTAAATAATACTTGATGATTGTTTCTTAAACCGCTATCTAATGAGCCTATAATTGACATTGCGCCTATCAAAAAAATCAATGTCGCTGTTACGAATCCCTTTGCAATGTCCCCTTTTGCCCTCTTACCGATCTTTTTTTCAATCCAAGTACCTAATTGGTTTAATCTTTTATCTAAATCTACAACCTCACCAATGACTGCCCCCAATACTAAACTTACAATAACAATTAAAAATTGCTCGCTCTTCAATCCCATTTGAATACCTAGTAAGGATACTGATAAGCCAATCCCTTGCATAACAGTATGTTTTACTTTCTCTGGTATTTTCGTCAAGAAACTACCAATCACTGTACCAATAATGATACAAATTCCATTTACAATTGTTCCAAGCAGAACCATTAGGTGTATCCCCTTTATAAGTGCTATCTGTCTCTTATTCGTGCTTTTATGAATAAAAACTTTAACCACATAATGTGGTTAAAGTTTTTATTCTATACCTTCTAATAAATCAAGTATACGGTTTAAGTCATCAGAGGAGAAAAACTCTATTTCAATTTTACCTTTTTTCTTTGTTCGGCTTATAGAAACAGATGTACCAAATTTATCTCTTAATACAGATTCTCTCTCTTTTATAAAAACGTCTTTTTCTTTTTTAGGTTTTAATGTTTCACGTGAAACATTTTCATTTAATTGATGTACAAGTTGCTCTAATTGCCTTACATTCAATTGTTCCTTTAAAATTTTCTGAACAACTGCGTTTAATTTATCTTTTTTTCTTAAACCTAGAAGTGCTCTACCATGCCCCATAGAAAGTTTACCCTCTGAAATGAAAGTTCTAACACCTTCCGGAAGAGCGAGCAGGCGTATATGATTTGCAATATGTGGCCTACTTTTCCCTATTCGCTTCGCTAACATTTCTTGAGTAATATCCAAATGTTCAATTAATGCTTGGTAGGCTTGAGCTTCCTCAATTGCAGTCAAGTCTTCACGTTGTAGATTTTCTAACAAAGCTAATTCCATCATTTGTTGTTCTGTAAATTCACGAACTACAACAGGTATTAAATCTAGACCAGCTGCTTTTGATGCACGATGTCGTCTTTCCCCAGCAACAATTTCGAATCCTTTAATGCTTTTCCTAACGATAATCGGTTGCAAGACACCGTGCTGTAAAATCGATTCCTTCAACTCTTGGATTGCTTCCTCATCAAAGTGCTTACGAGGTTGATACGGGTTTGGACGTATGTCTTTTAACTTAACTTCTCGAACTGTTTCTTCTTTATTTAAGTTAACTTCAGGGAAAAATGCATTTATTCCTTTCCCAAGTCCTTTAGCCACCGATAATCACTTCCTTTGCAAGGTCTAAATACACCTCTGCACCTCTAGACTTTGGATCATATATTATTATTGGCTTCCCATGACTAGGCGCTTCACTTAACCTAATATTTCTAGGAATAACAGCTTGATAAACTTTATCTTGGAAATATTTCTTCACTTCATCGATTACTTGAATGCCAAGATTAGTTCGCGCATCTAGCATTGTAAGTAAAACACCTTCAATCATTAAATCTGTATTTAAATGCTTTTGAACTAATCGTACAGTGTTAAGTAATTGACTCAGACCTTCTAGTGCATAATATTCGCATTGAACAGGAATAAGCACTGAGTTTGATGCCGTAAGCGAGTTAATGGTAAGTAAACCTAGGGAAGGAGGACAATCAATAATGATAAAGTCATAAGATGCTTCAACAGACTCTAATGCTCTTCTTAATCTTACTTCTCTAGAAATAGTAGGAACCAACTCTATTTCTGCTCCCGCTAGTTGAATGGTTGCAGGAATAATGTATAAGTTTTCAACATCCGTAGACCTTATAACGTCCTTAGGATTTATATCTTCTACCAAAACGTCATAAATACAAGCGTCAACGTCCGCTTTATCAATACCTACGCCACTTGTAGCGTTACCTTGTGGATCTATGTCTACTAAAAGAACCTTTTTGCCTAAGTATGCTAAACATGCTCCCAAATTCACTGATGTTGTGGTCTTGCCAACACCACCTTTTTGGTTTGCAATCGAGATGATTCTAGCCACGCTGTCACCTACCTTCAAATCTTTCCTATTAATCTATTAACTATATCATTTTATCATGAATCGCCAAAAAATGAGTTTTATTTCTAAAATTATTTTACAAACAAACAAAACCCCAACAAAAGAGTGGGGTTTTCTCTGCTTATTTTTTTTGAATCTTTATCGTAATTTGATAATATTCTTCAAATTCTTCCTCGATTGAATCTAAATCTACCCCGTTATCCTGAACCATAGTTAAGGACTGACGGATTGTATTCATGGCAATTCTCATATCTTTACTAAAAGCTTTTCGTTTCGGTTTAGGTTTTGAATTTGCCTCTTCTGTTAGTCTATTCACCCTGTTTTCCGTTTGTTTTACATTAAGCTGTTGATCTATGATTTCGTTCAATAGCTTAATTTGCTTGTCTGAATTCTTTAAGGGAATAAGGGCTCTAGCATGTCTTTCTGTTATTTGTTTAGAAAGCAGTGAATCTTGAACTTTTTCTGGAAGTTTTAATAATCGAAGTTTATTTGCAACAGTAGATTGCCCCTTACCCAATCGTTGAGCTAATGCTTCTTGTGTTAGATTATGTAACTCTAATAACCTAGCATAAGCAATCGCCTCTTCAATAACTGATAGTTCTTCCCGTTGAAGATTCTCGATTAAGGCAACAGATGCAGTCTCAGCATCATTAAAATCCTTAATAATTGCCGGTATTGTGTCCCAACCTAATTTTGTAACGGCGCGGAAACGTCTCTCACCTGCAATAATTTCAAATTTATCCTCATCATATTCTCGAACAACAATTGGTTGGATAATTCCATGAGTTCTTATTGTTAGTGCTAACTCTGCAATCTTTTCATCGTCAAATACTGTTCGAGGTTGAAATCTATTAGGAACAATATTAGAAAGAAGGATTCTATTAATTCCCTCACTTTCTCTCATTTCATTAATAACAGTCTCTACAGTCTCTTCAGTTTCTTCTTTTTCCCCAATACCGAAGATTTTAGAAAAAGGACTCTTCATTCTCCAACACCACCTTTAGGAAACTCCCCTTATATATATTCGTTATAAACTCTTACTTTCCTTCTATATAGTATATGTTTCACGTGAAACATTTTTTCTTCAAAAGAACTGTTCATAATTTTATATCTAACTTACTGTATAGGTGTCTTATTTGGTGTTCCAGCTTTACGCGGATACTTTTTTTGAGTTTTGTTCTTCTTTTCTATAATGAAGATGGAACGTTCACTATCCTCAGTAGGTAGTTGAAAAGAATATTCTTCTTTAAGGACTCCTCCTAAAACTTTTATAGCAGTATTACCCTGTTCAAGCTCATCCTTTGCTGCTGCACCCTTCATCGCAATGAAAATACCATTTTGCTTTACTAATGGTAAACACAATTCACTTAAAACCGATAAACGAGCTACAGCTCTTGCTGTAACTATATCAAAGGTTTCTCTAAATACAGGATTTTGTCCAAAAGTCTCAGCACGATCGTGATAGAAATAGACATCTGACAATTCTAATTGCCTTGCCAGTTCATTTAAAAAGGTTATTCTCTTTTGAAGTGAATCAACAATTGAAACTTTTATATGAGGAAAACAAATTTTTATTGGTATACTTGGGAAACCCGCTCCAGCCCCAACGTCACAAATAGACATGGGCTGACTGAAATCGAAATAGAATGCAGCTGAAATGGAATCGTAAAAGTGCTTTAGGTATACTTCCTCTTTCTCTGTTATTGCAGTTAAATTCATTTTTTCATTCCATTCAACTAACAAAGTAAAATAAAGTTCAAACTGTTTAACTTGTTTCGAAGAAAGGTCAATCCCCTTTTCTTTTAACTTCAAAATAAATTGTTCTTGATTCATTGTAAGTATCCTTTCATAGTCACTTATTGATTTGATACCCTAACAATCTTACCCTGTTCTAAATAAATTAGTAAAATAGAAATATCTGCAGGGTTCACACCTGAAACGCGTGAGGCTTGTCCTAATGATAGCGGTAAAACTTCTTTAAGTTTTTGTCTCGCTTCAGTGGCTATACCTGATATAGCATCATAATCAATATTCTCAGGAATTTTCTTGTTTTCCATTTTTTTCATACGATCGACTTGCTGCATGGACTTTTCAATATATCCTTCATATTTAATTTGAATCTCCACTTGTTCAGCGACCACTTCATCTACAGCTATTTCAGCCGGTACTAATTCGTGAATATGGGAATATGTCATTTCAGGACGCTTTATTAAATCAGACGCTTTAATACCATCCTTTAATTCACTTCCACCTGCTTCTTTAATCAATTGCTGGGTTTGAACATTTGGTTTTATAATTGTTTGTTGTAAACGAAGTTTTTCCATACGTATTTGTTCTTCTTTTCTTTCAAATCGTCGGAATCGTTCTTCTGATATTAACCCGATATTATATCCAATATTTGTAAGTCTTAAATCTGCATTATCATGACGAAGTAATAAACGATACTCTGCCCTTGATGTTAACAGGCGATAAGGTTCATTAGTACCTTTTGTAATAAGATCGTCAATCAAGACACCTATATAGGCTTCTGATCTACTCAGAACTGTCTCTGGCTTGTTTAAAGCCTTTGCAGCCGCATTTATTCCAGCCATTAATCCTTGGCCTGCAGCCTCTTCATAACCAGATGTACCATTAATTTGCCCTGCCGTATATAAACCTTCGACTTTTTTCGTTTCTAAAGTTGGCCAAAGCTGAGTTGGGACGATTGAATCATATTCTATCGCATATCCCGCTCGCATCATTTGTACATTTTCTAATCCAGGTATCGAGGCTAACATTTTTCGCTGAATATCCTCTGGCAAGCTAGTTGATAGACCCTGTACATATACTTCTTGTGTATGCCTTCCTTCTGGTTCAAGAAAGATTTGGTGCCTGGGTTTATCATTAAATCGAACTATTTTATCTTCAATTGAAGGACAGTATCTAGGGCCAGTTCCTTTAATCATACCTGAATACATTGGGGAACGATGTAAATTTTCGTCAATAATTTGATGTGTTTCGGTACTTGTATAAGTCAACCAACAAGGTATTTGATCAGTTATAAATTTTGTAGTTTCATACGAAAATGCTCGTGGTACATCGTCACCTGGTTGTATTTCAGTTTTAGAGTAATCGATTGAATGGCTATTTACTCTCGGTGGAGTTCCTGTTTTAAAGCGCACTAATTCAAACCCTAGTTCAAGTAAATGCTCAGAAAGCTTGATCGAAGGCTGCTGATTGTTTGGTCCACTTGAATATTGTAAATCCCCAATAATAATCTTACCTCTTAAAAATGTACCAGTTGTAATAACGACAGTTTTTGAATGATAAATTGCACCTGTATTAGTTAATACACCCTTGCACACTCCATCCTCAACTACTAAACGTTCAACCAAGCCCTGTAATAATGTAAGATTCTCTTGATTTTCAATTGTCTTTTTTAATTCATGTTGGTAGGCAAATTTATCTGCCTGCGCACGTAATGCTCGTACTGCAGGTCCCTTGCCGGTATTTAACATTCTCATTTGAATATGTGTTTTATCTATATTTCTACCCATTTCACCGCCAAGAGCATCTATCTCCCGCACGACAATCCCTTTTGCAGGACCACCAACTGATGGATTACAAGGCATAAAAGCTACCATATCTAAATTAATCGTGATCATCAACGTTTTAGCGCCCATTCTAGCCGAAGCTAATCCAGCCTCACAACCAGCGTGCCCCGCACCAATTACTATGACATCAAAATTGCCACCGTCATATTGTTGCATTAAAAAAACCTCCTAAAAACTATTTACCTAAGCAAAACTGTGAAAAAAGTTGATCAATTAAACTTTCATGTACTGCGTCTCCAATGATCTCTCCTAGAAGCTCCCACGATCTTGTCAAATCTATTTGCACTAAATCAATTGGTACTCCACTATCAATTCCTTGGATGGCGTCTAGTATTGTCCTCTTTGCTTGCGTTAACAAAGCTATATGACGTGAGTTGGAGACATATGTCATATCGCGCGAATCAATTGAACCCGAAAAAAACAAGGTCGAGATCGCTTCCTCTAGCTGATCGACACCTTCATCTTCAACTAAAGATATTGTAATTATTGGATTGATCCCTGCTAATTCTTTAACTCGTTCTACATTGATTTTTCTCTCTAAATCCATCTTATTCATAATAACAATAACGTCCATACCTTTGATAGCCTGAAATAACTGTTCATCTTCAGGAAGAAGATTATCGTTATAATTAAGAACCAAAAGAATTAAATCAGCTTCCTTTAACACTTGTCGAGATCGTTCAACACCAATCCTCTCCACGATATCCTCTGTTTCACGGATACCAGCTGTATCTAGTAGTCGTAAAGGAACTCCTCTAACATTTACATATTCCTCAATAACGTCTCTTGTCGTACCAGGAACGTCTGTTACAATAGCTTTATTTTCATGAACCAAACTATTCAATAATGATGATTTACCCACATTCGGTCTCCCGATGATAACGGTGGATAGACCCTCTCTTAGTATTTTTCCTTGCTGAGACGTACCGAGCAGCTTTTCAATTTCATTGTGTACTCTGTTTGCCTTTTCCAAAAGCATGGAATGCGTCATTTCTTCTACATCATCATACTCAGGGTAATCAATATTAACCTCAATGTGAGCTAGGGTTTCTAATAGTTCTTGACGTAGCCTTTGAATTAATTTAGATAATTTACCTTCCATTTGACCAAGAGCCACATTCATTGCTTTATCTGTTTTTGCTCTAATTAGATCCATTACAGC
This sequence comes from Bacillus sp. (in: firmicutes), assembly GCA_041611945.1. GTDB lineage: Bacteria > Bacillota > Bacilli > Bacillales > SA4 > Bacillus_BS. The sequence goes on from JBFILZ010000016.1 coordinate 20,831, forward strand.
CTCTGCTTGAGATAAATCTATGCGACCGTTCAGGAAGGCTCTTTTGGTAAACTCACCTGGTTCTGCTAGTCTTGCTCCATTAGCAAGAGCTAATTGTAACACTTTATTGACAGTGACAAGACCACCATGACAATTGATTTCCACTACATCCTCTTTTGTGAAAGTCCTTGGAGCCCTCAGTACTGAGACCATAACCTCTTCAACTATATGTCCAGTTTCATTATCAATAATGTGCCCATATTGGATCGTATGTGATGATGCTTCAGATAAGGATTTTCCTTTAAATATTTTGTCAGCAATGGAAATACTACCTTCTCCACTTAATCTCACAATAGCAATGGCGCCTTCACCCATTGGGGTCGAGATAGCTGCAATCGTTTCGAAATCCAATATATTGTCTCCCCCTTCACTTAATCTTCATTTTTCTATATATGTTAGATCATTCAAATAAAAAATCAAAAAAACTTTCAACGATACTATTGTATGATTTCAACTTCATTATTCCCTATCTTGATCCCTTACAATCTTATCCACAGTGGATAACTTCTCCCGCACACTTCACTATATCTCAATTTTAGCTTATCCACAATCTTAATGACAATAACAACATAATTGTAAACTTAAATTAATTCTACATCTAATTAAATCCGAAGAATAAGTACCCCACTAGTGCGATTTTGATATATTCTAGGTTCACAAAATAGCCATTTTTATGAAAAGAAACTAAGACTAATATTCGTACATAAACCGTTTTAAACAAAAAAAGTCCTAGGAGATAATTCCCTAGGACTTTTTTCTTTATTTTCTAACTGGTGAAATAACCAAATGGCGATAAGGCTCAACACCAGAAGAAGATGTTTTTATTTGTTTATTTTTCATCAGTATTGTATGAATAATTTTTCTTTCGTAAGATGGCATAGGTTCAAGCTTAACGTCTTTTCTCGTTATGATTGCTTTTTGGGCTAACTTAAATGCCAACTGTTCTAAAGTATCTTTCCTTCTATCGCGATAATTTTCAGCATCTACCACAACTTTACGATACCTTCTAGTGTGTCGGTTATATACTAATTGAGAAAGATACTGCAAGGAATTAAGAGTATGACCTCTTTTCCCTATTAAGAGGGCAACATCCTTACCTGATAGTTGATAAATAACTTCTCGATCTTTTTCTTCATAAACAATAGTAATATCCGCTTTCATTTCAGTAATAATGTTTTTCAGATACTGTTCTGTCTCAACGATAGGATCGTGCTTAAATTTAACCAAGACTTGAGAAGGCCTAGCTCCAAAGAGACCAAGAAAACCTTTTTTTCCCTCATCTAGTATCTCAATCTCAACTTCTTCTCTAGTTGCTTTTAACTGAGCTAGTGCCGAATCTACTGCTGCTTGTATACTTTGACCAATAGCAGTTACTTCTTTCACTTTTAGCTCCTCCTTAACTATCTTTAGTTAAATTAATTTCTGGACCTTTGATTAGTATAGTTTGAACAATCATAAATATATTTCCTACTACCCAATACAGTGATAGTGCAGCTGGGAAGTTAATTGCAAAAACAATAATCATTATTGGCATAATCCAAAGCATCATAGCCATTTGTGGATTTTGCATAGCAGCTCCACTAGCCATCATAATTTTTTGTTGAATAAAAGTTGTAGCTCCAGCTACTAAAGGTAATATATAAAAAGGATCAGGCGCACCTAAATCTACCCATAAAAAAGAATGAGTTTTAATTTCAGCTGTTCTCATAATTGCGTGATAAAAAGCAATTAATATTGGCATTTGAACTAAGATAGGAAAACATCCAGCTAAAGGATTTACTCCATTTTTTTGAAATAACGCCATTGTTTCTTTTTGAAGTTCCTGTTGCGTCTTCTGATCTTTAGAACTGTACTTTTCCTTAAGCTTTTTCATTTCAGGTTGCAAAGCTTGCATTGCCTTTGAGCTTTTTGTTTGTTTAATCATCAAAGGTAATAAAGCAAAACGTATTATAAGAGTAACGATTATAATAGAAAGACCATAATTTTCACTTAAAAGGTTTGCAAAATAAATAATTAACCAAGATAAAGGATAAACAAAATATTGATTCCATACCCCTTCACTTTCAGGAGTGATGTCTTGATTTACGTCCATACATCCTGTCAAAGTTGCAATAACTCCTAGCAAGACAAAGAATAATAATAACCGTTTCTTCACTACTACTTGATCCTCCTTTAACTTTCTTCTTAGCATATGTATAACTAATGAAATCCTATAATCATAACATGTCTTTAAAAATGATTGTAACACTTCTCGAAGAAAATATCTTTTATATAATAGAATAAATAAATGACAAATTCAGCAATTTTTTGATAAAATCGCTTCAAAAAATATCATATAATTATTTATTTACGACGATTTACTATTTTAGCTAATTTGAAAACATGCTCCAAAGAAGACTTTACTTCATGATAATCCATTTCAGATGTAGGCTTCCTGGCAATTATTACAACGTCTTTACCATTTTTCATAACGTCAGAAAATTCGAATACTACTTGCCGAATTAGGCGTTTTATACGATTTCTCATCACAGCATTACCAATCTTTTTACTAACAGATAGACCAACTCTATAATGAGCTTGTTCTGGACGGTTTAATACATATATGACAAACTGACGATTTGCCGTTGATTGTCCATCATGAAAGACCTTTTGAAAATCTAAATCTTTTTTTATTCTCAATTGTTTCTTCATCAAAACACTCCATTTTGTGATACATGATGACATTCTTGCCATGGTATCTCAAAATTATCCTTTTATATTACGTTATTAACAAACATTTTTTATCCCATTGTATCTGTTGCAAGTATGTAAAGACTTCCTGCAAATAAAGGAAGTCTTACTTTATCGAAAAAAGACCACTGTTTTACAGTGGTCTTAAGCTGATAATACTTTTCTTCCTCTAAGGCGACGACGAGCTAGAACTCTTCTTCCATTCGCACTGCTCATGCGGCTGCGGAATCCATGAACTTTGCTACGCTTACGCTTATTTGGTTGGTACGTACGTTTCATATCTATGACACCTCCTGAGGTTAAACTCTTTTGTGGTTAGCTGTAACACTAACTACATAAAATATTAGGTATTTCCCTACATGAAAGGACCTTAGTTCTTACTTATTAACGTCATTCACTACAAATCAATCTAGTTTATAGGGATCACTTATGAACAACTTCACCCTCTGTTTTGTTGTCCACTAACCTTTTTGAATTAATTTATCAAAAAGACAGTCTCAATAATTATAGAGAACGATTAGTGTAAATGTCAACTTGATTTATTAAAATCCAAAATTTTTCCTAATTCAACGTATTTAGAATATAAATCATTAAGTTATCTCAGTGAGACAGTTTCTCTTACAAAAAATAGTCTGTGGATAATTATTTTTCTGGTCCCTTACAATCTTCAACAGTTATCGACAACTTCTACACAGTATATTGTGTTGTGGACAATTTAAATCCACAACTTGTGGTAGTTGTGGATAACTTTTAAAAAACCATTGCGTACCTTAATTTATTTTGATATTATAGTTATGTTTCACTCTTCATTATCTGTTACTATAAATAGTGTTATCCACACTGTGTGGATAACGTGTGGATAGTTTATACACTGCCTGTTAAAAAAGTTGTCCACAGAAGTGTTATTCTGTCGAAAAGTCGACTATCTTCTTATAATATAATTATTAACACCTATTGTGGAAATGTATATTTATGCTAATATATACGCCCCCTTATACAAAGCTTGTACATCGCTAGAATTTGGAGTAAAGGAGGGATAGTTTGGAAAATATCTCGGACTTATGGAACAAGGCTTTAAAAGAAATCGAAAAAAAACTAAGTAAGCCGAGCTATGAAACTTGGTTAAAATCAACAAAAGCACATGCTCTTCAAAATAATACTTTAATCATTACAGCCCCTAATGAATTCGCTAGAGATTGGTTAGAATCCCGTTATTCCTCACTAATTGGAGATGTAATTCATGAAATTACAGGAGCAGAGCTAGAAATTAAATTTATAATTCCTCAAAATCAGGAAGAAGAAGATTTTAACCTTGTTCTACCTAATAAAAAAATGAGAGCAGTAGATGATGATGAACCACATGAATTGTCACAAAGTATGCTCAATCCTAAATACACATTTGATACATTTGTAATAGGATCCGGAAATAGATTTGCTCATGCTGCATCTTTAGCTGTTGCTGAGGCACCAGCTAAGGCCTATAATCCATTATTTATCTATGGAGGAGTTGGGCTCGGCAAAACCCATTTAATGCATGCAATAGGTCACTACGTGATTGATCATAATCCGTCTGCAAAAGTTGTGTATTTATCTTCTGAAAAGTTTACAAATGAGTTTATTAATTCAATTCGAGATAATAAAGCAGTCGATTTTAGAAATAAATATCGAAGTGTAGATGTTCTTTTAATTGACGATATTCAATTTCTTGCTGGAAAAGAACAAACTCAGGAAGAATTTTTTCACACATTTAATACGCTTCATGAAGAAAGTAAACAAATTGTCATTTCTAGTGACCGTCCTCCAAAGGAAATTCCAACACTAGAAGATCGTTTAAGGTCTAGGTTTGAATGGGGTTTGATAACAGATATAACTCCTCCTGATTTAGAAACGAGGATCGCCATACTTCGTAAAAAGGCTAAAGCTGAAGGTCTAGATATTCCCAATGAAGTGATGCTTTATATTGCAAATCAAATTGATTCAAACATCCGTGAATTAGAGGGAGCACTTATAAGAGTGGTTGCGTATTCTTCACTAATTAATAAAGATATTAATGCTGACCTTGCAGCAGAAGCTCTTAAGGATATTATCCCAAGTTCAAAACCAAAGATTATCTCTATTTTAGACATCCAGCGATTAATTGGTCAGCAATACAACATAAAACTAGAAGACTTTAAAGCGAAGAAGAGAACTAAGTCGATAGCATTTCCTAGGCAAATTGCTATGTATCTGTCTAGAGAACTAACAGACTTTTCACTACCAAAAATCGGAGAAGAGTTTGGTGGTAGAGACCATACTACTGTCATCCATGCTCATGAAAAGATTTCAAATTTAATACAAACTGATGCACAATTTCAAAAACAGGTAAAAGATATTCAGGAATTATTAAAAAAGTGATTTTTCATTATAGAATATTGTGTATAACTTGAACTTACTTACGCACAGTCTATCCACATGTGGACAGACTGTGTTTCCGTTCATTTAACTAGGTTATCCACAAATCCACAGCACCTACTACTATTACTACTATTTTTAAAGATAAATAATATTAATAAGAGTACGAAAATCTATTAATGACAAAAGGGGTAAAAAAATGAAATTTTTAATCCAGAAAGACTTTCTTGTCCAGGGCGTTCAAGATGTAATGAAAGCTATTTCATCTAGAACTACAATTCCGATTCTTACGGGGATAAAAATTGTAGCAACAGAAGAAGGTATTACTTTAACTGGTAGTGACTCAGATATTTCCATTCAATCATTTATTCCTCTTGAAGAGACTGGAAATGAAATTGTCGAAGTTAAACAGAGTGGCAGTATAGTTCTTCAGGCTCGTTTCTTCAGTGAAATAGTAAGAAAATTACCAGAAGAAAATGTTGAGATTGAAACTCAAAAAAATTTACAAGTTGTTATCAGATCTGGAAAAGCAGAATTCAACTTAAATGGAATCGATACAGACGAATATCCTCAACTTCCACAAATTAGTGAAGATCATGCGTTCAAGATACCAGCAGATCTTTTAAAGCACATAATTAGACAAACTGTCTTTGCTGTGTCGACTTCTGAAACAAGACCTATATTAACAGGGGTTAATTGGAAATTCGAAAATAGTGAATTACATTGTGTATCGACAGATAGCCATAGATTAGCGTTTAGAAAAGCATTAATAGAATCATCTCATTCAATTCCAGCAGCAAGTGTGGTTATCCCTGGTAAAAGCTTAAATGAGCTAAGTAAGATTCTTGATGACACAACCGATCATGTTGAAATTGTTATCACTGAGCAACAAGTTTTATTTAAAATGAAAAATCTTTTGTTTTTCTCAAGACTATTAGAAGGTAATTATCCTGATACTTCAAGGTTAATTCCAACTGAAAGTAAAACAGATATCTTTTTGAATAGTAAAGAGTTATTACACGCAATAGATCGTGCTTCCCTATTAGCAAGAGAAGGACGAAATAATGTAGTTAAATTCCATACATTAGAAAATGGTCTAGTAGAAATTTCGTCCGACTCTCCTGAAATTGGTAAAGTAACTGAAGAAATATCTTGTGAAAAAATTTCAGGTGAGGAATTAAAAATTTCCTTTAGCGCTAAATTCATGATGGATGCTTTAAAAGCAATCGATGGTACAGAGATAAAAATAAGTTTCACAGGTGCTATGAGACCGTTCTTCATACAACCAGTTCATGACGATAAAACATTACAATTAATACTTCCTGTAAGAACTTATTAAGTTAGTTTTGGGATGAATTGTTCAAAATTACATACATGGAAAAAAACGATAAGGTAAATAACTAGAAAGCTTTAAAGGTAAAGATAAAGTTTACCTTTAAAGCTTTCTTTAATTGTTAACTTTAATCTAGTACAATAGAGTAATGAACTATGGTACTAAAATTAGGAGATGAAAATTCCAGTGAAAATAACCATTCGTACGGACTATATAACTCTTGGTCAATTTTTAAAATTGGCTAATGTAATTGATTCTGGTGGCATGGCCAAATGGTTTTTAGAAGAATATTCAATCAAAGTCAATGGGGAGAATGAAAATCGACGAGGGAAAAAACTACGTGTAGGTGACTCTATTGAGATTAAAGGCAAAGGATCTTTCATAATTACAAGTGAAATAGAGTAACTGCAAATGAATGAATTATGGGGGAATTCCCTTGTTTATTGAAAATATTATTTTGTCTAATTATCGTAATTATCGTAAAACTGAAGTCTTTTTTGAAAATAAAGTCAATGTTATACTAGGAGAAAATGCTCAAGGTAAGACTAATTTGATGGAGGCTATCTACGTTTTGGCTATAGCTAAATCGCACCGTACATCAAATGATAAAGATCTTATCCAATGGGACAAAGAGTATGCTAAAATAGAGGGTAGAGTAAAACGTAAAAAAGGACCATTATCCCTCCAACTTGTCATTTCGACAAAAGGGAAGAAAGCAAAATTAAACCATATCGAGCAGCAAAGACTTAGCCAATATATAGGTGCAATGAATATTGTCATGTTTGCACCTGAGGATTTAAACCTTGTGAAAGGAAGTCCTCAAGTTAGACGCAGATTTTTAGATATGGAAATAGGTCAAGTTTCCCCTATTTACATGCATGATTTAAGTAAATATCAAAAAGTTCTTCAGCAACGAAATCATTATTTGAAATTACTCCAAAGACAAAAAGAAAGAAATACAACGATGCTTGATGTACTGACTGACCAATTAATTGAAACAGGTGTAAAAATTGTAAAAAAGAGATTCGAATTTTTGCACTTACTTCAGAAATGGGCAGATCCTGTACATAAAGGTATAAGTAGAGGACTAGAAACGCTTGAAATACACTATAAGGCGTCTATTGATGTATCAGAGGATCTAGAATTGTCCAAAATGGTAAAAGTATTCGAAGAAAAATTTGATAAACTAAGAGATAGAGAAATGGATCGCGGAATGACTTTAGCTGGTCCTCACCGTGATGATCTTTTATTCTTTGTTAATGGAAAGGATGTTCAGACCTTTGGTTCTCAAGGTCAACAAAGGACAACAGCTCTCTCCTTAAAATTAGCAGAAATCGAATTAATACATTCGGAAATTGGTGAATATCCGATTTTACTTTTAGATGATGTTCTATCTGAACTTGACGATTATAGGCAATCCCATCTGCTTAATACAATACAAGGCAAGGTACAAACCTTTGTATCAACTACCAATGTAGAGGGTATAGACCATGAAACATTAAAGCAAGCAGCACAGTATCATGTTAGTAATGGGTTAATCGAGAAGTTAAAATGAGGTGAAAAGTTGTTTATTCACTTGGGCGAGAATGTCGTGATACCAATTAATGAAATCGTGACCATACTTGATGGACAACTGTATCACTCATCTACAATTGTTCAGGAATTCATAGCAGGTCAAAGAAGAAAAAATAGAATTACTGAGATTTCACCAACGATGAAAACGATCATCGTTACAGTTAATCAAATCTACTTTTCCCCTTTGGCATCCGTCACATTAAAAAGAAGAGCAACCCAGATTTTTGAACCAGGACAGATTGTACAAGAATTATAGGAATAAAAATTGTGACTTTAGTTTCCTAGAGTCAAGGCGCAGGTGATATTTGTGGCAATGGAACAAAAAGAAATGCAGGGGCAGCAGGTATATGATGAAAGCCAAATACAGGTATTAGAGGGGCTAGAAGCGGTAAGAAAACGTCCCAGTATGTATATTGGAACAACGAGTGCGAAAGGTTTACACCATCTTGTCTGGGAAATTGTAGATAATAGTATAGATGAGGCTTTAGCAGGACATTGTGATGAAATTAATGTGACCATCGAAGAAGACAATAGTATAACAGTGAAAGACAATGGTCGTGGAATTCCAGTAGGAATACATGAAAAAATGGGAAGACCTGCTGTTGAAGTAATTATGACTGTTCTCCATGCAGGTGGTAAGTTTGGTGGTGGGGGTTATAAGGTATCAGGAGGATTACACGGTGTAGGTGCCTCTGTCGTTAACGCCTTATCCACTAGTCTTGAAGTTTTTGTTCATCTGAATGGAAAAATTCACTTTCAGAAGTTTGAAAGAGGTGTACCTTCTGCTGACTTAAAAATTATTGGCGATACAGAGGTTACAGGTACAATTATTCATTTTAAACCAGATTATGAAATTTTTACTGAAACTTTAGAATATGATTATGACACTCTTGCTAATCGTATTCGTGAGCTTGCTTTTCTAAATCGTGGATTGAAAATTACTATTGAAGATAAACGTAAAGATATGGCTAAAGTAAATGAATATCAGTATGAAGGCGGCATAAAGTCATATGTTGAACACTTAAATCGATCAAAAGAGCCGGTTCATGAAGAGGTTGTTTATGTTGAAGGTGAAAAGGATGGAATTTCTGTTGAAATCGCTCTTCAATATAACGATAGTTTCACAAGTAATATCTACTCATTTGCTAATAATATTCACACCTATGAAGGTGGAATGCATGAAATCGGATTTAAAACTTCCCTTACTCGTGTTATCAACGATTATGGAAAGAAGAATAACCTCTTAAAAGATAGTGAAGGTAATCTGTCGGGCGAAGATGTTAGAGAAGGTTTAACAGCAATTGTTTCAATTAAGCATCCAGACCCGCAATTTGAGGGACAAACCAAAACAAAACTAGGAAATAGTGAAGCACGAACAGTAACCGAGTCTACATTTGGTGAAACCTTCGAAAAGTTTATGCTAGAAAATCCTTCTGTTGCTAGAAAGATTATTGATAAGGGCCTTATGGCTGCACGAGCTCGTAATGCTGCTAAAAAAGCAAGAGAACTTACTAGAAGAAAAAGTGCTCTCGAGGTTTCAAGTTTACCAGGAAAACTAGCGGATTGTTCATCAAAAGATCCTTCAATAAGTGAAATCTACATAGTTGAGGGAGATTCAGCCGGAGGCTCTGCGAAACAGGGGCGTGACCGTCACTTTCAAGCAATTTTACCATTAAGAGGAAAAATAATTAATGTTGAAAAAGCGCGACTTGATAAAATTCTCTCAAATAATGAAATTAGAGCAATGATTACTGCTCTTGGTACAGGTATTGGTGAAGATTTTGATATTTCCAAGGCAAGATATCATAAGGTTGTAATTATGACAGATGCAGACGTAGATGGTGCGCATATCCGTACTTTGTTATTAACATTCTTATATCGCTATATGCGTAAAATAATAGAACATGGTTTTATTTATATTGCTCAACCACCATTGTATAAAGTGCAACAAGGTAAGAAGATTGAATATGCATATAATGATCGTGAGCTTGAACTAGTTCTCTCTGCTATGTCAAGTACACCAAAACCTGGTATTCAACGATACAAAGGACTTGGAGAGATGAATCCAACTCAATTATGGGAGACTACAATGGACCCTGAAACTAGGACTCTCTTACAGGTAACCCTTCAAGACGCTATAGAAGCTGACGAAACCTTTGAAATGTTAATGGGAGATAAAGTTGACCCACGACGTAACTTCATTGAAGAAAATGCTATTTATGTTAAAAATCTAGATATTTAATTTAATTAAAATAATGATTGAACTCCTCAAGGAGGAAAAATATGTCTGAAAATCGCAAACCTCAAGTTAAAGAAATTAATATAAGTCATGAAATGAGAACGTCATTTCTAGATTATGCCATGAGTGTTATCGTTTCACGTGCTCTTCCTGATGTAAGAGACGGACTCAAGCCTGTTCACCGTCGTATTTTATATGCAATGAATGACTTAGGTATGACAGCTGATAAGGCATATAAAAAATCTGCTCGTATCGTTGGAGAAGTAATTGGTAAATACCATCCACATGGTGATACTGCTGTGTATGAATCTATGGTACGTATGGCACAAGACTTCAACTTCCGATATATGCTCATTGATGGTCATGGCAACTTTGGTTCAGTCGATGGAGATTCAGCAGCGGCTATGCGTTATACAGAAGCCCGCATGTCTAAGATTGCAATGGAATTAATTCGCGATATAAATAAAAATACGATCGATTATAAAGATAATTATGATGGATCTGAACGAGAGCCAGTTGTATTACCTGCACGTTTTCCTAATTTACTTGTAAATGGAGCATCAGGGATTGCAGTTGGTATGGCAACGAATATTCCACCACATCAACTTGGCGAAGTTATTGATGGTGTATTAGCACTTAGTAAAGACCCTGATATTACAATTTCTGAATTAATGGAAACTGTTCAAGGTCCTGATTTTCCAACAGCTGGTCAAATTCTTGGTAGAAGTGGAATTAGAAAGGCTTACGAAACAGGTCGAGGTTCTATTATTATCCGTGCAAAGGTAGAGATTGAAGAAAAATCAAATGGAAGACAGACTATCATTGTCAAAGAACTTCCATATCAAGTTAATAAAGCTAAGTTAATAGAAAAAATTGCTGAGCTAGTTCGAGATAAGAAAATTGATGGAATTACAGATTTACGAGATGAATCAGATCGAACAGGAATGAGAATTGTCATTGAAGTTCGTCGTGATGCAAATGCAAATGTTCTTTTGAATAATCTATATAAACAAACAGCCCTTCAAACGAGCTTCGGTATTAATATGCTAGCTCTTGTAGATGGTCAGCCTAAAGTTTTAAATTTAAAAGAATTCCTTTATCATTATTTAGAGCACCAAAAGGTTATTATCAGAAGACGTACATTGTTTGAATTAGAAAAAGCTGAAGCACGTGCGCATATATTAGAAGGCTTACGTGTGGCATTAGATCATTTGGATAAAGTCATCGCATTAATTCGTAGTTCTCAAACAGGTGAAATTGCAAAAGAAGGCTTAATGACCCAGTTCTCTCTATCAGATAAGCAAGCTCAAGCTATTCTAGATATGCGCTTACAGCGTCTTACTGGACTAGAAAGAGAAAAAATAGAGGAAGAATATAATGGATTAATAGCTATTATAGATGAGTTAAAAGCAATTTTAGCTGATCCAGAGAAAGTACTTGAGATAATCCGTGAAGAGTTAACTGAAATTAAAGAACGCTTTAATGATATTAGACGTACAGAACTCGTTGCAGGTGGAGCTGAAATGATTGAGGATGAAGATCTAATACCTGTAGAAAACATTGTGATTTCACTAACGCATAATGGTTACATAAAGCGTCTTCCTGCATCTACCTATCGCTCACAAAAGCGAGGAGGACGTGGTATCCAGGGAATGGGCACAAATGAAGATGATTTTGTCGAACAGTTATTAACTACTTCTACTCATAATACAATTCTGTTTTTTACAAATAAAGGGAAAGTATATCGTTCAAAAGGTTATGAAATCCCTGAATATAGTCGTACAGCAAAAGGAATCCCTATTATTAATCTCCTTGGTGTTGATAAAGGTGAATGGGTCAATGCTATGATTTCTGTTGAAGAGTTTTCGGATGATAAATTTCTATTTTTCACAACGAAACAAGGGATTTCAAAGCGATCTCCGTTATCTTCCTTTAGCAATATTCGTACTAATGGATTAATTGCGGTTAACTTACGTGAAGAGGATGACCTAATCTCTGTTAAATTAACAGATGGTACGAAGGATATTATTATTGGGACAAAAAATGGTATGCTTATAAGATTCTTAGAGACTGATGTCAGGTCTATGGGTCGAACCGCTACCGGTGTTAAAGGTATTACATTAAGTTCAAAAGACGAAGTTGTAAGTATGGAAATACTAGAAGACAACTACGATGTGTTAGTAGTTACACGAAATGGATACGGAAAACGTACTCCAAAGGCTGAATATCGTCTACAAAGTCGAGGAGGAAAAGGTCTTCGAACGACAACTATTACAGAAAAAACCGGTGCAGTTATAGCACTTAAGACCGTTACTGGTGAAGAAGATATTATGGTAATTACTGCAAATGGTGTAATGATCCGTATGAGTACAGAAGGAATCTCTCAATTTGGGCGTTATGCTCAAGGTGTTAGACTCATTCGTCTTGGAGACGAAGGGCACGTATCGACGATTGCCGTTGTAGAAAAAGAAGAGATTCAACCAGAGGACATAGATGAGCTAGAAAATTCAGAAGAAGTAATAGTCAAAGAAATAGAAGTGAACGAAGAATAAAAATAGTTTTAAAAAAGTTTTGGAACACATCGTTGTGTTCCTTTTTTTTTGTTAATATATAGGTACAAGAGTGGGTAAATAATGGAGGTGTACATTATGAAGGTTCGAATTAACCAATTAATAGAAGGATGTATTATATCTAAAGATGTCACCTCTTTAACAGAGAAACCGATTTTATCAAAAAAAACTGTCATGAATGAAGAAAAAATAAAGGTCCTACATGCATTTTTTATAAAGGAAGTAGAAGTTGAAGCAACTTTAGTTAACGGTGAGCCCTTTCGTCCAACTGAAATAATAGAGAATCAAATTGCATATACAGATGTTGATGAAGATTTATCTAAAACATTTTCTAGTCATTATTTAAAATCTGTCCAGGAATTTAAAAAAATATTTCATAGTTGGCAGTCTGGTTCTCAAGTAGAAATTGTTAAAATAAGAAAATTTTTTATCCCCCTATTAGAAAGAGCAGTTTCAACACCAGATGAAATATTTATGCTTCATCACTATTCCACTAAAGAAGAATATCTATATCATCATTCAGTAACAGTGGGATTGCTATCCGGATATTTAGGTAAAAAGCTTAACTATGAAAAAGGTGAGTGGATTCAAATTGCTATTGCTGGTTTATTATCTGATTGTGGAATGTCAAAAGTAAATCCTAAGATCCTAGAAAAACAAACTGCACTTTTACCCGAGGAATACAATGAAATAAGATACCATCCTACTCACGGTTATAAGTTGCTCCATAATTTACCTGTTATTAGAGAAGGGGTAAAACTTGGTGTATTTCAGCATCATGAGAGAATTGATGGAAGTGGGTATCCATTAGGAATCAGTGGAGAAAAAATACATCCGTACGGTAAGATTTTAGCAGTGTCAGATGTTTATCATGCAATGACATCTGAAAGAAATTATCGGACAAAGCAATCACCGTTTAAGGTATTAGAGCTAATTATTCAAGATAGTTTTGGTCAATTCGATATAATTGTTATTCAAGCATTAATTTCAGGAATTGCGAATTTTTCAATCGGAACAAAAGTTAAATTATCTAACGACCAGATAGGAAACATTGTATTTGTAGAGTCTAAGTCTCCTACAAGGCCAATAGTTAAACTTGATTTAACAGGTGAGTTCATCCAACTCTCTAATAGAAGAGATATATTTATATCTGAGATACTTTCATAGCGTACCGAAGTAATACGTATGTCGGATTGTACTTCTTCTTATTTTTTCCTTGTTTGTTGATTCACTTAATGTTAATATAGAAAAAGTCATCTTCAGGAAAAGAATATATCATTTCTAGGGGTAATAAAAAATGATATATTAATATGTTGACTTAATATATCCATTATGATATATTAATAAAGTCGCTTCTTGGTGACGAAGAAAAAGTTCTTTGAAAACTAAACAAAACTTCAAGCGTGACTTGGACCTTCGGGTTCAACGTCAAAATGAAACGAACATTTGTTTAATCGCTAACGCGAGGTAACAAATGTAGGATATTTTCACTTATGTGAAAATACCTAGCCGGTGTAAAATTGAGCAATCAAACACTTTATTGGAGAGTTTGATCCTGGCTCAGGACGAACGCTGGCGGCGTGCCTAA
>JBFILZ010000017.1:0-34321 GCA_041611945.1 Bacillus sp. (in: firmicutes)
ATTCTTAACCCCATAAAAATGGCGTTTTGAATTTGGGTGACGTCATTTGTCATTCTTGTAATAAGTGAAGCAGTAGGAAATAAATTTAAATTGGCAGAAGAAAATGCAAGTATTTTATGGTATAAACTTTTCCTTACATCAAACCCGAAGTTTTGACTTACATGGGATGCATAAAAAGAATTTGCTATTCCTGCAATAAATGCAAGTAATGACATTGCCACCATGATGATCCCCCACTTTATTACAACCGTGAGATCTTTTTGCATGATCCCATCATCAATTATTTTTGCCATTAATAAAGGATGCAGCAATTCAACAAACAGCTCTGTTAACATGAAAAATAGAGCGATTGTAACAGCAAGGCGATAGGGATTTAAAAAAGTTAATATTTTTATCATTCATTTGCCTCCAGACATGTTACAAGTAAGAAAGATTTCAGTCCATAACACCTTTTAAAAACAGATAAGTCTTAAATTTAATAACATTTTTTCACTTTACTTACTTGAGATTATTTACCTAATCTGAAAAATGGAGCAACATTAAAACCTATTTAAAAATACTCTTACTTTACTATTCTTTTATTTTGGCTACCCTGAAAATAAGGGGATCTTCGTTCCAGAACACTCGCTTTCCGTGGGGCGGCGTTGAGCCCCTCGGCGATAGCGCCTTCAGGTCTCACCTGTCCCGCTGCTCCCGCAGGACTTGAATATGCTTCCATGAATTCTCACCGCACGAAGGAAATGCGGGAGTATTTTCGAGGAGTCTCGCGTTCTTCCACTTCGATCACTGCTAAAGAAATATATTGCTTATTTTCATACCTCATGGTGCAAAATTGTTATGCATGAAGGTCTCTGTTAAATTTTGATGTTGATGTTACTTGTAGGATGTTCACTTGCGACTTCGGTGTCTCACCTGTCCCTCTGCTCTCTCCGAAGTCTCACACCTTCCACTTCTATTAACTTCGTTTGAAAAATCAACAAGGAGCTTTAACATCTCCATTTGTTTATATATTTAAGACAAGGGCTTCTCAAATTTGATTCAATCCCTTTTATTAATTCTATTCTATGACTAAAGCAATTTGTTCAAAGTTACATTTCTTACAAGAGAATATATGGGCACAATTATTCTCTTGTAGTGTTTGTTCAAAACCATCAATCTTTTTCATGTCATCAATTTCCATATAGGGGCTATAGTCGTCAAAATAGTCAATGATCCTACCGTTATCTTCAAGCAGGTTATTACATATAGGACAGTACTCAGAACATACCTCGAATCCATTACACAGTGGACAAAACCGCATAGTCCGCTCAGTCCTTCCTATAAATATAAGTGGAGAAATCTTTTTATTTAGTTTTCACGAATTTATAGTTACATTATGTATGAGAGGTACCAATATTATTGTTAATAATTACTAAAAAAAAACTGTATAACAACCTGTCAGTAAAAACATAATAAGGTTACAAAGCAACAACAAACTTATTCGATGGGTTAGAGCCTGGCGGCGGCGAACATGCTTCGTTATTCTGGTTCAATTCCAGCTAACCCAACCAAAAAACTAAATGAGGAGATGGATACATCATGGCAACAAACAGAAGCAACTCTTCAAATCAGTTATTAGTACCGGGAGTACAACAAGCTCTTGACCAGATGAAGTACGAAATTGCTACAGAATTTGGAGTAAACCTTGGAGCTGACACCACTTCTCGAGCAAACGGTTCAGTAGGCGGAGAAATCACAAAAAGATTAGTATCAATGGCAGAGTCTCAACTTGGCGGGTCAGCTCACTAAGTACAATTAAATAATATGGAAATGAAAACCCAAGCATATGCTTGGGTTTTCTCATGTTCAAGATCATAACAATTGCTCACCAATATTTCGTCTATATCATATATTAAACGTATGAAGGAGGCGTTTATATCATGGAAGTTATGGACTGGAAATTAATAAGCTTTCTCGCAACTGCCCTTTTAAATGAGCATTACTTTACTCTCCACCGTCCGAGAATATACTTTTGGACAATTCGAAATGAAAATTTGATTAAGAATTAATTTATATGTTCTACATTCTCTTGTTAAAATAAATTCTTTCAACAAATTTTAAACCTTCACTATAAAATAGTCTCGCCATAATAAATACATTAAAACTAATTTATTGTACTATAAAGCAATACCCTGCTGAATTTGATACATTTGAAAGTATCGTCCTCCATTTTTCATTAACTCATCATGATTACCCTTTTCAACAATCTCA
Source organism: Bacillus sp. (in: firmicutes) (assembly GCA_041611945.1). Classification (GTDB taxonomy): domain Bacteria; phylum Bacillota; class Bacilli; order Bacillales; family SA4; genus Bacillus_BS. Next base: position 2,251 of record JBFILZ010000017.1, read on the forward strand.
CCCTTATCTAACACCAAAATTTGATCAGCATTTTTTATTGTAGAGAGACGATGTGCAATGATAAATGTCGTTCGTCCCCTCTTTAAGACCTCTAAAGCTTCTTGAATAATGGCTTCTGTTTCAGTGTCGATTGAAGCTGTTGCCTCATCTAGTATTAGTATAGCCGGATCAAATGCCAATGCTCTTGCAAAAGAAATTAATTGTCGCTGGCCTGCAGATAATGTACTTCCCTTCTCAATAACTGGCTCGTCATAGCCATTTGGCAAGTTTTCAATAAAATGTGACGCTCCTACATCTTTCAAGGATTTTAACACTATCTCACGTGAAATTGTTGGGTCATTTAAGCTCACATTTGTTGCAATTGTACCTGAAAATAGAAAAGGATCCTGTAAGACTATACCCATGTGCTTCCGAATTTGCTGTTTTGATAAAGATTGAATATCTTGCCCATCGATTAGAATCTTTCCCTCATTACTATCATAAAAACGAAATAATAAATTCATTATTGAACTTTTACCTGAGCCAGTATGTCCTATAAGAGCTATTGTTTCTCCTCGTTTCGCCTCAAAGTGGATATCCTTTAAAACATACTCTCCCTCAATATATCCAAAAGAAACATGATCAAACGTCACATTACCCAGATATCTTGGAAAATCACCTTCTATCACATCTATTCCTTCTTCATCAAGTAACTCAAATACTCGCTCTGAAGCAACTAGAGATTGTTCTAAGAGCGCTAATTGATTTACCAGTCCTGTTATTGGTTGAAACAGACGATTTAAATAATCGACAAACGCATATAACACACCTAGTGAAATCACAGTTCCAATTTCTAAAGAAGCTCCACCAAAATACCATATTAACGCGACAAAGGCTAGGTTCCTAAATACGAACACTAAATTGTGTGATGTCATCGCATTTAAGCTTAAGAGTTTGTTTTGATACGTAAAATATTCTTTATTTAATATTTCAAACTCTTTTTTTGTTTCCTTTTGACGTTTAAAAGCTTGAATTATGGTCATTCCTTGAATAGACTCATTAATCATGCCATTTATTTCACTGAGGGTCGATCGTATAACATGATTATATTTAGACGCATACATTCGGTAAAAATAAATCCATATCACCAAAATAGGCACTAAAATTAAACAAATAGCAGCTAGCTTTACATCCAATAAGAATAACGCAATGTAAATTCCTGTTATATAAATTGTACTTGTGAAAAAAGTGGATAATACGGTTACAAACAAGTCCCTGATGGCTTCAGTATCATTAGTAACTCTGGACACAATTTTACCTGCCGGTAGATTGTCAAAATAACGAATTGGTAAACGTTGTATTTGTTGGAAAACATCCTTTCTCATCTTTTGGATAATTCGATTTGAGGAAATTTGTAAAAACAATCTTTGACCATATTGGAAACCCGATGAGACTATGATCAAAATTAAATACGCTCCAATTAACAAGAGAATATCATCGATCTCAGGTGAATAAAACAATAACAATTCATCTGCACTTAATTTCTGAGCGGAATAATTAACCTCATTTTCCCCTCTGCGTATTGTAATTTTACCTTCTTCGTAAGTTCTTTCCCCATCAAACTTAATCCCAGATTCGATAAAGTAATAACTTCTACCTGCCTGAAGTATTCTAACTTCAGATCCTTTTTCCTCAAATTCTTTATAATGATCAGCTCGTTTATATATATTTCCTTGATAGACAACGGAATCCTTATCCACAACTGATGTTTCATACCAAGAATTCTCAATCCCTAATATATGTTTATCAATAATAGTTTTAGCTATAAATGGACCTGTTAATTCAGCTGCTACAGCAAAGGTTAGCATGACTAAAGCTATAATAATTGTACGTTTATATATAAGAGCATATTCAAATAGGCGACGACCTATTTTCTTTTTCATGCCCTCACCCCCCCTGATTACTTAAAGCAACTTCTACTTGCTGACGTTCAAATTGCTCCTTATACCACCCGTTTTTATTAATTAAATCTGAGTGGGTACCTTCCTCTATAATTTCACCTTCATTAAAAACTACAATCCAATCTGCATGTTGTACACCAGATAATCTGTGAGTTGTTATTAAGGTAGTCTTGCCTGACCGTTCGTGTTGGATATTATCAATAATTGCTGCCTCTGTTTTCGCATCAACAGCTGATAAGGAATCATCCAAAATAAGAATTTCAGGATTGATTAATAACGCACGGGCGATTGATATACGTTGCTTTTGCCCTCCAGAAAGAGCAACACCCTTTTCACCTACTAGTGTATTTAGTCCCTCTGGTAACATCTTTAAATCTTCTTTAAATGCAGCTTGTTCTAACGCATGCATTACTTCTTCTTCTGTGCTATTACTGTTACCAAACATAATATTTTCAATAATTGTTCTGGAGAATAATACATGTTGCTGAGGAACATATCCAATCCAGTTCTGGATGTCTTCAATTAAGATTCTTTCGATTGATACTCCAGACATAGTAATTTTTCCTGTTCCTAGTGGATATTCTCTTAATAACTGTTTAATAAAGGTTGTCTTTCCGCTGCCTGTCTTCCCTACAATGCCAATTGTTTGACCACGTTTAATCGATACATTTACATTAATAAGGTTAGGAGTGGAGGATGATGGATACTGAAAATTCACTAGTTTGAATTCGATATCTTTAGGCATATCTATATGGATTGGATTTTTATCATCTTCCACATCCATTTTATAAGAAAGTGTGTCAATGACTCGGTCAAGTGAAGCATTTCCCCTTTGCATTATATTAATTAGTTCTCCAACTGCGAACATAGGCCAAATCAACATCCCTAGATACACATTAAAAGTGACAAGTTCACCTAGAGTAAGCTTCTGAAGAAAAACCAAATAGGCTCCATAACCAAGGCCAATTAAATAACTAATGCCTACAAGCACTTTAATTGTCGGCTCAAATAATGCATCAATTTTTGCTACATCTACATTTTTATTAAATACATCTTCAGTAAACGTATTAAATCTATTTTCATCCTCACGTTCCTGCACATATGCACGAATTACCCTTACTCCTGAAATAGACTCTAGAACTTCATCATTCATCTCTCCAAAGGCGTCCTGAGCAACCGTAAATCGTTTGTGTATTTTTTTTCCGTAAATATTCATTGCTGCTGCCATAATCGGAAGTGGGAGAAGAGCAGCTAGCGTTAATGGCCAACTTATTAAAAAACCCATTGTCAATAAAATGACTATCATGAAGACAAATGAATCAACTAAAGTTAGAATCCCGAATCCTGCAGTTTGAGAGACCGCCTTTAGATCATTTGTTGCACGCGCCATTAAATCGCCCGTTCGGTTCCTTTCATAAAAAGTAGGTGTCATTTTTAGTAGATGACCCATAATTTTTGAGCGAAGAATACGCTCTACTAAAAATGAACCACCAAATAACTTATACATCCAGACATAGGTTAATGCATATAAAAAAATGGTTAAACCTAATAAAATTCCAATATATTTGAATAATTGACTATTTGTAAGAGAACCTAAATGAATTGCATCAATTGCTACTCCAATAAGTCTTGGTGGAATAACTTCAAGAATACCTACAATGACTAGTAATGAAATCGCGACAACATATCTTTTCCAATTCTCCTTAAAAAACCAGCTCAACTTCTTTAATACAGAAAACATAAAGCAATATCTCCTCTCACTTAACGAATAATAATATACAGTTGGTCCTCATGGGCACCTTCTATCTAGAAAAACAGCTCAAAGAGATTTTTAATTTTTTCATTTTTCTTCTCCTCCAAACAATAGGTAATACAATTTCACAAACAAAAAAGCACAACCAAAAAAAGAGAGGAATGTGCCTTTTATAAATATAAAAGGCGCAAGCCATAAATATGACCCACGCCATTAGTTGTTTTTAGGAAATATTAATACTACTAACTAAAGTTGGTCACATTTTGATAATATGATGTAGTATTGAAAAATACAATTTGCTTAATCATAACGTAACCTCCCTTTCCAAAATATTCTATAATAGTAGATTACCATCAGAGTAAATACCTGTCAATTTCCATTACTTCTTAATTTATTTTCTAAACGAAGTTGATTTTATCACTCCTCAAGGAGCATCTGTACAGTAAAGTCACGAGAACAGCGAGCATAAAACAGCTGAAATTGACAACACCGTTTAGCTGTCAATTCCAATATGAAGTAAATAGTAAGAAAATCAAGTTATTGAAAGTTATTGAATTTATTTATATTTTTTGTTCTTTTAGCTCATTTTAATATTAGGTGAAGAAAAGGGATGATTAATGTCGATATGTTAGGGAAATCTCGTGAAACGTATCCAATTGAAATGATATGCTGGAGCATAGCTCTACCAGGTTTCGGTCAATTACTAAATAAACATTACATAAAGGCTATTATTTTTATTACTATGGAATTTTTAATCAATGTTCAAGGTAGAATAAACCAAGCAATTGTTTATAGCTTTCAGGGTGATATTCAGAATGCTATTATTACTGTAGATTACCAATGGATTATGTTTTATCCTTGTTTATATGTTTTTGCGATGTGGGATGCTTATAAATCCGCAAAAGAGCGCTCTAATAGTAAAGCAATTCCCTTCGAATCCATTCCATTTTCAGTAGCAGCTTATATCACAACTATTGGGGTAATATACTCTAATAAACCCATATTTTCAATTACTTTTGGTCCTATATTTACTCCGATTATTGCGATAGTATTTGGCTTTATCCTTGGTGTTTTTTTGTTGAAATTTCTGACGAAACGTTTTGTAATAGAAAGTTGAAATAGTGTGGAAAATTTCAATCAACAAAAAACTAAAAGATAGTTTTTTGTACTATTTATTGATATTAAAAATAAGCAGTTTGAATTCATTTCTGAATCCTCTGCTTATTTTTAATATTTCTTTTACTATTCATCCTGTCATTCTGACGTATTACTTTTATAAGGCTTGCAACATTAACAGCTTTTTCATCTGTTATTGCTCCAATAAGTTTATGTCCATCTACATTTGTATTCTCACAAATAATTTAGTTACAGTCAGACCAAGAATTCATGAAAGGCCACTAATAGCTATACCTGATTTAGCAATTATCATATTCCCAGCTATCCTAGATACCGATGATAAATTCCTCGTGCCTCAGTAAGATCCTTAGTACCATGAATGAGTACTCGTCCGTCTTGAAAAATCACTAGTCGATGTACTCCTGTATCAAAAGATAGTAAAAATGGGTTTCGTTCTACTTTCCCAATCAGTTCTGATAAATGCTTAGCTACTTCATCTAAGTTTCGCTTCTTGCCTTCTGGTGGCCGTATTTGTACTGTATCACGACCGCAGAGAACAGCCGATTTCAACTGATTCTCATAGGAAAGAAATGGATAGCTTCGGTTTTCACCGCATGACAAGCAATGTGTTCGTTTTAACTTCTCAACTGAGATTACTGTTTGTTGATTTGTCCATATATCAAAGGTGATAAGCTTTCTACGAAGATGTTCAAAATCTTCAACTAAAATTTTCATAGCTTCAGAAACCTGGTATGCTACTACCATACTAACAGTAGGGCTTATAATACCTACCGTGTCGCATGTAATACCTCCCATCGGAACCTTTTCTAGTAAACAATGTAGACATGGCGTTTTCCCAGGTAAAATCGTATAACTGATTCCAAAACTACCCACACAGGCACCATAAATCCATGGAATATTATATTTTTGTGATATATCATTCATAATTAATCTCGTATCAAAGTTATCCGTCGCATCAATTAAGACATGAACATTTTTAACTAACCTCTCTAATTCAGTAACATTTGCATCTGTTACAATAGCATTAATTTTCACTTCACTATTTATTTCGATTAATCGTTGTTTTGCTGCAATAGCCTTTGGTAATCTTTGAATCGCATCTTTTTCAGTATACAGCTGTTGACGTTGAAGATTACTCCATTCAACATAGTCACGATCTACAATTGTTACTTCTCCTACTCCCGCTCGAACGAAAGCTTCAGCGTTTGCACTTCCTAATGCTCCTGCACCAATTATTAGTATATGTTTTTCTTTTAATTTCTCTTGTCCTTCTATTCCTATTGGAGAGAAGAGTTCTTGTCTTGAATAACGGTTTTCCAAACAGGGCTCAGTCCTTCCGCTTACTGGTATAATTGCAGTACGAAAATATAGATATAAATTCCTAACTTTAAATGGAACATGCAAAAATAATTTGATGTAGTTCTAGCCTTTTAATATTTTCACTTACTGTTTTTTGATTAGGCTACCCTGAAAATAAGGGGATCTTCGTTCCAGAACACTCGCTTTCCGTGGGGCGGGCGGTGAGCATCCTCGGTCAGCTGGATCCGGTGATCCTCATTTTACTTTTTTGCTTGTATTAGATCATATGAGGTATATGGTAACACAATAAAGACATCTTATAATAGTTTCAAGCAAGCATCCAGTTTCTTATTCTATAATTATCTAAAGATCTTTTACATAATAATTAACATTGATATAATCATTGTCATGATCTTAATACTTTTTGATTATTCACATTCAAAGTACTACCTTTTTTAAAACTCGTTTTAGTTAATTTTCCAATAATTACATAACAATAAAATCTTGACCCTCATAAGTTATTTCATCTGAATAATTGAAAATACAAAAACCGCCAGGGGTGTAATGAATCACTTTTTATAGGAAATCAAAAAAAAAACACACCTCAAGGCGTGTCTTCATTTATCCTAATTCAAACTTGATATACGCTCAACCGCTTCATCAGTCTGTTTAATGGTAACAAGAAGCTCTTCATTTTTATCATTTTGTGTCTTTGCAGTTGCTGTAATTTCCTCAATCGCTGCAGTAGTTTCTTCAATTACAGCTGCAAATTCATTCACTGCTTTTTCCACTTGATTTGTATCATTTCCAATTTTACCTGCAAGCTCTTCAAACGCATTCACTTCATTCAAAAGTGAACGTACATGGGAATCAATTCCTTCGAAAATTGCTTTCGTTTGTTGGGTAACTTGAATGTTTTCTTCCATTTCTGTACCAATGTCTTCCATTTGTTCCTGTGTTCTTGTCGTACTAACATTGATTTCAGTTAAATTCCCAGAGATGGTTTTAGCTGTTTTTTCCGTTGTTTCAGCTAATTTACGAATTTCCTCAGCTACAACTGAGAACCCTCTTCCACTTTCACCAGCTCTTGCAGCTTCTATTGAAGCATTTAACGCAAGTAAATTCGTTTGAGTTGTGATTTCCTGAATTGCTTGGATAGAAGAAGTAGATTCTTTAACAAACAGGCTAAGTTGCTTCATTTCTTGTGACATAGATACAATTAATGCCTTGAATTTTTCCATTTTTTCTTCTAATTGTTTAGCTTTTACACTACCTTGTTTAGAATCTTCAACAGATTGATTTGTTCTTTCACTTATATTATGAACTCGTCCAACCATATCCTTAACCATGCCATTCGTATTTTCAATAACGTTCATAATATCATTAACAGCGTTTGCCTGAGATTGCATGCCAGTAGCTACCTCGTTTATAGAAGTATTTACTTCGGTGAAAGATTGTTGATTAACACCAGATTGCTTACGAATTTCCTTCATGTTTACTGCGATAATTCCCGTATTTTCAATCAAGTTATTTTTAGTCTCATGCTCTTTTAATAGCGATTCTTCAACAGAGCTAGACATTTCCTCAAGTCTATTATTGAATTGTCTTGAAACCACTTCTTGTAAAAACAGAACAACAAAAACTAAAATTAGTACCAGTAAATTAGCTGTCATATTTGATATCAATTCTGAAGCAACTGTAAAATAATAACCAACCATAAGTCCAGTTGATAAAATCATACCTAACACTAATATTTTTCGTTCCAAATATAAAGCTGCACAAGCGATTAAATAAAATGGGAACAAAATATTCGTATCAGAAATGCCCCCCATCATGATCATACCTAGAACACCAGTGATACCGATTAAAGATATGTATGGGATCGTAGTAATAAGCTTTTTAGTGAAATGCAAGAAAGTTATAATGGCAATTACAAGTGTTCCTCCAATTACTATCTTGAGAATAGTAGGCATGTCTGCACCAATCAATACACTAGCTAAAGTTGCTAACAACACAGAAATAATTAGCATAATATACATGTTCTTGTTTTTTGTTCTCAATGTCTGAAGCTTAATTGCTGCTTTATCCAAGTAATTCACTCCTCAAAATTTATCTATCTTTCTATCGGCTAAAATTAAGTGTGATTCAAAAAAATCTCAATCCGACAAAGAGCGACAAGTCTCCTATTTATATAGTATGGTATAGTCCATTATTCGTCCACATATTTTCAGAACTATTTAAACATTCTATACTTTCAATTACTTAAAAAAATTACTATTTGATTCAAAATTTATTTTTCATCACATCAACTATAAAACTAGACCATTCAATCGCCTTAGAGTAACTATCCATTCCTATATCCTCAGTGATTTTCATTTTTTCGCAAAGTTCCGAGTATTTAGACCAATCACCTGTTTCCAATGCTTTCATAAGTAAGAGGCTATCCCTATAGGGATGTTCCCCCCCAGCTAATGCTACTTTTATCTCTGAAGAAAATGGTAACTCCTTAATAGCTACCTCCATCGGACGTTGCAGTAGTGTGTCAATTAAAGAGAACATTCCCAGTAAGAAAAGCTCTGAACTATTTTGTTTCAAATTCTCTGCTAGAAGTTCACCCAATTTAGCTCTTGTTAAGCATAAATGAATAATATGTTCATTTATATCTTTTTTCATACTTGATAAAGAGATAATAGTTATCCATTTTTCAACCTCAGTTAACCCTAATAAAACAATTGCTTGCTTAATAGAAGTAATCTTGCTTCTTAATTGAAATCCAGCTGAATTAATCAGCTTTAACAACTTAAATGAAAGAGCTACATCACATTCTACTAATCTAGTTATGTTCTCTATGTTAGGGACAGGTTTATTAATCTCTTGAATAATCTCAATATGAAAATGATTGTAAGCCGGAACATCATCTGCTTTAACTAATATTGGTTTACTAAAGAAATACCCTTGAAAGTATTGGTACCCTAACTTACTAGCTATTTCGAATTCTAATCTTGTTTCAACTTTCTCAGCTAATAGTTCTATATTATGTTTTCTTGCTATTTCTAACAATCGCATATGTTGCTCTCCAGTGGTTATAGGAAATTCCACTTTAATTATATCCGCAAGTGATACCATTTCTTTATACTTGTCTTCATAAATGAAATCATCAAGTGCAATTAAATAACCTAATTCCTTTAATTCAAGTATCGCGTTAATTACTTCAGCTGTTGGCTCTATACTTTCTAAAAGTTCAACTACGACAGATTTAGCAGGGAAATGCTTTGGGAAACCATTTAACAATAGATTTTCAGTAAAATTGATAAAACACTTCTTATTGTCTGATATTTTTTCAACACCAATTGTGATAAAACTATTTATTAGTACATCCACAGTTGCTTTATCACCATCAATATGATTATAAAAGTCTTCTTGCCCATTCCTATATAATAATTCATATCCATATAACTGTTCTTTTCTGTCAAAAATCGGCTGTCTTGCTACAAATACTTCCATAACTAGCCCCCCCTTGATGCATTGAATTAACAATTACATTATAATTCAATTCGACAATAATTAACAGTATTTTACATGGGTTTTATTTCAAGTTAAGGGCTATTGATCTAATTTTTTCAATTTAATCAAATGACAATACATCTTATGGATAGATAGTTAACCTTTATTTGTAGGCTTTATTAAGTAAACTATGACTAGCATAACAAATGAAATAATTATCATAATTGAAACCAGTAGCCAGGCTTTATTCATGTCACCAGAATCCATAGCTATGTAAATTGCCGTTGGAATGGTCTGTGTCTTACCCGGTATATTACCAGCTACAATCAATGTTGCTCCAAATTCTCCAAGAGCTCTTGCAAAACTTAGAATACTTCCTGAGATGATTGCTTTAAAAGCTAAGGGTAAGGTGATTTTAATAAATACATTTTTTTCATTAGCACCATCTACCCTCGCAGCATCTTCTATCTCTTTATCCACCGTTTCAAAGCCTGATTTAGCTGATTGGTACATTAAGGGAAAGGCAACAACGGTTGAAGCCAAAACTGCGGCCAACCATGTAAAGACTATTGGCTGGTTGAAGAACCACTCGAAAAAGGACCCAACCGGACTGTTGGCTCCAAAGGTAACCAATAAGATAAATCCTACAACAGATGGGGGTAAAACTAACGGAAGCAAAAACAGTGTTTCTACAATGATCTTCCCTTTGAATTGATACCTAGCCATAATACGCCCAGCAAGAGTACCCAAAATAATTACGGTCATACTTGCTATACAGGCAATTTGAATTGAAAGTTTTATAGGCTCCATTAACTCAGCTAGCATTTTATTTTCTCAATCCTTCAAAACCATATTTTTCAAAAATTTTAATCGCCTTATCCTTTTGCAAGAAATTATAAAAGTTTACTGCTTCCTCAATATGTTTTGTATTACTCACAACACCTACTGAATAATGAATGGGCGAATACAATTCCTTCCCGGGTGTTGCTAAAATTATTACTTTGTCAGTTAGTAAGGCATCCGTCAAATAAACTATCCCAAGCTCTACATTACCTGTCTCTACATAAGATAGGACCTGTCTAACGTCCTTACCAAAAATCAATTTCTGTTCCATTTGATTCCAAATTCCAATTGATTCAAGTGTTTCCTTAGCATATTTTCCAGCAGGAACAGTTTCCGGGGTTCCGATGGCAATTGTATTGAATTCTAGATTAAATAACTCTTGGAAGGTGTCTAATTTAATATTTTTTTTCCCTATTAATACAAGAGAATTTTGAAGAATATCTGTACTATGTTCATTAATTACCAGCTTTCTTTCTTTAAGTACTTCAAACTTTTCTTTTGAAGCAGAAATAAATACGTCTACTGGTGCACCTTGAATAATTTGCTGTTGCAAAGTGCCAGTCGAACCAAAATTAATATTCACCAACACGTCAGGATACTCTTCCTGGAAATCTCTCTGTATTTCCTCGATTGCATCCTTGAGACTTGCTGCAGCAGAAATCGTGATTTCATTCTTGTTAATATGAGAATTCATGTTACAAGCAGACATTAACAATAATATACTCATTAAAACTATTTTTTTCATAATAAAAAACCTCATTTACGTAAGATGCATTTTTACTCATTGCAACATTTTTTCAAATGTTATTTCTTGTAACGATTCAACTATATATTGGTTTTCAGAAATTTTATCCTGTAGTAATCTCAATTAACATAAATGAGTAAACTATATTTTTGAAAAAAAATCTTTATCCTGTATATGATAACAATAATTAGATGTTTTTCACCACTAACATAAATTTAAGCCCACTTATCCAAGTTTAGTTTCTTTCATTATTTCATAACGATCTCATTAATGAATCTTTTCCCCTTATTATTTCCCTATTTAATTTTCATCTTATCAAAAGGCTATGTTAAAGTTCTTGAAACTTTTCACTCAAAGTTAATTGAGAAACGAAATGTTTGAGTCTCCTCTACTAAAAAGCACTCCTTCTTGCAATGATAATTCATGGAAGCATAATAAAATTCCATAAGGAGCATTGGTCCATCGAAGAACCTGCATTAACAAGATAGAGGCTCTCGCCTCCCCGCGAAAACAATTTACACAAAAATTCCTCCTTGCATAATACTATATATAAAGAGTTATATATTCATTGTAAATATACCCCTTTTTCACTAATAAACAATCTGTAAAAAGAAGCATTCGTTGACGAGGCTGATATTCTATTGTAAATTTATTATATAGATTTTTTCATGGAGGTGGATTCATTGGGAAGTTTTATAGATTAACAGATTTACGAATTCTCATAGGTGTAAAGACGGGAGAATCCCTTTTTAGATCGAGAAAATCGGGTTAAATGTATACTTGAATTTTTTCCTAACATTAAATCACCCCATCTCTAAATCTCCCATAAAGGGCCTCGTTGCATACACTTTAATTAATCTCTGACCAATTCAGAATAAATTAATACTTTATTTAGTAAACATTAATAATCTAACAATATCAGGAGGTGTAATCTTTATTAGTCCTTGACTAATAAAGAGACTGCTTGGACATATTTAATTTATCAATGGTGGCCATTTTAATTGCGTTTACGGCGTTCTTTGTTGCTTCAGAGTTTGCAATTATTAGAATTCGTAGTACAAGAATTGACCAGCTTGTTTCGGAAGGAAACAAAAATGCGCTAGCTGCCCAAAAAGTAATCACTAATCTAGACGAGTATTTATCTGCTTGTCAGCTTGGTATTACAATCACTGCCTTAGGTTTAGGTTGGATTGGTGAACCAACTGTTGAACATTTGCTCCATCCAATTTTTTCATATTTACATTTAACAGAGTCAGTTTCTAAGGTCATATCCATTATTATTGCATTTTCAGTAATTACATTTCTACATGTAGTAATTGGAGAGTTAGCTCCGAAGACTCTTGCAATTCAAAAAGCTGAAAAAGTGACCTTATTGTTCGCAAGACCTTTAATATTTTTTTATAAAATTATGTATCCATTTATTAAGGCACTAAATGGATCTGCACAGTTAGTTCTTAGCCTGTTTGGTATGAAGCCTACCTCAGAACATGAAGTTGCTCACTCAGAAGACGAATTAAGATTAATTCTCTCTGAAAGCTACAAAAGTGGAGAAATCAATCAATCTGAATATAAATATATGAATAATATATTCCAATTTGACGATCGTATAGCGAAAGAAATCATGGTTCCAAGAACTGAAGTGATAGCCTTTGAGCATGATATGTCTGTTAAGGAAGCAATCGAGATTGCTTCCATTGAAAACTATACAAGATACCCAATCTATGAAGGTGATAAGGATCATATGGTTGGGATGGTTAATATGAAAGAAGTCTTAACTGATTACATTAAAGGTCAACGAGGTCAAGCATCAATCTCACATTATATGAGACCTGTTATTCATATTATTGAAACAGTACCATTACAAAAATTATTAGTCAAAATGCAAAAAGAACGGGTGCACATGGCGATTTTAATCGATGAGTATGGTGGCACTGACGGTCTAGTTACGGTTGAAGACATTTTAGAAGAAATTGTTGGAGAAATTCAAGATGAATTTGATTTTGATGAATCTCCAGATATTCGGAAAATTGACAATAATAAAACGATTTTAGATGGAAAGGTTCTCGTTGAAGAAGTGAATAATCTCTTTGGACTTGAAATTGATGATCGTGATGTTGATACAATTGGAGGCTGGGTTCTAACAGAAAAAATGGATGTCCAAATGGGGGATTCACTCCTAGTAAATGAATTTAAGTTCCAAATAATGGAAATGGAAGGTTATCACATAAAAAAAATATTAGTCGAGAGAACAATAATCCAACAGTCACCAGCCTAACATGAATTTTATCTTCTAATTAATGGTGAATAGTAATCACAATCAACTTAAAATTCGCTAATGTAAAATTGAAACGCATATAAAAACCAGCTCATCCTTTTGAGCTGGTCTCTTTTTATAATGGCTGATCTGAAAGCTTAGTAATTTTTATTGATCTAATTGTATAGCCTTCAATATCTAGTACTTTGAATTCGAAATTTTCAATGGTAATCGTATCACCTTGCTGTATTTCCATTCTTTCAGTTAAGATCCAACCACTAATCGTATCAACATCTGAATCATCAATATTTAAATCAAATAATTCATTTATCTCTTCAATTAGTACTTTTCCATCAACAATCGTAACATTTTCATCTACCTTTTTAATATCAGCTACTTCATCCATATCAAACTCATCTCTGATTTCACCGACAATTTCTTCAAGTATATCCTCGACTGTAACTAATCCAGCAGTTCCACCATACTCATCAATTAATATTGCCATATACACACGATCTTTTTGCATTTTGACGAATAATTTTTTAATTGCAATAGATTCCATTACTTGAATGACTGGTCTAATATATCTCTCGATAGAATCATCTTGATTCTTACCATTTACATAATCAGTAAGAACCTGCTTCATATTAACCATTCCAATAATGTTATCTTTATCACCTTCAAAAATGGGATATCTTGTGTAGTTCTCTTCAGAAACAACTTTGATACATTCTCTAACCGTTTGATTTTTATCAAAAGCGAAAATTTCTGTACGGGGTACCATAACTTCTTTAGCAATACGGTCATCAAATGTAAAAATATTACTAACATATTTATATTCTGATTGGTTGATTTCACCATTTTTATAGCTTTCAGAAAGAATCAGTCGTAACTCTTCTTCTGTGTGAGCAATTTCGTGTTCAGACACTCGTTTAAGACCAAATGCACCTGTTAGTATACGAGCGGATCCGTTTAGAATCTTAATAAATGGATACATTATTTTATAAAAGAACATTAACGGTTTTGCAAATAGTAAAGTTACTTCTTCTGCTTTTTGAATGGCTACCGTTTTTGGAGCTAGTTCTCCAATTACCACATGTAAAAATGTAATTAAGGCAAACGCAATAACAAAGGAAATAATGTGTGAAACCGATTCATCAATCTGAAACTGTATAAATAATGGCAGAAGTAAGCTTTCAACTGTTGGTTCTCCCAACCACCCAAGTCCTAGTGCTGTAATTGTAATACCTAATTGACACGCAGATAAGTATTCATCTAGATTAGTGATCACTTTCTTAGCTGCGAAAGCATTTTTATTACCTTCTGCAATTAATTGATCAATTTTCGTACTACGTATTTTTACTATTGCAAATTCAGAAGCAACGAAGAAGCCCGTTAAGGCAATTAATATTGATACCATAAATAAATTAAAGATAATATCCAAGTAGTCTCCATACTTCAATCAGAAGTAGGAAATCCACCTCCTGTTTTTTATATAGTGTTAATGTAGTTTCTTGTCAAAAAATGTTCTCACCCTACTGGTAGTAAAAGTGAATGAGCTAGTGTTACACACCGAGGAGATAACCTACTAAAAAGAGCATCTTTCTGTTTTTCATTAAGATTTTTTAAGATTGGTTTAAACTCTTCCATTTCAGCGTCAAGATGAAGCATAAGGTGAGATAATTGTTCAAGATGTTTCTTTACTTTGTTTATGTCATTAAAGGGAGTTTCTTTTACAAACTCCAGAGCAGATTTTATATCACTCAATGGCATATTTAATTTCTTGTAAAGCTCAATTAGATGTAAATCTCGAAGACATGCCTCTTCATACAATCGATAATTAGATTCCGAACGCGTATGGGATAGAAGGCCTAAATGGGTGTAATAATCGATTGTTCGTTTAGAGACATTTGCTGTAGCTGCTAATTCCCCAATTCTATAGTACTTCCCAATTTCCTCACTCCTCCCCTTCTATATATAAATGTATACTGAATAAACCGTACAGTCAACGTATTAGTTTTATCCAATTAAATAGTTTTTAGTCAAATCTTTAGTAAATCCGATCGCAAGCTATTCCCATAGGATTCTCACACCTTACTCTGCAAACTGCCTATTAATCGATATAGAGTGCTTTTTTATGTATTCCAGTTGTTTAACTAGAAGACTTGCTTGAAAAAGTGATAATATAGTAGTTCAGTATATCAACAATTTAATTGAGGTGAAATCATATGTCAAAGCCAATTAATATTCTAATTGGATTAACTGGTTCAATTAGCGTTTCTAACATAATTCCCTATATCGCAACTATTCAAAATAATTTCAATTGCCGGATACATATTATGATGACTCCTGCTGCTCAATCCTTCTTACCAGCTAGCACTTTAATTCATACTATCGATGGTACCGTATTCGAAGATCTATCTGAAAAAGGCACTTTTAAAATGCCTCATGTAGAGTTAACTCATTGGGCAGATATTATTCTAATACTCCCTGCTTCAGCTAACTCTATCGCAAAGGCAGCACAAGGTTTTGCTCAAGACATCGTTTCAGCAACAGTTCTTGCCGCCGATACTCCTACTCTTTTCTTCCCTAGTATGTATCTAGGAATGTGGCGAAAGCACAGTGTGCAACGGAATATTAAGATTCTCCGAGAGGATGGATTCATTGTATACCCATCACATGCGGAAGATTTAAATATCGAAAGTAAATCTACTTTTCCTAGTGGTGGATCATTGCCAACTCCAGAAGAATTTTGCTACTTTATTTCAAATTATATTAAGTAGCATTATATCAAGAAAAGATCCGCTACAGTTCTAGCGGATCTTTTCTTGATTTTTAACGTTGTTGTTGAATTCAGCTGCATAATACTCGTTTTTGTAAATGATGTAATTCAGAATTTTATTTATTAATATAGACTTGATGTGGATATGGAATTTCAATACCATTTAGATCTAGAGCCTCTTTTAATGCTTTTCGGAGTTTTCTCTCAATTGCCCATTGTTCCATATTATTTGTTTTACAGATTACTCGAATCACCACATCAGACGAACCTAAAGTTTGTACACCAAGGACATTGGGTCCTTCTACAATAGCCTCTTCCTGCTGGGCTAATGTATCGCAAGCTTGTTGTAGAACCACTACTGCATGATCAATATCATCATTATAAGAAATCCCAATATCAACAAGTGCTCTCATATTCCCTCTAGAATGATTACTAAGGCTTTTAATTTCTCTGTTAGGTATATAATGTAGAGTCCCATTAAACCCTCTTACTTGAGTCGTTCTTAACCCAATTTCCTCAATAATACCATCATATCCCGCTACTGTTACATAATCCCCTGCATCCATTTGTTTTTCTAAAAGAATAAAAAAACCAGTGACTACATCACTAACTAAACCTTGAGCACCAAATCCAATTGCTAGTCCAATAATTCCTGCACCCGCTAATAATGTTTTAATATCAAATCCAAACAGTTGAAATACAATACCAATAAAAATAAATAACAGAGCATATGAAAAAACATTAGAACTGATTGATTTAAGGGTAGATGAACGCCCTAGTGATAAGTGCTGATTCTCCTTTGTTTTTTCAAACCCTTTACTAATTGCTCTTTTCCCAACATAACTGACGATTAAATATACGATTATTATTGTTATCAACTTTGCTATTACAATACCTGTATCTAATAATAATTCAGACCAATTCAGTTTTTCAAGCCACTCATTCATGTTATCCCACCTCTATAGTACTTTAAATATGTAAAAACATTAACAATAGCATTCAATACTTGTATTACCAAACCTCCGTCCATTGAACATTCCCTTCACCGGTAATCACTAAACTTTTTTATTTTATTTTCGTGTAGGTACTAATAATAATTCCTAGTTCAATTAGTATATAATTAAAATAACTAACAAATCTTTCAACAATTTGTTAGCCTTTTTATTTCAATCTTCATTGTTTAAGTGTGTTGATAAACCTCTCTTTTAAGTAGTCATTATCTGATATTCACCATCTAATCTTATTATCTGTCTCTAATTTTGTGAAAAATAATCTTCAGCATTTTGCTTGATTATTCGAGTATTTTCTAAAAGAGTATTTTTCTTAACCTTTAATTGTAATTTGTACAATATATTAATATTATTTATACAATTTGTTCTCTCTGGACTATACTCCACTCCATAACAATAAATATCCTTATCTTCTTTGTGCCAGACAATTTCACCTTTATAAGTTACATTTACACCTAATATCGTTGTAGTAAACATAAGGAGAATGTGAACTGTAGAAGGTAATTTAATTTCAGATGTAAAACGCATGCCCCCTGGACCTATATCTTGAACTAAAACCTTAGTACTACCAACTTGAACCTTTTTATTATTTAGTTCCAATAAAGTCATATCAGCTTCAATTGGGTTTGGTAAATTTAGCCTAAATGATTTTCTCTTTTCAATAGAGTGACTTTCATTTGAACCAATTGGTTTTAAAGTTTTTAATTTTAATAGTTCTTCAAATTCAGTAACTGGGACAGGTTTACTGAAAAGATAGCCCTGAACCTCTTTACATCCTAGCTTATACAATTTCTCTAATTGTTCTTTATTCTCTACACCTTCAGCAATCACATTAATATTAAGTTGATTCGAAAGGTTAATAATAAATTGAACAATAGCTTCACTTTCAAAATTAGTGTGAATATCGTCAAAAAAGTTCTTATCAAGCTTTATCGTGTCAAATCTGTATTTCTTTAAATATCCTAAGGCCGAGTAACCTGTCCCAAAGTCATCAAGATATAATTTTATCCCTAACTCTTTTAATCCATTAACCACATATAACACATCATCTACTTGATCCAGGATATTACTTTCTGTAATTTCTATTGCAAGCCATTTCCCTTCAACTTGAAACTCGCTTAACACTGTCGCAACTTTCTTAACAAAATCCTTTTGTAGTATTTCAATAACTGAACAGTTAATTGACATTCTAATCGGTGCAAACCCTAGTTTCCTCCATAATTTTAATTGCTCACACACATTTCTAATAATCCAGTTTCCTAGAGGAATTATTAAACCAGTTTCCTCAGCTAAATATATAAAATCGTTAGGTGGAATTCCCCCCCAATCTGGATGTTTCCAACGAATGAGTGCTTCAACTCCTGAAATTTCAAAGGTTTTAGCATTTACTATGGGTTGATAATTCAACTCAAATTGATTGGTCTTAATTGCTTTCCGTAAATCGTTTTGCAATGTAAAAGTCTTGTACATTTTTACATTCATTGTAGGAGAAAATATTTCAATATTATTATTTCCCTTTTCCTTTGCCAAATACATGGCTAAATCAGCATTTTTCATCAGTGTTGGTATGTCTTCACCGGACTCAGGATAAATACTAATTCCAATACTAGTAGTAATATACAACTCGAAATCATTTATCAAAAGAGGGTGTTCAAATTTTTGATTAATTTTATTTGTTATTTCATTAATTTCTTCAATGCTTACAATATCCGAAATTACTATGACAAACTTGTCACCTGATAATCTCGAAAGTGTACCTTTGTCAGAAATACAAGTTTTTAACTTATTAGCAACCTTTTGTAATACTTTATCACCTATCTCATATCCTAATGAATCATTTAAATACTTAAAGCGATCTAAATCTAGAGATATAATTGCAAACTTTAAGTCATGTTTCTTGGCAAAGACTAATTCTGATATTAATTTATCATCTAAGTATTTTTTATTTGGTAAATTGGTTAAAGAATCATAATATGCCATGTAATGTAATTCTTCTTGTGCCTTCTTAATGGTCGTAATATCATGATATTTAAATACGATCCCTTTAATATCTGGATCTTTTAAACAATTAATTCCAATAACTGAAAAATAACGCCATTCTCCATTTTTATGTTTTAATCTCAATTCCAGATTAATAGTTTTATTATAATTCTTTGTAAGATCACTAAGCGAGTACGTTGCTGCACTGATATCGTCTGGATGCATTATGGAGAAAAAGGAAGCAGACATTTCATCAGCTTTATACCCTAATACATTTTGGGCTGAGGGGCTTCTATAAATTAATTTTCCGTCCGAATCAAGAATACCGATTATTTCACTTGAGTATTTATTTAATGATTTATTTACATCATTTTGTATGGTTTGTTTTAAATCCAATTCTTTTTCTTCTATTATACTTATAGTAATTCCAATAACCCCGATTATTTCTCCATTAAAGGTAATAGGTTTTTGATTTAGCCTGATTGTCTTAATTTCACTGTCTTTTTTAATTACTTTATATTCTTGTACACTAAGGGTATTCCCATTCAGGTTTTGTATTAATTCACTCTTAGCTTTAAAATGGTCGTCAATGTGTACTATTTTCAAGAATTGTGTTCCTATTAATTCTTCCTCTGTGTATCCAGTTATTTCTTGAAAACTCGTATTTAATTTAATAAATAGTCCATTAGTATCTAATAAATAAACCGGATCCATATTATTCTCTAGTAATTCTTTATATGGGTAATTTTCGCTTTTCAAAAACGTAATAACTTTTTTACCTTTAGTTCTGAATAGCCTCATAAATACACCTCTTCTGCAAAATGTGAACTACTACCCAAATAGAAAAGGCTACAAACAAACATCTTTTTTTAAAAAATGTTGTTTGTAGCCTTGATTAAATATTTACAAAATATTAATCAATTACTAGTTTTAGCGTATTAACTTTTCTAAATTTTTATCTAATACAAAAATCACATATATATAGTCTTTATCTAAATCTGGATTGAGAATAATTGAGTCAGTCTTAATTTCAAAACCATAATCATTCAATAATTCATTAATAATTATTTTTCCTTTTTCTACATATTCAGGATGAAATTTCTGAAGACCATGGTTTTCAATGATGAATTTATACATTGTTTTTTCCAACTCAGAGTATGTGAGTTTCATTTTCAAATAAATTGTATGTCCAACAATCTTAGCAGTTGTATCAATTGGTCCTCTACCTGATATAGTTTTCCTATATTTTGATAAAACACTACTAATTTTATCTTCAAGTTCATTAATTTTCAAAATCTTCAATGTACTCCAGTCTTTATCCTTTATCAAATTGAACCTCCCTAACCTCAAATGAACTATAGTGTTAAAAAGTTATCATTTGTTAGCATATTAAGAAAAGAATACATATTTACTAAAAAAATTTTACCATGATTCGACATTTTTTGCAATAATCACTCTACTTAATTCCACTTCATTTTTCTCATTTCATAGAACACTTTCACATCACTTATTCCAATCTTATTTAGAAATTTACCTTGAATTTTAACAATAAATCCAGACTATATTTCTGTTTTTTACACACCATACAGCTCTTACTACCTCTTTATCAAATCCCTAAAAGATATTCCATGATGAAAAAAGCCACCAGCATTCACTAGCAGCTTCTGACTTTCTCCATTATCTTATAAATATTTCCTTTGAATCCCTTTCCCATCATACGTAAACAATACATCCTTTCCTTCAATTACTGATTCGATATGAACGTTTCTTCCCCAAAGTTGAAGAACATAAGGGAGAACTTTCTCTAAGTATTTAAGATCAAGCTCAATCCCTTCATACCAATGCTTTAAGTATAATTCTCCATTTTTTAAATAATCACCATCATTAACAGTAATATACGGAAATCCACCGTTCACTCTCATACTAATTAACTGATCTCTAACTTGTTCCCAGGCCTTATCAACTATTTTGTAGTCTTTACCTTGTTTCTGAAATAAGTACATATCTTCCCTCATAACCAAGTCTTTTGTTAAGTAGTTTCGAAGAAAGGAAATATCTGATTCCACTTCACGTACTTCAAACATTTTTGCACGTCCAGATCCAGGTTTTGCTCCATACCGGATCATTTCTTCAGTAGGGTTATTCCATCTTTCTTCAATATCTTCAAACATTTTAAATCCTAGATAATAAGGATTAATACTTGTTTTTGAAGGTTGAACAACACCAGCATTTAATTTCGCAAATTCAATTACTTCATCCGTTGAAAGATCCATTTCTCTCAAAATTCGACCATGCCAATACGAAGCCCAGCC
This sequence comes from Bacillus sp. (in: firmicutes), assembly GCA_041611945.1. Lineage (GTDB taxonomy): Bacteria > Bacillota > Bacilli > Bacillales > SA4 > Bacillus_BS. The sequence continues at coordinate 23,810 of JBFILZ010000017.1, forward strand.
TTCGTTCATGATTTTTGTTTCAAGCTGTGGCCAAAAATAGAGCATCTCCTCTCTCATCATGGTTAGGATATCGCGCTGCCAATCCTCAAGCTCTCGACTAAATTCTTCAATAAATAAGAGGAGGTCCTTTTCAGGATTAGGTGGAAATTTCTTTTTTCGTTTGATTTTACTTTTATTAAGAGTATCTTTATTATCAATTGACCATAAATCATCGTATGGCGTTGATATTATAGTTTCTTCATATTCTTCTTCTAGATCATATGTTAACTTCGGTCTCATCAAAGACGGATCAATATGCTCTTGAATTGCCAAGACTGCATCCAAAAATGTCTCTACCTCTTGTTTACCGTGGATATGCTCATACTTGGCAACACGTTCCGCAGTAGCAGCCATGCTTTCCACCATATCACGTTTAGTATTTTCGAACCGGCAATTATTTTTAAAAAAGTCACAATGACCTAATACATGTGCCACAATTAATTTATTTTGAATAAGGGCGTTAGAGTCTAATAAGAAGGCATAACAGGGATTAGAATTGATGACAAGTTCATATATTTTACTTAAACCTAAGTCATAATGTAATTTCATTTTATGGAACTGCTTTCCGAAACTCCAATGAGAAAAACGGGTAGGCATACCATAGGCACCAAATGTGTAGATAATATCAGCTGGGCATATTTCATACCTCATTGGATAAAAGTCAAGACCAAATCCTTTGGCAATCTCAGTAATCTCATCAATTGCGTACTCCAACTTCTTCTCATTCTCAGTTTTCATCCTCATCTCCCCTTTTTGATTGCTTATCACAATCTATGTTGGTATGGAGCGATTGATGAAAACTTAAAAAGAACATATGTAAAAAGAAGTGGAATGTGCGTCCACTTCTTAACTTTTCTAATTTACATTTACAATTTATGGCATATCTTCCTGTAATTCTATTGACAACAATGTATCCGTTTTAGGATTAAACGCGACAACAGCTTTAACATTGAATTCCTTATTTTTCTTTTTCACTTTAAAAGTGAATGTGTCTTCTGCTTTTTCGTCTGTTATTGATTTGCGCCCATCATATTTATAATCACTTACCTCTTCATTCGTATAACTTTCTTTGACAATATTAATAGCGATTTTTCCCCATTTTTCATAATCTGGTTGCTTAGCTGCCCCAACCGTTTCATTAAAAGAATAAGAAGCAAAAATACCAATTAAAAACGTAAGACAAATTATTGGATAGGCAAATTTCTTTTTCATATGTACCCCCTAAAAGCTGATTTCAGAAATTAGTTTGTACCGATTTATCTTGAATTATACAACAAAAGGAGTATGGAAAATTACTTCTTCTCTCTCCAACATTTTCAGACAATCTCTTCGCTTAATTTTTTTATAATAGCCGTAAACTATCAGTAACTCCTTAAGTTAGAAGGTGAAGCAAGCAACCTATTTAACACCTGCAACAGTTTAAAATTCAGGGGCTTGATTGAAACAAAGGAGGTAACAACCATGAACATCGTTGATTATGATCGTGCGTTGTATTATACCCATCGATCACAATGGGATAACTTGTTAATCCTCATGGTCAGAACGAAGGATAATATTTTATCTAAAAGAATCGAACAATTTTTACATGCATACAATTTCTCGAAGGAATATAAAATTATTGAAAGAAGTCTACACTCACTGTTTCGATATATTGACCACGCATTAGAAATTCAATCAATTGATATGGAGACATTGGTCAAAGTAGAGTAAATAAGGAAGGGAAGTTCCCTTCCTTATTTTAAATATATTATTATTTTTTATGTATGGAATGAAATCATCAATATCACTAAAACTAAATATCCTTTGTTATTTTTCAGTTTGTCTCAATCTAATGTATGGTGTTGTTTACTTCAAATGACTTAGTTTATATTATCTCTAAAAAAATTCTCTATAAAACGTTGTTGATGATTTTTACTGGAGGATGCGGGGCGTGCGTTAATCCATACTTCTTCCGCTAGAATCAACATTCCATTAAATATTGAATCTTGCTAAACACAACAATCTTCGCGAAAAATTTTAAAAAACTCTTTTCTTTGAAGAAAAGAGTTTAAAAACAATCATAATGACTAGGATTTTAGTTTTTGGCTCTGTTAAAGCTCAATGTTGATTTTTTCAAACGAAGTTGATTGAAGTGGAAGGTGCGAGACTCCTCGAAAATGCTTCCGCATTTCCTTCGTGCGGTGAGAATTCATGGAAGCATATTTAAAGTCCTGTGGGACTAGCGGAACAGGTGAGACCTGAAGGCGCTATCGCCGAGGGGCTCACCGCCCGCCCCACGGAAAGCGAGTGTTCTGGAACGAAGATCCCCTTATTTTCAGGGTAGCCTAGTTTTTAATAACTTGAGAAACGTAATCAATCCTTTGATACTTCCGATATTCATCACCGATCTCTAGGTTCATACGCTTTTAGACAAGATAATAAAAAATCAAAACTTCTTTGTACTAAGCAATCGGGTATGTTTGAACCAATGGATGCAATACAATTTCGTCCACAACCATATGCTTAGGCGCACTTGACATATATGCGACGGCTTCTGCAATATCTTCACCCTTTAGCCAATCAGTTTTTTCCTTTACACCTTGTATTGAACTGTTAAAATACGAATCAACCATCCCCGGATTAATTGTTCCCACTCGGATACCATACTCCCTTACCTCTTGAGCAAGTGACCCAGAGAAACCTTGTACCGCATATTTAGTTGACGTATAAGCTGACCCATTAGCTATAGTATATCGACCAACATCAGAAGAAATCGTAATTACTGTTCCTGATTTGTTCTCCTTCATATGAGAGAGAACTGCTTTTGTACCTACAAATACACCTTGGACATTAACCTCGAAAATCTTTTTCCAATCCTCAACAGTTGTATCTTCAACCAATTTGAAAAATCCAATTCCAGCATTATTCACTAGAATATCTACTCGTCCAAATACCGCAATAGTCTTTTGAACCATTTCGTTCATTTGATGTTCATTGGCTACATCTATTTGGAACGGAATAACATTTACAAAACCTTGTCTTTTCAATTCCTCTGAAGATTCATGTATATCAGAAGAGCTACCAATGATGGCAAGCTTCATCCCTTTTCTTGCAAGGTGAAAAGCTATAGCTTTACCAATACCCCTTGATGCTCCTGTAATTATTGCCACTTGATTTTCTAACATATCGTTTACCCTCATACTCTCATTTTGTTTTTTTATATGCCAACAAGATCTTATTATTTAGCTCAGTTAAAGCTCAATGTTGATTTTTCAAACGAAGTTGATTGAAGTAGAAGGTGTGAGACACCTAAGGCGCAAGTGCCGAGTTGTCTCACCTCCCGCCCCGCGGAAAGCAAGCATCCTGCAGCTGAACAGAGTCTATTATTTAATTGACGACTCTATGATCTCGTTAACTTTTCCCATTACTGCTTCTGTTAATTTTGATAATTCATTCTTACTTTGTTCCAATGATGATGCGTTTACTCCAAAGTAGAATTTTACCTTTGGCTCAGTCCCCGATGGTCTTAAAGCAAACCATGATCCATCTTGTAAAATATACTTAATTACATTAGAACTAGGAAGATCAATACGTTCTACTAGATTTCCCTTTTTATACAAGCGCTCACTTTTTTCATAATCCTCGATAATTGAAACTGGCTTCCCTGCCATTTCATTTGGACCATTTTCTCTAAAGCTAGATAGGATATATTGAATTTGTTCTGAACCCTCTTTTCCTTTTAAGGTTAGTGATTTAAGGCCTTCTTGGTAAAAGCCATACGTTTGGAATAATTCCATCAAACCTTCATACACTGAGAGTCCTTTTTCCTTGTAATAAGCACAAACCTCAACAGCTAGAAGAGCAGCTTGAACAGCATCTTTATCACGAACAAAATCTCCGATTAAATAACCATAGCTCTCTTCATAACCAAATTGGAAGGAGTATTCTCCACTTTGCTCATACTCTTTAATCTTTTCTCCAATATATTTAAAGCCAGTTAGCGTATCAACTGTTTTTAAGCCATAAGCTGTTGCGATAGTTTTACCAATTTCAGACGTTACAATTGTTTTTAATATAACCCCATTTTCAGGAAGTAACCCCTTGTCCTTCTTTTCGGATAGTAAGTAATTTAAGAAAATGGCTCCTGTTTGGTTTCCAGTTAAGACAACGTACTCACCATTTAAGTCTTTTACTGCTATGCCAAGCCTATCCGCATCCGGATCAGTAGCAATAAGTACATCGGCATCAATTTCTTTTCCTTTTTTTATTGCAAGCTCAAATGCCGCATGCTCTTCTGGATTTGGAGACTTCACAGTAGAGAAATTCGGATCAGGAAACTCTTGTTCCCGAACCACACTTATTTGATTGTAACCAAGAGATGATAACCCTCTTCTTACTGGTAAATTTGCTGTCCCATGAAGTGGTGTGAAAACAACCTTTACGGAGTCACCTATTTTATTTGCTAAATCACGATTGACCGAAATAGTTATTAGCTTTTCATTATAGGCATGATCAATTTCCTCACCAAGCATCTTAATAAGTCCTTTTTCTTTTAATGTCGAAGCCGTCTCAACCTCAATTAATAACTCATTTTCCACATTATTTACTTCTGCAATGACTTTATCAGCAGCTTCTGGTGGCAATTGACCTCCATCTTCTCCATAGACCTTGTAACCATTATACTCAGGCGGGTTATGGCTAGCCGTTATGACAATGCCTGAAAAAGCATTTAAATATCTAACAGCAAATGAAAGCTCAGGTGTAGGCCGAAGCTCTTCAAATATGTAAGTTTGAATACCATGAGAAGCTAAAGTTCTAGCAGCCTCCATTGAGAATTCAGGCGACTTATGTCTTGAATCATATGCAATGACTACTCCACGTCTTTTGGCTTCCTCTCCAAATGATAAAATATATTGAGCAAGTCCCTCTGATGCCTTACGGACAGTAAAGGTATTCATTCTATTTGTTCCAACACCTATCTCACCACGCATACCTCCAGTACCAAATTCTAAACTTTTATAGAAACGGTCCTCAAGTTCCTTTTTATTTGTCTTTAATTGATTTAGCTCTTGTTGAAGTTCTGAATCGAGATTTGTTGCCTCAGACCATCTTTGATATTGATCAAGCCAATTCATTTAGTTCCCCCCTAATTCATAGCAAAATAGTTTAATACTTTATTTTTCCCATATTTAGAATATCAAATTTTTACTAGTAATTACAATTCAATTTAAGTCGCAATTCCTTTTTACTCATAGGTTCTGTTATACGTAGTTGCTAAATTCTACTATAAGATTCCGCGCGTCCTGAAGAGTAGTTACATTCAATATAGTAAGATATCCTACTCCCTTTAGGTCACTTACTTCAACATTTCTCAGTTATCAAGAGATGGTATATGTAGATAATAATTCATTGAAATACTTTAGGGACATACAATTCTCTAAAAATAACAGATACCAAAACGACTAAACGACCTTAGCCCCATCGTATTATAGGGCTAAAGCCGTTTAAATTAAATTACTGTCAAAGCATCTGTTAGAATACGCTTTTATTCGTTTATTTCAGTTATTCTCTCCCTGAAACAAAACAGTTAATAGATTAGATTATGCTTATTTTTTATAACGAATCTCATACAAATCACGACGTCTGTCACGAAGTTGCCTTACTGTTCCACCCTTTCGCTGTCTTCGCAATATCTCGAGGTCTACATCGGCTACAACTACAGTTTCTAAATTTGGGTTACATTCTGCAGCTACCCCGTCTCTTGCGAATTCAAAGTCTGATGGAGTAAATATTCCAGATTGAGCATATTGTATATCCATATTTTCTGCTTGAGGAAGGTTCCCTACAGTCCCAGCAATAACAGTATAGATTTGGTTTTCAATTGCTCTTGCTTGAGCGCAAATTCGAACACGTAAATACCCTTGTCTATCTTCTGTACAGAATGGAGTAAAAATAATATTTGCGCCACGGTCAGTTGCTATACGAGCCAATTCTGGAAACTCAATATCATAGCAAACTTGAATCGCAATCTTACCGCAATCAGTATCAAATACCTTGACTTCATCTCCGCTACTAACACCCCACCATTTTTTTTCATTGGGTGTAATATGAATTTTATATTGTTTTTCGATAGTACCGTCACGCCTAAATAAATAAGCTATGTTATAAATTCTATCTTCCTCATTAACAAAATGAGATCCACCAATAATGTTTATGTTATATTTAACAGCTAGATTCGCAAAAAGTTCAATATATTGCTCTGTATATTCAGTCAGTTTACGGATGGCTTGACTTGGTGTTTTCTCATGTAGAAACGACATAAGTTGAGCTGTAAAAATTTCTGGAAAAACAGCAAAATCAGATTCAAAGTCGGCAGCGACATCTGTGTAGTACTCGACTTGCTTAGCGAATTCCTCAAAAGATTCAATTTGCTTCATAGCATATTGAATCGCACAAATCCGAACTGGAAATGAAGTCTGAAAATGACGTTTGGATTTTCCGCGATAATCAATATTATTCCATTCCATTAAAGTAGCATATTTATATGACGCTTGATCATCCTCTAGGTAATTAGGATTAATTCGCATTAGCGTAAACCCGTTCATTAGTTGAAAGGACAAAACTGGGTCGTATACCTTATGCATGGATACTTCTTTTACATATTGACGTGGCGACATTTGATCTGCATATTTATGGTAGTTAGGAATGCGCCCACCAAGTATTATACTCTTTAAATTCAACTCACGTGCTAATTCCTTCCTAGCATCATAAAGGCGTTGACCTACCTTCATCCTTCTATAATCAGGATGAACCATGATTTCGATTCCATACAAATTAAACCCATCAGGATTATGATTCGTTATGTAGCCTTCTTCTGTAATGTCATCCCATGTATGCTTATCATCATATTCATCAAAGTTAACAATTAGGCTCGAACATGAACCAATAATCACACCATCGTATTCAGCACATAGTTGTCCTTCAGGAAAATGCTCTAAATGGCTTTCAAGTTGGTCTCGTAGCCATGGGTCCATGCCAGGAAAAGATACCTTTTGCATTTCTAAAATTTCATCGAAGTCTTTTTCCTCTATTCTTCGAATGTTCATTCGCTTTTCAAATTTAGATAAATCAATTTTTGACATGAATTTCCATCCCCTTACTATCTTCCATTAAATACCCGCTACTAATATAGCCTAAACAAATTATACCACCAATCTTACTACTTTATAATAAATGAAATAGGGAGGTTGATCTCCAATCAGTTTCTAAGTGTTAAGAATAGGGTTATGCATATCTAGGATGATTTATTTTATCTTATTCCTGGATTTATTAAGCTTCACTCTAAAAGGATGTTGTTATTTACCCTCTAAAAGGCAAATACTAGCTCAATTATCAACTTCGTTTACTATCAACATTGAACTTAGAGTTAGTTAATTAGACAAAAAATAAAGCACCTGGATTCCTCCAAGTGCTCTCACCTTAAATTTCTGGTTGTGTTGGTATCGAAATATTAGACAATGCCTCCTCTGCCTCTTCGTCAAACATTTCATTTGTCGCAATATCACCAAGAGCAATCATACCTACTAAATGATTATTATCAACTATCGGTAGACGTCGAATCTGTTTCTCTGACATTAACTTTGCTGCTTCTTGAATATTCATGTTAGGGTCGCCTTGAACAACAGAATCTGTCATCACCTGTGAGACAGGTGTTGAACTTGTTAACCCTTCAGCTGTACATCTTAGTGTAATATCTCGATCTGTAACAATGCCTCTTATTTCTCCATTTTGGACAACAGGTATTGAACCAACATTGTATTTACTCATTAAGGAAGCTGCCTCTTGGATTGTTTGGTCTGGTGAAACAGTTGCTACAGTTTCTGTCATAATATCGCGGATAGAATTCATGATAATCTCCCCTTTCATTATTAGTCTTCACCATATTTTCTAAATCTTTTATTGAAAATTTATCCTTATGTATTCCTTTAATTACCCAAGTGACTTTCCATTATGATGTTCCTTAAAGCACAAAAGAATATAATAGAGAAGGTCCAAAGTCATATAGAAATGCCAATACTACATGAATAAGATAATAAATCCCTGTGTTCAGATTCCCCACTATTATTGATAAGAAATCTCGATACATACAAAAATTGTTTTACCTTCGCTCTTTGTCGTACTATACTTTTAATATGACAAATACAAAGAAGGTAATCTTATGAAGTTGACTCAAATACAGAGAATTGAAACCCTCTTTTTTTCAGCCTGGGCCATTTCCGTCATCGCTACGTTAGGTAGCTTATATTTTTCTGAAGTACTAAAGTTCATTCCATGTGAACTGTGCTGGTATCAACGAATTATTATGTACCCGCTAGTTTTAATAATGGGAATGGCCTACATCAAAAAGGACGTCCATCTTTCTATTTATATTTTGCCTTTTTCAGTTATCGGCTTATGTATTTCTCTCTATCATTACTTAATCCAAAAGGTTGATTTTCTTGCTACAAACTCTATTTCATGTGGAGTTGTCCCATGTACCGGAGAGTACATTAACATCTTTGGTTTTATTACCATTCCATTCCTTGCATTATCTGCATTTACACTCATCACAATTATTCATTTAGTAATAATCACCATGCGAAAGGAGCTTTAATATGAAAAAAGTAATCACATTTCTTGTTATAATAATTGCATTATTTGCTGCCCTTGCTTTTGTCACTAAATTTTCGAATCAACAGGCTTCAGAAGGAAATAAATTCAAAAAAAGCGAACTAAATCCTGCTACAATTGCTCAGCTTGACGATCCAAATTATCAAAATCAAATTTTACCTGATGAATTAGAGGAAAAGATTAACAACAATGATAGTTTGACTGTTTATTTTTATAGTCCTACCTGTTCACATTGTCGTGAGACCTCTCCAATTATCGTCCCAATGGCAAAAGAAATAGGATTAGATCTTCCACTATACAATCTACTTGAATTCGAAAATGGCTGGAAGCAATACAATATAAAAAGCACACCAACTGTAATCCATTTTGAAAATGGTGTAGAGATTGATCGAGTGGTCGGAAAAGTCCCAGATGAAAAATTTCGTGTTTGGTTTGAACAGTGGAAATAAGAAAAAGAAAGAAGCATCGAATTGCTCGATGCTTTTTTGGTTACATTAAATATTGGCTAGTAGGTTTTGAGAATAAACTTATGCAATCTTCTTTTAGATTAATAAATTGATCAATAGTTAATGGGAACTTATAGCCATATTCCTCGATAATATTAGCATTCTTTTCAAAAATTTCCCGATGATTCTCTATGTCATCTGTTGTTGATATTGATTCAATAACCGCAATAATAGCCTGCATTCCAGAAATCAATTGGAAAGCCTCTTTAAGTGTACCGTTATATAAATCAGGTTGGTCTGGAATAAGGACAGATATTCCCCTAAGTTCTTTTATGTACTCGTCCGAAAAATAATGTGGAAAAATTTCAGTGTACATATAGTTTACCAGTTCTTCAATGAAGCATTCTTGTTCATGGGTTGCTGCAGTAACTACTTTCATTTACTAACCACCTTTGTATCATTAAGCACATTAAATTATTAATATAGTAATAAAATATCACACTTTCCTCTCTAAAAGCTAAGGTAAGTCTTACCGTTCTAACCATTTCCTTTTAATTATGCCTTTATTTACGCTACGTATTTAGTAGATTTACACATTTATTATTTCCTTTTTTGTTGGTTCTTTAAAACATTGTAGTTGATTTCAGCTCCAGGGTGCTGACTTTTCCGCGGGGCGGGCGGTGAGCCAGCTCTTCACTTGCGCCTTCAGTGTCTCACCTGTCCGCTGCTCCCGCCGGAGTAGCGCATCCTTCCACTTCAATTAACTACCGTTTGAAAAAGTTTGGACTTGAACAGAATCTTTTTGTAAAAAAGAAGCTTTTACAAAGTACCAGGCTCATTCAGCATATTGTATAAAAAAACCTATTACATTTTTTCCCAATGAGAGATTTTTTTACTTATTTAACAACAAAGTAATTCCTACTCAATGACTCCAGTTGCGGTAATAATAACCTCTGCGTTAACTTGAATAGTAGCAGTTGGATACAAGTCATCCCATTTTTTTTCATCGAAATTTCTCGTTTTCGTCTTTGCCATATGTCCTAAAGCGACTGGGTCAATCCCCTGTTTCTGAAACCGCGCTAGTAAGGATTCAGTTTTATCTATTATTAATCTAGAAAAATTTTCTTGAATTTCTTTTATTACTTTTATGGTCAATTTATCACCTGAAAACTCTGTTATTTCCCCGCCTATTTTTACATCTATGGAAATTGTGGGGTTGCTCAAAGCATCGTTCACTTTAAACTTTCTATCAAGTATGATGCTATTAATGGTCACATCACTATCATCCCATTTGAAGGTATAATTTCCATTGCGTGAATTCATCATTAAATTCTTAAAGAAAAATACTTCATCCCCAACTAAATAATCAACAACCTTA